>CANEHT010000020.1 GCA_947427385.1 uncultured Clostridia bacterium | reverse complement strand
ACATAAAATTTCCCCTTTCGTTAAATTATTTGTCTAACAAAAGGTGGTCTCTTCAATTCGAGCATTCAGGTAATCCTGATATATCTTTTTTATTAGAAATAGCACAAGATTTATTAAATAACAGAAATGCTGATGAATATGTCAATATTTATAATAGATTTCTTGCACATTTCCTAAATGGAATACCAAAAGTTAATGTGTATATTCCTGATTATGGATACGATATGGATATGCTTAATCAAGCAAACGATAGATTGCAAAACTTTGTCAAAAATCATTCCACTCAAGAATATTTGAATGTCCTTTCTCGTGGCGAAGAAAAAATTCCAAAAGTTTCATCTGATCTTATGAGAATTTGTATTTAAATTTTTTATTTTATTTCTTAATAAAAACAGCTTGAAATTTTATTTTTTAAGCTGTTTTTTATTTTTTTTTGCAAAAAATATTGACAAATCTATTTTTAAACTTTATAATTAATATTATAATTTGTTTTAAATAATTATAAAGGAGATGTTTACAAATGGGAAAATCTTCTGATAGAATGGAAAAATTAAAAAAGAAAATATGTAAACTATTAGAAAAAAAACGTCTTGAAAGAGCAGCTAATTTTAAAAATCTTGCAAGTGAATTGAAAAAGTTTAAAATGAAATTCATTGTGGACAAAACGATAAATAATATAAATCATCCACAAATTAAAATGAAACATAAAAAAATAATTGCAATAAAATCAACAGCTTGAAATTTTAATTTTTTCAAGCTGTTTCTTTTTGTACTAAAAAAAATTTTTGTCAATTGATTTTTTACGCTTTTATTTTTTTTATTTTCATAACAAATTCAAAAAAATATTGACAAATTCATTTTTTAATTTTATAATTAAAATTGTTAGTTTGATTTCTCAATTTATAAAAAATAGGAGGATTTAAAATGGAAAGCTTTAGGAGATTAATATTTGCTAAAAAACGATGGGAAAACGATTTTAAAGAAGCCGAAACTAATATAAAATGTTTTTTGAGTGAATTTAATACTAAAAATAAATGCAATTTAACTATTGAGCAAGTTCGTTCAGAATCAGGCAATTTATTTGAAAATTTTGCTGTATTTTGTATGCAAAAATCTGAAAAAGAACAAAAATATTTTTGTAATTTCCCTGAATTAGAAACTTATATTGTAATGGCTGAGGAACTTATTGACAATAATTTTAATTTCGGTATTGTTTCTTTAATTTTATGTAGATTAGAAAACGACTTTAAGCAAGCAGGAATAATTGACTATTATAAAACTTACAGTTTTTATATCTTTGACGCTATTTTGGAAAAATTTTCAACAAACGAAGCAATAAAAAATCAAATACTAAGAATTGTTAATAATGTAGAAGATTTATCAAAACCAATATCAAAAGAAATAAAAATAGCTGCACAAAATGCTAACTACGAAAAGGTAATAGATTTGCTGCCACAATTGTGGGAACAAGAAAAAATTTTTCATTCATTTACTGTTTTTTGGGAATGTTGGAGTCAATTTAAAAATTATTCGGAAGAAATTGAAGAATTTGTAGTTCCATATAAAGAAGAATATATTTCTGAACGTAAAACTTGCATAAATGAGGAAATTGAAAATGAACGTGCTCAAAATATACCATCAATGGAAAAAAGTTCTATTGAAACTGAGAGAAAATAATTTTTATCACAAAATGAAATATACATAAAAAAATAATTGCAATAAAATCAACAGCTTGAAATTTTAATTCTTTCAAGCTGTTTTTGTTTGCACTAAAAAAATAATTTTTATCAATTGATTTCTCACATTTTTATTTTTTAAATTTTCATAACAAATTCAAAAAAATATTGACAAATTAATTTTTGAAATATATGATAAAAAGGTCTTTTGCTTTATAAAAATTTATAAGGAGAAATTTAAATGGAAAGTTATAATAGATTAATGAAAAATAAAACTCAATGGGAAAATGAATTTAATACAGAAAAATTTAAGGCATACCCTGTCTTTGAAGAATTTAATGCTAAAAATAAAAATAAACCTAAACTAACTTTAACTGAATATTTAGAAATGGGAATTATTGTTTCTGAAAGCATTGTCAAAAACGAAAAAACTCATGACGCTACAGTTGAAGAAATCAAAAGAGACCTTTTGAAAAAGAAAAATCCAGAAATAGTAGAACAATTTCAGAAATTTGAAAATCATTTTTTATCTGAACAACAAATTAATTATTTTGATAATTTAACCTGTATTAATTTTCTTATACAATTTACAGATAAACTTGATTCAGATTGGGCTTTAAATAATTTAAACATATGTGCTACAAAAACAAGTATCCTTACTTCAAGTAACAAAATCAAACTTTTTCTAATTCTTGATGCAATGTTAGAAAAGTATCAAAAAAATCACGTTATTAAAGAGCAAATAAATTTATTTGTTACAGGAATAGAAACTAATAATAGTCCTACATTAAAAACATTAGAATTTATAATAAGTTTTAACTACGCTAAAGAAAAATTAAAAAAATATTGGATAGAAAATAGTAATTTCCATTCATTTAATGCATTTTATGAATTTTTTAATTTTTATTCTGAACATATATTTAAAATTTGTTCTAAGAAAAATGAATTTAATGCATTTATATCAAAATATCGTAATGAGCATAATTCTGCACGTGAAATTTGTTTGCAAAACGAAAAAATACAAGAACAACCTTCTACACAAGAACAACCTTCTACACAAGAACAACCTTCTACA
>CANEHT010000019.1 GCA_947427385.1 uncultured Clostridia bacterium | reverse complement strand
AATCCTCTTTGGTTGCTTAATCTAATTTTTGTCTGACTTTTTGGGTGCAGATCATTTGAGGGTGAATTTAATTTTTCAAACCTTTTTTTCTTCTGGCTTTAACGCAATAATTTTTAGCTTTACCCAATTAAAACATCTCCTAATAAATAATTTTTATAAAACAAACAACTTTTTCATTATACAGTTTTAAAATTATTATGTCAATATTTTTCTGTAATTTTATAAAAAATATCATATTACAAATTTAAACAAAAAACAACTTGAAAAATAAAATTTCAAGTTGCTGATTTATCAAAATAATTTTTTGTAGACATTATTTTAATTAGAGAGCATTTTCTTTATCATTAGGAGCCATTTGTGGAACTTGTTCATCTGTAATTTGTTCAGAAGATTTATCTGTATTTTTAATTTCATTCACAAATTGAGTACGTTCTTTTTCAGTATGACCAGAAAATACACATTTAGAGCATTTTTCAAATAAGATGGAAAATGTATGGTACGGATGTAAAAAATAATTTTCGCCCCAATATGATTTAAGATCTTCTTTTTTACTATCAAATGCTTCATTATTTTTTAATAATTCTTTTGGGTATACTTCACCGTCATCATACACAATTGCAGAAAGCATATTAATTATTTCATTTTCCATGATTGGGGATATAACTAAAATAACGTCTGAGATGAGGAACAATTTAGAGAGTTCATCTTGTGTAATGCCTGTAGTATCGTTTTCATTATAAAATCTATTTTTTAAAATCTTAAAAATGGAATCTGCAGGTTCTCTTTGGATAATTTTTTTTGCTAAATTAATAAAAAAATTTAATGTAAGAAAATTGTTAAAAATGTCTCCGCTTTCTTCACCATCTTGCATAAAATAAGAAAAATCAGTAAATTCTTCAGGTTCTTCAAAGCTTTTTCCTTGAGCACTAAAATAATCTATTTTTGCAGCTGTTTTCAA
This sequence comes from uncultured Clostridia bacterium, assembly GCA_947427385.1. Classification (GTDB taxonomy): domain Bacteria; phylum Bacillota; class Clostridia; order Lachnospirales; family CAMVHY01; genus CANEHT01. Next base: position 4,067 of record CANEHT010000019.1, on the reverse strand, counting down.
TAAAAAATCACAAGTTAAGTTATAACCGTTTTGAAGATTGAAAGTGTGTAGATAATTGTTAACTATGTCTTTTTTTTCTTCAAAATCTTTTTCCCATTGAGATATATTACTTGCAAGTATACTTATTGGATCAGAGTTATTTCTAGCTTTATTCAATTAAAACATCTCCTTAAAATTTATTATAAAATTAGTCGCGACAGCATTTTTAGTATATAATACAAAAATTATATTGTCAATATTTAAAAAAAGTTGATAAAGATTTGGAGGAGAAAAAATGATTGAGAAAGAAAAAATTGAGGCCGCTATAAAATTATTTTTAGAAGGTATTGGTGAGGATCCAAATCGAATTGGGCTCTTAGATACTCCACATCGTATTTCTAACATGTGCTTAGAATTATTTTCCGCGACTAATCTCAAAAATAATATTGAAAAAATAAAAACATTCGAGGCCCCGAATAACAATATGGTTTTACAAAAAAATATAAATTTCTATTCATTATGTGAGCATCATCTTTTACCTTTCTTTGGCTATGCACATATCGCTTACATTCCTAATGGAAAAGTTTTAGGTTTAAGTAAGCTAGCTCGTTGCGTCGATACTTCCTCAAAAAAATTACAGCTCCAAGAAAAATTAACGAATGAAATCGCTCAGAAAATTATTAGTTACGTAAATCCAAAAGGTGTTATCGTTATGCTCGAAGCTGAACATTTATGTATGACTATGCGTGGAATAAAAAAGCCCGGTACGAAAACTATTACATATGTCACTAAAGGAATTTTCTCGACCGATAAAAATTTAACCGATAATTTTTTTAATCTAATTAAATTTGGAGTGTGAATTAAAATGCAAATTGGCAGTAAAATTTTTAGTCCAAACAAAACTTATATCGTTGGTATTTTAAATGTAACTCCTGATTCATTTTCTGATGGCGGAAATTTTAATAATGATAAAAATGCGTTAGAACATGTCGATAAAATGATTAATAGCGGTGCCGATATCATTGATGTTGGTGGTGAGTCAACTCGTCCGAATTATAAAATGATTACTATCAACGAAGAAATTGAACGTGTTGTCCCTATCATTCGTAAAATAAAATCTAGATACCAAATCCCAATTTCAATCGATACTTATAAATCTGAAGTCGCTCGTGCCGCACTTGATGCCGGCGCTGATTGCGTAAATGATATCTGGGGCCTTAAACGTGATAAAAATATGGCACCATTAATAAAAAAATATAACGTTCCCGTATGTATCACTCATAATCGTGAGCAAAATCCTTCCGATATTAATGAAAATGATTTCATAATTCGTACTCAAAATGAAATCTCTGAATCAATTAATATTGCTAAACAAAATAATATTTCTGATGATAAAATAATTATTGATCCAGGTGTTGGCTTTGGGAAAACTTATCTCCAAAATTTATATTGTATTCGTCATTTAAATGCGTGGAAAATTTTCGGCTATCCTATTCTACTTGGCGTATCACGTAAATCTGTAATCGGTTTAACTTTAAATCTACCGGTTAATCAACGTGAAGAAGGTACTATTGCAATTTCTGCTATTGCTACTATAAATGGTTGTAATTTTTTACGCGTTCATGATGTTGAGAAAAATTATCGTGCTATTTTAATGGCACAAACTATTAAAGGTGAAATAGGGTGAAAATAAATGGATGAGATTAAAATTATTGACCTTGAAGTATTTGCAAGGCATGGAGTATTAAGTGAGGAGAAATCATTAGGCCAAAAATTTTTCCTCTCAATTTTTTTATCATATGATATAAAAACTGCGGGGCGTACTGATAATATTTATGACACGATAAATTATTCAGATGTTGCGCACTTTGCTGATAATTTTATGAAAGAAAATAGTTATAATTTACTAGAGGCACTTGCTCAAAATTTAGCAGAAGCTATTTTATTAAAATTTAAAGTAGATGAAATTGAGTTAGAGATAAAAAAACCATTAGCTCCAATAGATTTATCATTTAAAAATGTAAGTATAAAAATAAAACGGAAGTGGCAGACCGTATATTTAGGAATAGGTTCAAATTTAGGTGATAAACAAAAAAATATGAATGAGGCAGTAAAACTTTTAGGTAACGAACCTAAAATTATTATCGAAAAAGTTTCAAACTTTATTATTTCGAAGCCAATGGGTGAAGTTAAGCAAGATAATTTTTTAAATGGCGCTATTGAAATTAAAACATTACTTGAGCCATTAGAATTATTAAAAGTAGTAAATGATATTGAAAATAAATTAGGACGAGTACGTGAAATACATTGGGGGCCACGTACGATTGATATTGATATTTTACTTTATGGAGATAGAGTAATACGAAATGAGGAACTAATAATTCCGCATTACGGGATGTATCAGCGTGATTTTGTATTACAACCAATGAATGAGATAGCGCCACAGGTTATTCATCCACTTTTGAATCAAACGATTTATCAATTACTTTTAGCATTAAAATAGAAATTACGAATAAGAAATTAATATTAATTCCAGACAAAATATTTTGTCTGATTTTTTTTACTCAATTTTTGAATTTTGTTTCAATTTTTGTTATAATATTTTATATACGATTACGATTAAATTTTTTAAAAGGGGTTGTGATTTTTATGGAAAAAGAAGATTTTTCAAATAGCTCCCAATTTATTAGTACATTTTTTTGTTTAATAATTGGGGCTGTTCAAAATAAATGTCTGTTTTTATGTAAAAGTTATTGCGGAAAAAATATTCTAATATAATTTAATTGTAATTGTACTAAATATATGTCAAACTAATAGTAATAAACTTTATAAAAAGAAGGTGAAAGATGTGGAAGGTTATACAGGAAGTTTGGATAATGTAATAAACTATTGTAATGATGAAGTTTCCGAAGATGGAATTATTCTAAAAGAGGGAAAAAATTTTTTAGAGATCATCTCGAAATTTAATGAATTTCCTCCTTCTGAAAAAGAAAAATTTAATATGGATAAATTAAAGGCAATAAAAAATAAACATTTAAGAGCAGAACTTTTTTGCTTTGTGAAAGTCAATAATTCAATAAGTGTTCAGATAGAAAAGAGAGCATTGGCTAAAGAATTATTAGAGTTAAATAAAAGTAAAAATGAAAATGAAAATGATTTAAATAAAAAGTGCGAAGAAATTATTAATCCGATATCACGTGTAACGGCTTATTATTACGCTCATCAATTTAACAACATAAATTTAGCGCATAACTCGGTTTCAGCAAAAGATTTTTATTCGATTGAATTTATTAAAATTTTGTTTGATACTAACAGATTAGAGGAATTTTATTTCATTAAAGAATCTTTAAAAACAAAATTATTGGAAGAAATTTCGCCAAATTCTAATATTGTTTATGAAAATTTAAACAAACCAACTGTAAATATTTTTGAAAATATTCGGCAGCGCCATTCTGATGAAAACGATTTATCTGCTTGGCTCGTTTGGGTTTATGCAAAGTTTGATTATTACGATCAAACTGCAAGAAATTTTACACTTATTCCTGAAGAATTAAGATGGCAAGCGCTTAATTTACTTTTGGAAATTAATCAAAATAATCCTGATAATGTTAATATTACTATTGATCATATAAATTTATTGTCTGAGGAAGATCGGAAAGAAGCTCTTAGAAATGAAATTATACGAAATGAATTAATTAGAAGCAGAAGGAATAATAGGATAGGCAGAGGATTTGGAATTGGGTTAATGATTGCCGATGCTGCTATAGTCGCAGGTTTGATTGTTGGTGGAGTATTCGCAATAACAAATCCTTTTGTTTGGTTATGCGCTGGTTGTACACTTATAATTGGTGCAATTGTTATTGGTGTGAAAAATAGTAAATTTAAAAGTATAAACAAACTTTTAAATCCGAAAAAATATGAACCAAAATCACAAGAGGAAGAACCACTTTTAGGTGATTCTGCAGAAAGAACAAGTTTTCAAAAATTAATACCGCAAGCTACAGAGGAAGTGCGAAATCAAGAAGGAGAATTCCCAAATAATTTAGAAGAACAGCAACAAGAAAATAACGAACCAAATTTTCATGAAT
>CANEHT010000018.1 GCA_947427385.1 uncultured Clostridia bacterium | reverse complement strand
ACTTTTTTCCGCTACATTATCGTAATTGCTATCGCCGACAACTTTGTAATAAACCGTATACGTTCCTGCATCAGTTTTCGTAGGAATATTTGTCGAGTATGCTCCGTTTCCTTCTTTATATTGAAGTGTTCCTGCATCTGTACTACCGGCATTTACAAGCTCATGTTGTTCACTATCGTAAACAAGATCTTCTTTTGCAGTTGGTGCTTTCACGTTTGGAGTCGCTTTTTTTATCGTAACACTTACACTTTTTTCTGCGACGTCAAGATATTCATTATTTCCAACAACTTTGTAATAAACTGTATAATTTCCTGCATTTGTTGCTGTTGGAATACTTGTTTGCCATGATCCATTGTCTAATTTATATTGCAAAGTTCCGCCGGTTGTTCTTCCCGCATTTACAAGTTCTTGTGCGCTTTTGTTGTATGTTAATGTTTTTGCTGTTGGAGCTGTAACGGTTGGAATATATTTGACAATTGCAGTAAATTCACTGAAATCACTAGCAAAATCAGTTTTATAAGCGCCATTATATTGCTCATTAAATATTTCAACCGTATATTCACCATATGCGAGTTCTTGCGGCATATCCAATGTTACAGGCCCACTCGTAGAATTTGCCTGCTTCAATTTACCGTAATATCTAATATTTGATTTATCATTGTTATCCAATATCAAACACGAAATATATTCATTACTTCCTGTTTTTGCTCCATTGTATGAAATTGTAACTTGGTTTCCATTTTGAGCTGTTTTACTTGCACTAAAACTTCTGCTGCTATCTTTCAACGTTAGCTTATAATCATTTCCTTTGCCTGTTGGCAATGAAAATTTCGCCGGAGTCGAACTTACTACCGAACTCTTTTTTCCGTCGCCTCCGGCGCCGGATGAGCCGCTTTCAGCTGCTTCAGATGCAAAGATCACCGATGTCAGATTTAAATTGAAAGCGGGGCAGAGCCCAAAAGTGAAGAGGACGGGGTCGTCGTAGTAAACGTTACCAGCGGGATCGAGAGTAGCGGCATAAGCAATGTCGGCACTCTTCCCTGGCGAGCGAAGCCTCGAAAAAGTATATTTTTTTAAATTATCTGAATAATTGGAGAATCGAAAAGAACGAGTATTTGAAGAACTACGCGTGTTTGTAAATCCATACGATGCGTTTAACATTTCATTATACGATGGTAAAAATATTTTGTCTTCTGTTAATGATGTTCGCGCTGAACTTGCTAAACCTCTATCCGAATTTAAATCTTCGCTGTAAACTTTCGTTGGCATTATAACGTTTTGTTCGGCGCTGCTAAAAGCATTTGTCAAAAATGGTGCGCCGGGTACACTAGCTCCGCCCCATACACTTCCATTTCCGTAGCCGTTCAACCATGCCCACAATGTACATCCTTTTCCACTTCCTCCTCCATTTCCGCCCCAACATAGTTCATTTTTTTCATTGCCACTATTATGCGTTGGATGATATTGTTTCGCGTCTAATGCTATGTCGGAGTAAAGTAATATCCCGTTGCCACCAACCGGTGCGTTTTGTCGACCGCCTGTTTCATTGCCCCAACCTGCATTTATTTTAAAATCATTTTCTTTTGAGCCACTCCAGGCTTTGTTGTTTGTGTCGAGAACTCGCCAACGAATTGGGTCGATTTCAAAATCATTTATATTTTTTGAATCTGAAGCTGCTCCAGATTTTAAAGTTTGTGGATAATTACCGAAGTAAATATAATTTCCTGACCAATTATCATTGTCACCGCCGGCGACAGGATTTTCAATTTTGCTGACGTTTGAGACGAAACTTGCAGCTTTCGTTGCTTTTTTGAAAATGTTTAATGGAAAAGTATTGAGTGTTATAATTGAAACCATTGATATTGCTAGGATTTTTTTATTCATTTTTTGTTTCCTCCTTGTAATTTTTAAATGCATTCGCTAAAATGCTTTTCAACGAAAATAAAGATTCTACTCAAAAAATATAATTAAGGGGATTTCAGAAAATGTTACCATAAAAGAATTTTTATGTCAAATTTTTTTTAATCATTTGACGCAAAGTTTAAGAGCGCTGTAAATTTAAATTTTCGTTGAAAAGCATTTCAATGAATATGTTTATAAATTGCCGAAAAAAGCGCTTTTGCGCTGAAAAATTTTATGTTCAAAAATTTTTTCTGTTTTTTGTAATATGCTCAAGTTATAAATTTTTTATTTATGTAATTTTTGGTGCGGATTTTAAAAACAAAACCGTTCTTTTTTTTGTAAAAAAAGAACCAAAAAAACTTTAACAAAAAAAAATCTTTGTGTGAACTCACACAAAGATTTTTTATTAAAGTTCTTTTGATTACTTTTCTTTCAAGAAAAGTAAGGTCTTTCATAATTTACTGCCCACAACCACAATCACTTTCTCCCGGATTTTGTGGACGTGAACTCGGAATATTTCCACTGATTCCCGCTAAAAATTCAGGTTTTTGAGGCGGAGCAAATACATCCATTGGGAAATCTAAACTGTCAAAGAAATCGCAAGGATTTAACGGTGAAACATCTTCACATTCACGAGGAATACAAAATCCTTTTGATTGAACATTAAGATTTACAAGGCGATAAAGTTTTACAATTGAGAACAAACCTATTGTAACATTTACACGATTTGGTTCTGGTGGTAAATCTTGAGTATTGCCAAATCTTCTTTGCAATTTTAATTCTGCGGCTAATGCAACAGCTTTTGCCTCAACTAAAATAAATGGTTCAGCGCGTAAAGTTGTCGAGTCGCTCGTAGTACTTTTGAATAAATCGGTAGAAATAATTAAATCGGAGCCAACCGAACCGAACAATGTAACTTTTCGATTAAATATACTATTTGCACAAACAGGTGAATTTATTGTTGTACCATCAGCTTCTCTGAATGTCAAACTATATTGGAAAACGTATTTTAAATCGACATCCCAAAAACCATTTTTAAATGGATTTGGCGTTTTCGCAACAATAATAACTTTTTTTATGCATAAATTGTCAATAGTAACGGCAGCAGCATTTGATGGTGGATCAATTATTTCACCTTCTTGGATTTGTTCACTACCAATTGTAACATTATTAGCGGCACGAGCCGGACCAATTTCATTAGCAGTTAAACAATCTTGTTGACGGCATGAGTCATAAACTTTTAGTGCAATAATACATTCTTCCTTAATTTTTCTATTGTCAACATTATCTACGTTATCATTACAATCATTACAATTATTATTAGAAAATTCAAATGCACTCATAAAAAATCCTCCTTAAAAATTTGAAATAATATCTTCCCCCTATTTTTTATATATGTACAAACAAATTTTTTGTGAAGGATTATGTACGGCTCTTATTCGTAATAATTTTAATTTCACTATTAGGGATGATATGGATATAGCCATTAGGATTTTTAAGGATTGTCGTACGTAAAGTAATAGCCTCAACGACGCCGGACTTATCACCAATTTCGACTTCATCGCCAACACTAAATTGGTCTTCAAACAAAATAAAAATTCCGGTAATAAAATCTTTAACTAAACTTTGAGCGCCAAGACCAATAGTTAAACCACCAATACCGGCGAAAGTAAGAATTGATTTAATATCGACGCCGAAGCAACAAAATATTTTACAAACTGCGAATAAAACGATTAGGTATTTAGCGATACTGTTAAGTAAAGTTGAAAGCGTTTTATATTTTCGTGAGGCAATAAAATTATCATTACGCATCAAAATTTTTTTAATAGTTACTTGGCTAATTTTATACAAAATAATTCCGGCGAACACAATAAAAATACTAGTAAAGATTTTTTGCATTCCCGCTACAAAAATTTTTTCGTTCATAGTTTCCCTCCACTTAAATTAAATCCAACCACCATCTAAATTTATCACTTGCCCCGTAATATATGAAGCCACATCTGACGCTAAAAAATATGTGAGCTCTGCAACATCTTTCCCATTTGCAAAATATCCTATCGGTATTTCATTTTGTAATTCAAATTTTTCTTGCACAGTTAAATTTGAATTCATTTTTGTGTCAACCATTCCACACGCAATTGCATTAACACGAATATTTGATGGAGCAAGTTCTTTCGCCAAAGATTTTGTAAATAAATTAACAGCACCTTTCGACGCTGAATAAACACTTTCACACGAAGCGCCAACAACTCCCCAAACCGATGAAACATTTATAATGACACCCGAATGTTTTTTAATCATTGATTGAATTGCAATGTGAGAACAATTTAACACTGAACCAAAATTTATGTCCATAATTCTTTGCCATTGATTCGGCTGCATTTCATTAAATAAACCAATATGTGAGACGCCAGCATTATTAATTAAAATATCGACCGAACCAAATTTTTTTTCTGCTTTCTCAAACATATGTAAACATTGTGCGTAATCTGAAACGTCAGCTTTTATTGCATAAACATTTTCGCTTTGGAATTCATTTAATGTTGAATTTAATTCTGCAACACTTTTATAAGCATTAATACAAACATTAAAATTATATTCAAGAAACTTTTTTGCAATACTTTTACCGATACCGCGTGATGAGCCTGTGACTAAAACATTTTTCATTTTTTACCTCCGTTATTTTTTTTTAGATATTATCATAAATTTCTATAACGGAGATGAAACTAATGGACGCATTAAAAATGGCAGGAATATATACGGCAGTGATATTAGGTGCGGGATTCGCATCAGGTAAAGAAATTTTAACTTTCTTTATAAATTATGGCTATAAAGGATTTTGTGGGATAATTTTGTCGGGAATAATTTTCAGCCTTACAGGTTTTTGTACATTAAAAATTGCAGCCATAAAAAATATTTATACGGCCAACGATTTTTTTAAATATATGCTCGGCGATTTTTCATTTATAATGGAAACAATCGTCAGCATTTTTTTATTTATTATGTATACGACAATGCTTTCGGCAACAGGTGCAACTTTAAAACAAGAATTTAATTGCCATTATATTTGCGGAATAATTTTTATGGCGGCCGCATGTTACTTTTCATATTTATTTGGAACAAATTTTATAGCGAAAATAAATTTTTTTATCGCACCAATATTATTTTTCGGAATAATTTTAATCGGATTGTTAACCGTTTTCAAACGTGAATGTTTTTACCAAAATCAAATTTGGATTAAGCAAGCTATTTTATATTCGTCATTCAACATTGTTACGGGAATTTGCGTAATCATTCCGATTTTAGAAACATTGCGAAATAAAAATGAAGCATGTATGGGTGCGATAATCGGTGGAATTTTTACTGCTATTCTTGGAATTATTATCGGCCTAGCAATTTTCTTCAATTATAATATTGCAACTGAGAATGAAATTCCAATGCTCGCCATCACTAACAAATTATCAAATAAATTACATTTGGCAAGCTTAATAATTTTTTTACTCGCAGTTTTTACTACGGCTGTTGGAAATTTTTTTAGTTTATGTGAAATTTTAACGCAAAAAAAAATCCCGATATTTTTTATTACACTTATCGGAATTATTTTTGCTAATATTAAATTTTCACAGCTCGTTTCAAAAATTTATCCACTACTTGGATATGTCGGGCTGTTTGAAATCATTTTAATCATACTTCACTATTTCACTTGCAACTTAAATCACATAAAACAAAATACAAAAGAAATGCAAAATACTTCCCAAAACAATAAATAAATGAAAAATTGAGTGCATATACTTTTTCCTCTTACCTATTACGTACAAAATTGCGCCAACAGTATAAGCAATCCCGCCCGCAATTAACAAAATAATTCCATACGGGCCTAACAATTTAGCTAACAACTTAGCCGTAAAAATTATGCACCAACCCATTCCTAAATAGCAAATCATTGAAAACGTTTCATACTTTTTTATATCTATGCAATTCAATACGATTCCCAAAATTGCCATAGCCCATATGATACTAAAAATTGTCCAACCTAAAACTGAATTATAAGTTCTAAAAGTTACTAAACAAAAAGGAGTATACGAACCGGCAATCAATAAAAATATAGAGCAATGGTCTAGTACCTGAAAAACTTTCTTAGCTTTTATATTTGGATTTAAACCGTGATATATACTTGACATTGTATAAAGAATAATCATCATCGTGCCATAAATTATAGAGCTTACAATTGCATAACAATTTTTATGTATAGCAGAAAAAACGATACATAAAACTAAAGCAACAATACCTAAAGCGCCACCAACGATATGAGAAATCATATTAAAGATTTCCTCACCTTTTGAATAAGTACTAGGATTTAAATTTTTCATAAAGAACTCCTTTAAAAAAAATCCGCGATGTGCGGATTTTAAATTATTCATTTTCTTCATTTGGAGCGGAAACAGGGCAGACACTAGCACAAGTTCCACAAGAGATACATTCATCTTTATTGATAACGTAACGCTCATCGCCTTCAGAGATACAGCTAACGGGGCATTCAGGAGCGCAAGCGCCACAAGAGATACAATTTTCATTAATGGAATAAGCCAATATCAAACACCTCCTTTCAAATTTTCAATTTGTACGAGGATTTTATCGAAAGTTTTCTGGTAAGCCAATAATTTTGCTTTTTCATTATCAACAATATTTTTCGGAGCATTATTAACGAAAGCGTTATTACTTAATTTATTAGAGGCACGAATTATTTCACTTTCGAGCTTAATTTTTTCGTTATTTAATCTTTCCAGCTCCGCATTTATGTCAATTAATTCATTAAGAGGCAAATAAATTATTGTATCGGATATTATAACAGATAAATTATTACCGTCAATAGGTTCGGAGAAAATTATTTCGTTAATCCCACAAAGTAAAAAATCTTTTTGACATAGTTTGAAAATATTATTTGACGTTGAGATATAAGCTTTAGTTTTACGTGAAGGATGTACATTCATTTGCGCGCGTAGATTTCGTACAGATTTTATTGCTGATTTTATCAACTCAATATCTTTTTCTTCCTGTACGAAATTAAATTCATCAGAAAATTTTGGCCATTCCGATTTCATAATTGTCGGTTCATCATCTTGTAGTGTCAAAAATAATTCTTCAGTAACGAACGGTAAAAATGGATGCAATAATTTTAAACAATTTAGTAAAACAAACTTTAAAGTATATAAAGCGCTCGACTTATTCTCATTGTTATATAAACGCGGCTTGGAGAATTCAATATACCAATCGCAAAACTCATTCCAAATAAAATCATAAATTTTATCGAGTGCAAGCCCATGCTCATAATTTTCTAAATTAGCCGTAACATTTGTGATAAGCGAATTTAATTTTGTGAGAATCCATTTATCTTCAATTTCAAAATTAATTGGCGCAGAAATATTTTCGTCATTCATAAAAATAAATTTTGCCGCATTCCATAATTTATTAATAAAAGTTCGATTAGCCGCAATTTTGTCCCAATAAAAACGTAAATCATTTCCGGGCGAACTTCCTAAAACTAAAGTCATTCGTAAAACATCGCTTCCATATTTATCAATAACATCAATAGGATTAATACCATTATCGAGTGACTTACTCATCTTTCTGCCATTTTCATCACGAATTAAACCATGAATCAAAACATCTTTGAACGGTAATTGACCGGTATATTCTAAACCGGAAAAAACCATTCGAATTACCCAAAAAAATATTATGTCGTAGCCAGTAACTAAAACATTTGTCGGATAAAAATAATTGAAATCGGCAGTTTTATCGGGCCAACCTAAAGTTGCGAACGGCCAAAGCGCTGAACTAAACCAAGTATCAAGCACATCGTCATCTTGAAAAATATCATTGGTACCACATTTTTCACAAACTTTTGGCGCAGTTTCCGCAACCATTAAATGATTACATTTTTTGCAATAATAAGCGGGGATACGATGACCCCACCAAAGCTGGCGTGAAATACACCAATCATTAAGATTTTCGAGCCACTGCAAATAAATTTTACCAAAGCGTTCGGGGAAAAATTTTAATTCACCGGATTTAAAAACTTTGATAGCGGGCGCAGTCAAGCTTTCCATTTTCACAAACCATTGTGGTTTTACCAACATTTCGACAACATGACGGCATCTTTCATGAATACCGACAGCATGAACAATGGGCTCAGCTTTTACGAACAATTCTAATTTTTTCATTTCATCCAAAATATTTTCACGCGCAACTTTTTGATTTAAGCCTCGAAATCTTTCAGCATTTTCATTCAAAAATCCATCGTCGGTAAAAATATTTATAATTGGTAAATTGTGACGTTTGCCAACTTCAAAATCGTTTGGGTCATGCGCGGGAGTAATTTTTACAACGCCCGTACCATATTCCATATCAACATATTCGTCGGCAATAATTGGGATTTCGCGCTCGACAAATGGAACTGTAACAAATTGCCCAACTAAATTTTTATATCTTTCATCATTTGGATTAACAGCAATAGCGGTATCGCCTAATAAAGTTTCTGGGCGCGTCGTTGCAAATTCCAAAAAAGTATTTGAATTTTTTACCGGATATTTTAAATACCAAAGGAAAGATTGTTTGTCCTCATAATCAACTTCGGCGTCAGAAATAGTTGTCCGACATTTTGGACACCAATTAATTATTTTTTTACCTTTATATATCAAACCTTTTTTATATAAATTAACAAAAACTCGCGTCACAGCTTTAGAAACTTTTTCATCCATAGTAAAACTCAAGCGTTCCCAATCACATGAGCAACCAATACGTTTTATTTGCTCAACAATCGTACCACCATATTTATTTTTCCAATCAAACGCATATTCCAAAAATTTTTCGCGCCCAATTTTTTCTTTGTCAATACCTTCAGATTTCAATTTGTTAGCAACTTTTAATTCAGTTGAAATACTTGCGTGATCCGTTCCGGGCAGCCACATCGTATTAAATCCCTGCATTTGTTTGAATCGGGCAATAATATCTTGAATTGTAAAATCTAAAGCGTGACCCATATGTAAAACACCAGTTACATTTGGTGGTGGCATCATTATCGTATAAGGTTTTTTTTGCGAATCAATTTCGGCATGAAAAAAATTATTATCGAGCCAAAATTGATAAATTTTTTTTTCTGATACGGATGGGTCAAAATTTTTTGTCAATTCTTTTTTCATTCGTTTGCCTCCTATAATTCATTAATGTAATTTATTATACCATTAGCAATTCCGCGTGCGCAACGCATTTGAAATTCCGTTGAAGATAATAACCGAGCTTCTTGCGGATTAGAAATAAATGCTAACTCAACTAAAGCTGCTGGCATTTTTGTCGCTGTTAAAACTGTATAGTCGGCCTCACGTAATCCACGATTCCTCAAACCATTTTGCAATATCAATTGCGTTTGAATACTTTCACCATAAATAGCTGCGGGCGTTTCAAATTTATATACAAAAGTTTCACTGCCATTAGCTTGACGACTAGCCGCTGAATTACAATGGATACTCACAAAATAATTTGCATGCCAATTATTCGCCATTTGCGCACGCTCAAATAATGTCAAATTAATATCAGTTATCCGCGAATATTTTATCTCATAGCCATTATTTTTCAAAATGTCGCCAAGTTTTAACGCAACATCTAAATTTATTTCAGATTCTTTTAAGCCATTTGCTATCGCGCCAGTATTTGCACCACCATGTCCAGGATCTATAAAAATTTTCATGCTTATCGCCTCCTGAAAATATATATATTGCTATTAAGATAAAACCTTTACTTTTTTTCTTTGAAAAGAAAAAAAGTAAAACAAAAAAAGAAACTTTATAAAAAAATCTTTGTGCGTTTGCACAAAGATTTTTTTATAAAGTTTCTTTTGTTCTTTTTTTATAAAAAAAGAACGGTCTTGATCTTTTATCAATAAAACAAATTCAACATAAGATTTTGAAACATCTGAGCAACTTCAGCACGAGTAGCTAAACCTTTCGGATCAAGAATATTATTTCCTTTTCCTTGAACAACTCCATATTTAACAGCCCACTTCATAGCTTTCAAAGCATAATCACTGATTTTATTCGCATCTGCAAAATTTAAATCTGCGTCAACAATCTCGTTTTCGCCAAAATATCTGTAAAGAATAGTTGCTAATTGTTCGCGAGTGATATTATCATTCGGTCCAAATCTTCCGTCATCATAGCCAATGATTGTTCCACGGTGAGTCGCTCCCCATGTTACTGCTTCAGCAAACCAATCTCCAATATTTACATCACTGAAAATTTTTTCAAACACTTGATATGGATTATCTTCAAGATTATGCAAAACTTGTACCATCATTGCTCTACTCATTGGCGTTTCAGGTTCAAAAATATTTGGTGCAGTTCCATTAAATAATTCATGTGCGCTTACAAAAGTTACTGCATCGTATGCCCAATGATTTGCAAATACGTCATAAAACAATTTGCTATTATCAATAATTCTAATTTTTGCTGAGCAATTTAGTGGTATATAAATTTTTCCATCTTTGACAACAGATTTGCGTATAACTTTTTCAATTGTTCCGTCATCATTTATTGTTGCAGCAACTATTCCAGAACCATCTTGATCACATTCTACAACTAAAATTATTCCATCTTCAATAGTTATTGGATTTCCATTTTCATCGGTAATTTTAACTTCTATATCATCGCCTGAACGTTTAGTTTTAATGTTTGCAATTCCGTTTTCAGTTTCAATTTGCTGTATTTTATCACTTATTATAACTTTATTTTTGTCTGTTTTTACATTTTCATTATTATTTTTATCTTCTTTGTTGCTTACATTTTCATAATCATTTTCATTGTTTATATCTGAGTTATCATTATTATTTCCAAAATTTGAATTACTTTTTTTCAAAGTTCTTATTTTTGCCGGTTCACTCGGCAATGACGGTGCAAAGTTTCCATCTTCAGTTGCTGCATATCTTGAGTAAAAAGTATATTCTTTATTTGGTATCAAATTTTTGAAAACATTACTTTCTTGCCAATCTTCTTCGTCTTTCTTATATTCTGGTTTTGCACCATTTTCATTTGGTTCAAGTGGTTTTAATGTTATGCTGTATTTGGTTTGTGCTTGCAAAACAGGAGGTACATCTTTCGGTGTTGCCTTTTTAATCGTAACATTTACACTTTTTTCTGCGACGTCAAGATATTCATTATTGCCGACAACTTTGTAATAAACTGTATAATTTCCCGGGTTCGTTGCTGTTGGAATCTTTGTATCGTATGATCCACTGTCTAATCTATATTGTAAAGTTCCGCCAGTTGTGCTTCCTGCGGTAATAAGTTCTTGAGGTTTTCCTGTGTATTCCAAAGTTTTTGCTGTTGGTGCACTTACAGTTGGTTTAATCACTGTAAATTCACTAAGTTTACTACCCCAATCAGTTTCGTAATCACTATTACATTGTTCGTTAAATATTTCAATTATATATTCACCACTTTCAAGTTCTTCCGGTATATCTAATGTTATAGTTCCGTTCGTAGAGCTTACTTGTTCCAGTTTACCATAATATTTTATTTCAGATTGATTGTCCAATATCAAACATGAAATATATTCGTTACTTCCCACTTTCGCACTGTTGTATGAAATTGTAACTTGGTTTCCATTTTGTGCAGTTTTACTTGCACTAAAACTTCTGCTGCTATCTTTTAACGTCAGTTTATAATCATTTCCTTTGCCAGTTGGTAATTCAAATTTTGTCGGCAATGAACTTATTGCAGAATTTTTACCTTTAATTGCTTTTGATGCAAAGATAACGGATGCTTGATTTAAATTAAAAGCAGGTAGAATTCCATAAACAAAAGTTACATTATTGAAAGGGCTTACATAGCCTGAAGAATTAATAAGAGAAGCATAGGCGAGAGTATCGTTAAGATATCCGGGTGAGCGAAGTCTAGAATCAGTATATTGTTTTGAATTATTCGAATAATTTGACCATCCAAAAATACGTGCATTTGAATTACTACATGTATTTGTAAAGCCATATAACTGGTTTAACATTTCGTTGTACGATAGTAAAAAAATTTTATCTTGTGTTAAAGAAGTTCGATCTGAATTTGCTAAATTTTCACCTAAGTTTTCACTGTAAACTTCAGTTTTCATTATAGCAATTTGTTCATCGCTTGTAAATGCAGTCGTTAAAAACGGTAGATCAGGTATAGTTCTATCGCCCAAGACGTTGCTGTTATTATATCCATTGAGCCATGCCCAAAGTGTGCAACCTTTGCCACTACCACCTCCATTTCCACCCCAGCATAATTTGTGTTCTTCGTTATTATGTCTATAATCAGGATGATATTGTTTCGCATCTAAATTTATGTCAGACATAAGTAAAATTCCATTACCTCCAATTGGTGCGTTTTGTCGACCACCCTTACCATCTCCAGAACCAATATTGTATTTGAAACCATTTGCTTGAGCTGCTGAACGCTCATTACTACCTGTCCAGGCTTTGTTGTTTGTGTCGAGAATCCGCCAACGAATTGGGTCTTTTGTTGCTCCAGACGTATCACTTTGTGGATAATTTCCGAAATAAATATAATTTCCTGACCAATTTCCGCCTGAGCCACCAGCAACCGGATTTTCAATTTTGCTGACGTTTGAAATGAAACTTGAGGCTTTCGTTTCTTTTTTGAATTTGAAAATGTTTACCGGAAAAGCATTGAGTGTTATAATTGAAATCATTGATATTGCTAAAAATTTTTTGTGCATAAAAATTTCTCCTTTCATTAATAATAATATCTGACATATTATAACAAAAATTTTTGTATCAAGTTACTTTTAATTTAGAATTTATTGCTATAA
>CANEHT010000017.1 GCA_947427385.1 uncultured Clostridia bacterium | reverse complement strand
TTGTTCAGCTGGTTGTTCTGGTGGTTGTTCAGCTGGTTGTTCTGGTGGTTGTTCAACTGGTTCAGTTTGTGATGCTGGTTCAGCAGCTGGTTGTTCAGTTTGTTCAGTTGATTGTTCAGATTGTGGTACTGGTGCAACTTGTTGTTGTTCATTTTGTTCTTTGTTTTGTTGTTGTTTAAAAACAGTTAACTCTCCTTCTCTATCAAACTCTTTAATAATACTGTTATCCTCAAAGTGAATTGGTTCAGTTACATCGTTAAATTTCATATAATAAAAGTTTTTATTTGGGCCAAATTGAACATGTGTCATATTATTAAAATTAGCAATCCGGTGTTCGCTCTTCAATACAAAATAAAAATTATTTTCTTTCAAATCATTTCTAGCAATTTCTATGATACCATTTTCAGGTATAGAAATATTTTTACGTTTGTCGCTTCTTTTATAATTTCCATTGTTTAACTCATCAATATCAGCATAAGCAGCAATCGCATTAGGTTTTTCTTGTATTTCTTTTTCTGCATCTTTTAGTGTGTATTTAAAAACACATTCATCATCCATATCAATCATTAAGTAAATTATATTTTTATTACTCTCTTCAGACATATTTATCACTCCTAATATTTCTCATTTTTTGTAAACAAACATTTTAAATTAATAATTTAATAATTCACAAACATAATTTAAGTATAAAAGATAAATAAAAATTTTGCAAGATTTGTTTGAAAACATATGTCTTTTTTTACAAAATTTTTTTTACAAAATTATTAATACGAAAATTTTTTTTGTACGTTTACTTCCTTATTTTGCATTATTTTTTTCATCGTATTTTTATTGACAATTTTACTCTTTTATATTAAAATAGCTACCAGTGGGGTGAAGCTGATGTTGAATAAAAACGATGTCGTGCGTGTCAAAAATGATATACAAAATTACGTTGGTAACAGAGTAAAATTGCAATGCGGACATGGTGCTCATCAGACTACCATTGATAATTGTGTCGTTACTGATATTTATCCTGATATCTTTACCGTTCAGTTATACCAAAATAAAATCCCTTACCGTAAATTATCTTATACTTATATCGATGTAATGACTAACAATGTAAAAGTAATTTCATATTAATCGTGCACTGCACGATTTTTTTTTGTAGGTGAATATAATGAAAGTAATAGCTGGTATCGCTCATGGTTGTAATTTGAAATCACCTAATGGATTAGAAGTACGACCCACTATCGCTCGTATTAAAGAATCTATTTTTAATGTAATAATGCCTGAGATTTCAGGTAGTTTTTTTTTAGATCTATTTAGTGGAAGTGGCGCGATAGGTATTGAAGCATTAAGTCGTGGAAGTAGTAAAACATATTTTGTCGAGAAAAATAAATTATGTGTCAATATCATTAAAAATAATTTAGCTCTTACTAAATTAAATAAGAATGCCGAAATAATTTGTAAGGATGTACGTAATGCGTTAAAGGAGTTTTACCAGAAAAATATTTTGTTTGATATAATTTTTATGGATCCACCATATTATAAAAATTTAGCACAAGAAACTTTATTTCTTATCGCTCAATATAAATTATTAAAAGATAATGGAATAATAATAATTGAAAATGGTAGCCGTGAGATTTTAGATTTACCTATACAATTTGATTTTTTTAAAATTAAACGTTACAATACTACCACGATAAATTACATAAAGGAACGAATAAAATGAAAACAGCAATTTATCCGGGGAGTTTTGACCCAGTTACTAATGGTCACTTGGATATTATTTTACGTGCGTCAAAAATCGTTGATAAATTAATTATTGCGCCACTTATTAATTTTAATAAAGTACATACTTTTACACTTGATGAACGCTGTAGGTATCTACAAATTTTAACGGCTGAGATGAAAAATGTAGAGGTAAAACCATTTAAAGGATTGTTAGTTAATTTCGCACGAATGTATAATGCTAAAATAATTATTCGTGGATTACGTGCCGTTACTGATTTTGAATATGAATTTCAAATGGCACTATCAAATAGAAAACTTGATAATGAAATTGAAACTTTATTTATCTCGACAAGTTTGCCATATTTATATTTAAGTTCGGGAATGGTAAAAGAAGTTGCAAGACTTGGCGGTAATATTACTGATATGGTACCTGAAAAAATTAAGCAATTTGTAATCGATAAATTGGAGGGGTAATAGTGCTAAATGATTATTTAGACGCATTAGAAGATATGTTAGAGAATGCAAAAACTTTCCCATTTTCTAATAGAATTTCCGTCGATAAAGAAGAAATGATGGATATAATTAATGAAATACGATTAAATAGCCCAAATGAAATCCGTCAGGCTCAACGTATAATTGCCGACCATGATAAAATAATTAAAGAAGCGCAAGATAAAGCAAAATTAATTTTTAAAGATGCAGAAAGACAATGCGATAAAATGGCAAATGAACACGAAATTTATAAGCATGCAATTGCAAAAGCAAATGAATTATTAGATGAAGCAAAGCAAAGTGCACGCGATGTAAGAATTAATGCAATGAGTTATGCCGAAGAAATTCTTTCTAAAACTGAAACAATGCTTAAAGAAGCTATGATTTCATACGAGAAAGAAACGCGTGCAATTGACGACCATTTTGCAAACTTGATAGAAATTTTGTACCGCAACCGCAAAGAATTAAAAGGCGAAACAGATTAGGAAAACCTTACTTTTCTTGAAAGAAAAGTAACAAAAGAACTTTAACAAAAAAGCTTTGTGCATTCGCACAAAGCTTTTTTATAAAATTTATTTTTTTATTTTATTGTAAAAAAATGTAGCAAAAAAACTTAATAAAAGAACTTCACGTAAGTGAAGTTCTTTATAAAGTTTCTTTTTGATTACTTTTTCTTTTCAAAGAAAAAGTAAGGTTTTTGTAAAAATTACATCGAATTTGTGCTGCCGAGTACGTTTTTAATTTTGTTGTCAACAATGTCTTCAATCATTTTGCGCGCATCACCTAAATATCCGCGCGGGTCAAATTTTTCAGGATTTAATGCAAAAAATTTACGTATTGCTGCCGTCATTGCCAATCTTAAATCTGTATCCATGTTTATTTTGCAAACAGATAATGCTGCAGCTTCACGCAACATTTCATTCGGCACACCTTTTGCACCATCCAATTTTCCGCCATACTCATTACATATTGCAACACTGCTTGCATCAACTGACGATGCGCCATGTAAAACTATGGGGAATTTTTTGAAACCTGCCGCCTCTAATTTTTTCGTTATAGTTTTAAGGCGTGGGAAATCAAGTTTGGCTTCACCTTTAAATTTATACGCACCATGACTTGTTCCGATAGCAACTGCCAAAGAATCTATGCCAGTTCGTGATACAAAATCAACCGCTTGATCCGGGTCGGTATACGTTGCATTTTCAGCAGAAACATTTACTTCATCTTCAACGCCGGCAAGTTTTCCAAGCTCTGCTTCAACCGTTATATTTTTTGCGTGTGCGAGCTCGACAACTTCTTTTGTCTTTTGCACATTAATTTCGTAATCAAAATGGGAACCGTCAAACATTACTGAAGTAAAACCGCTATCAATTGCTAATTGAACCGTTTCAATATCTGGGCCGTGATCCAAATGCAAAGCGATATCTAAATTTGTATCACTAACTGCGGCGTCAACCATTGCTTTCAAATATTTTGGATTTGCATATGCCAATGCACTTTTTGAAACTTGCATAATAACGGCGGAATTATTTTTTTTTGCGGCGGTAGCAACTGCTTGAATTATTTCCATATTATTGATATTAAAAGCGCCGATTGCATAATTATTGTCAAAAGCTTTTTCCAACATATTTTTTGTATTTACCAATGCCATAGAAAATTCCTCCCTTACAAGATAATTACGCAAAAATTATATAGCAGCGTATTTTTTTTTACAAGAGTTGAATTTTGCCGCACTATTATGCTTAAATTATTTCAACAATTTTTTTGCAGGCAGGCGATAAAATGAAAATAAAAATTATGACGATATTTGGTACGCGTCCCGAAGCAATTAAAATGATTCCCGTAATAAAAAAATTATCCGAAAATGAAAATTTTCATGTGATAGTGTGTGTAACGGCGCAGCATCGTGAACTTTTAGATTCAATTCTTAAACTTTTTAATATCGTTCCTGATTACGATTTAAATATAATGAAAAAATCGCAGTTACTATCGGAAATAACTTCTAAATCGCTTGTGGAACTCGACAAAATAATTCGTACGGAAAATCCGGATATGGTTTTGGTTCACGGCGATACGAATACAACTTTTGCGGGCGCGCTTGCCGCATTTTACAATAAAGTAAAAATTGGACACGTTGAAGCCGGCTTACGAACTTTTAATAAATTTGAACCGTTTCCCGAAGAAATGAATCGTGAATTAGTTAGTTTGCTTGCAGATTTAAATTTTGCACCAACATCTTTAGCCAAACAAAATTTAATTAATGAGGGTCGAAAAAATATTTTTGTAACTGGAAATACTGCGATTGATTGCATAAATTTTACGGTCAAAAAAAATTATGTATTTGAAAATAAAATTTTACAAAATATTGATTTTGAAAATAAAAAAATTGTTGTTGTTACGGCACATCGACGTGAAAATTTAGGTCAACCGTTAAAAAATATTTGTAACGCAATTTTAAGATTAAGTGAAAATAAAAATTTAGAATTTATTTATGCCGTACATCCAAACCCAAATGTAAAAAATGTTGTTGAAAATATTTTAGGTAACGTTGAAAATATTCATTTGCTTGAACCTTTGAATTTAAATGACATGCACAATTTACTTGCAAAATCTTTTTTGGTTATGACCGATTCAGGTGGTTTGCAAGAAGAAGCCCCTGCGTTTGGAAAACCTGTATTTGTTTTGCGCGATGTAACTGAAAGAAGCGAAGGAATAGATGCTGGCGTATTAAAATTAATTGGCACTGATGAAGAAAAAATTATTCAAGCTGTCAATGATTTTGTCGACAACAAATTGAAATTTAAAACGACAAATCCATTTGGTGATGGTAAAGCTGCCGAAAGGATTTGCGATGCAATTTTATTTTATTTTGGGCACGGAGCAAAACCTAAAGATTTTATTTTAAAGGCGTGATATTTTGAAAAAAAAAATCCTTAAAGCAATTGTAGTAATTTTAATGGCTTTAATTTTTATTGCGCTTTATCTTATAAATAATGAAACGTCGCCGTCATCTTCCGAACTTTTAAAATATGATTTTGGAAACTGTACTGGCGTATATAAAGTTGATGCAAACAGTTTTTTTGTATGTTTGCGTGACTCAATTAAATTTATAAATTTGCATGAAAAATGGTCGGAAAGTTTAAATTTCTCCGACGCCGTTATTTATCACAATAAAAATGTTTTGGGCGTTTCAGATTTAAAAACAAATTCTATTTACGTTTATGATACTAATGGGAAATTGTACGAAATTAAAACCCCCGAAAAATTACTTTCATTTTCTGTAAATACAACTGGATTTTGTTCATGTATATCAAAGGAAAAAGATTCTTACAAAATAAATCTTTATGATAATAGCGGGACGAAAATTCTTACGTATGTTTATTCCGAAGAAAATGTTTTCCCAATTAATACAAATATATCGCCGGACGGAAAAATTTTGGCAATAAGTTATATTGACACTAACAATTTAAATATCGATTCAAAAATTACTTTTATGTATACGAATCAAAATAATATTTTTGCGTCCGTTCAGGAAAAAAATAATTTCATTTATGGTTTAAACTTTTTGTCAAATAATAGTATAATACTAATAGGTGACAAGCAAATTATTTGTGAAAAATTTTCTCCGGATTTAAAACAACAATGGCGGCTAAATTTTAATGATAAAATAAATATGTTGGAAGTTGATGAGAATTTCTTCGCCGTTAGTCATTCTAAAAATTCTATCGAATTTTATAATATGTCGGGTAAAAAACTTGGTAATTTTGAATCGTCCGAACAAATTAATTCTATAAGTTTAAGTAATAATCATGCTTTGCTCTCAACTGCTAATAATATTATCGCGGTCAATACGAAAGGAAATTATTTGTGGAGCCAGGCAATTTTCGGAGAATATAAATTTGCACATTTTGTTAATAATCCAAATAAAGTTTTGCTTGTTTCAGCAAATAAAATTTTTCTCTTAAATGTTAATACTAAGGAGTGATAGCTATGTTTGGATTTAATTGGCTCGATATCATTTTCGCCGTTATATTGGGAAGTTTTATGCTAACAGCATTACGGCGTGGATTAATTCGTTCGATATTTGGTATCGTTTCATTTATCGCATCCGTTTTGATTTCAAGTCAGCTTTATACAAAAGTTGCGTCATATATAAAATTCAATACACC
This sequence comes from uncultured Clostridia bacterium, assembly GCA_947427385.1. GTDB lineage: Bacteria > Bacillota > Clostridia > Lachnospirales > CAMVHY01 > CANEHT01. The sequence continues at coordinate 6,438 of CANEHT010000017.1, read as the reverse complement.
GTTTTACAGTTTATTTAATCAAATGCTTAACAATGCGTTAAATTTGTCAGGTTCATTAGTTTCAAATATAAAAATTGATGACGCGAGTAATATTTTTGGCGAGTTCAAAACTTCTACCGAATTTAGTCAAGAGTTATTAAATAACATTCAATTACCGGAATTTATAAAAGAAAATTTTTTGAAAATCAATAGCTCGAAGATTTTACAAATTTTTGATTTAAAAACGTTAGGGAATTTTATTTCAAATAACCTAGCGAACGTATTGGTAAATATATTAGCGATGGTTATAACTTTTTCATTAATTTCACTTATTTTTTCGATTGCAGCAAAATTGTTAGACATAATTGCATGGTTACCGGGAATTAATATGGCAAATAGACTTGGCGGATTAGTTATCGGATTTATTCAAGGAACAATTGTAATATGGGTTGGATGTATGCTTATTGCGTTATTTGTTGAGGATCCAAAATTTAAATTTTTCAAACACGCATTAGCTAGTTCACGATTTGCAATTAAATTTTACGATTCAAATTTAATATTAAGATTTTTAGCACGATATATACCAGGGTTTTAAAAAATGCACTTATTTCAAAAAAAGGATTAAGTTGACGGAATTTTTATCTGCCTCACGGTTAAAATATTTATTGCAATATCTGATAAATATTTTTGACCGAGGAGGTTTTTTAAATTGCGTAAAAAAAATTTCATTATAGCTATTTTAGCAATATTTTTATTTGCTGGCTGTAATAATGCGACAAACAATATAAATCGTGCTCGTAGTTCAACTTTTGACTTTATCGGTAGATTTTTTAATAACTGGGAAAATGGACGCGTAACGGATGACCGTTATGATTCACATAATAATTTTGATGATACTATGCTATAAATTCCGATACCTTTGTAGCGCATGATAAATATCTTCCGCCATACTTTGTGAAATATTTTCTACTTGCATTAATTCCGTAACAGTTGCATCAATTATTTTTTGAATTGAACCAAAATGTGAGAGTAAATTTTTCTTACGCTTTGGTCCAATTTTTTTTATGTCATCCAAAATTGACATTGTCATCGCTTTTTCACGAAGTTGTTTGTGATATGAAATTGCAAATCGATGGATTTCATCCTGAATTTTTGCAATGAAATTTAAAATTTGCTGTGGCAATTCAATTTCAATTTCATTATAAAAAAGTGATTTAGTTTTATGTCGGCTATCTTTTACCATTCCACAAACAGGAATTTTTATTTTTAACTCATCAAGCGTTTTTTGAACGCAATGGACATGACCGCGTCCACCATCAATTAATAATAAATCAGGTTTGTCACCGTATTTCATACGCCGCTCGATAACTTCTTGCATACTTTTATAATCATTTGCGCCGATTACATTTTTAATTTTATAGCGGCGATAATTTTTTTTATCAAAACCATTTGACGTTACACAAATCATTGCGCCAACAGAATTTGTTCCCTGAGTGTTAGAAATATCATATGCTTCCAATTTTTCAAGTGCTTCCAAGTGTAAAATTTTTTTAAGTTCGTCAAAAGAATTTTTGAAATCATTTTTATTTCGTTCGAGTAGCATGTTAGCATTTTTTGACGCAAGACATAACAATTTATATTTATCGCCACGCTGCGGGCAAATAATTTTAATATTTTTTTTAGCGAGTTGAGATAAAAATTGCTCCAAAATATTTTTATCGGCAACTTCACTTACAATAATTTCTTTAGGGATAAAATTTTGTTCACTGTAAAATTGTTTTATAAACTCTGCCAAAATTTCATTACGCATCCGAAATTCAATATTTGTCAAAAAAAAGTGCGCTTGATTAATTATTTTGCCATCGCGCATAAAAAATATTTTTATCAACGCATTATTTTTTGAGCGTGAAAATCCAATTATGTCACGATTTATGCTATTTTCAACTTCAATTTTTTGACGCTCATTTACATTTTCTATCGCAATAATTTTGTCGCGTAAATCAATCGCTTTTTCAAATTCCAAATTTTGCGCGCAATTTCTCATTTCATTTTTTAACTTTTTTATTACATTTTGAGTATTTCCTTCTAAAAATTTTATTATCTGCGAAATCATTTCATTATATTTATCTTCACTGATTAAATTACAGCATGGAGCACTACATTGTTTGATAAAATAATTTAGACATGGCCGCTTATTTTTTTTCAATTTTTTTTTACAACGTCTTATCGGCCACAATTTATAAATTAAATTCATCGTATTTTTTAACGCAGTAGCATTTGAATACGGCCCAAAATATTTTCCGCCACCTTTAGAATGTTTGTGAACGATTTCAACTGTCGGAAACTTTTCACTTAAATTTATTTTTATATATGGATAAGTTTTGTCGTCCTTGAGCAAAATATTATATTTGGGACGATTTTTTTTTATCAAACTACATTCAAGTATTAACGCTTCGAGTTCGTTATCAGTTATTACGTATTCAAAAAAAGCTATGTTCTTAACCATAGCTTTAACTTTTTGTGAATGTGAAACAGATTTTTGGAAATATTGTCTGACACGCTTTTTTAAATTTATCGCTTTGCCAACATAAATTATTTTGCCGTCACTATTTTTCATAATATAAACGCCGGGATTCTCCGGCAATTTTTTTAGCTCCAAATTTATATCAAACAATTTTCATCAACTTTTCTTTCTAAAATATTTTACGCCTAACATAACAACAGAAATCAAAATAAGTATCAACGATAATAATTGTGAAATTGGAAATGAAAATAAAAGTAATTGGTCGCAGCGCAAACCTTCTATAAAAAATCGACCAATTCCATAAAATAAAAGATAAAGTAAAAATATCTCGCCGTCAAATTTTTTATGCGGACTATAAAAAAATAAAAATGTCAACAAAAATAAATTCCACAATGATTCATATAAAAATGTCGGATGAACTTGTATATATTTATAATCGTCAATAATTATTGATTTTATTGTCGGCGGAATATTATTTACTTTCGATGCAAGATATCGCATCGCAAAAAAACAATTTGTATTTTGTCCAAATGCTTCACGATTAAAAAAATTCCCCCATCTCCCAATAATTTGTCCCGTTATTAATCCAAGTACAGCTGTGTCGGCAAAAAGATTAAAATTACAATTTCGTTTCCGACAAAAAATTATTGCGGTTATCATCGCTGCAATTATTGCGCCATAAATTGCGAGCCCACCTTCGCGCAATGCAAAAATTTTCAGCAAATTATTTTTATAGCTATCCCATGAAAATATTACATAATAAAATCGTGCACCAATAATACTAAAAATTATCGCCAAAAAAATATAATCAGTATATAAATTTTTATCTTGATGTGTCCTTTCCGCTTGATATAATGCCATTTGTAATCCTGCTAATATCCCCAGACAAATTATTATTCCGTAAAAATAAATATCTATGCCGAAAATACTAAATGCAATTCGTGGCAAACTTTCTATTTTTATATTTAAAAATGGGAACCAAACTTCGTACAAATTATCAACTCCTTATTTTTAAAAATTAAGTTCGTTCTTTTTTTGTAAGAAAAGAACCAAAAGAACTTTAACATAAAAAAATTTATACGTCTATTAAAAAATGTCTATTAAAAATCTTTTTGCTTACTTTTCTTTTCAAAAAAAAGTAAGTTAAATCATATTTGATTGATTAAATACATCTTTTAATTTATAATATAGCAAATACAAATGAAGGAGTACTTTTCTAATGGAAAAAACAATTTTGTTAAATGTCGGACGTAATAATTTCGTCGCCTCCGCCCGTATCCTTTCCATTACTACCTGGGAATCTGCCGCCGTTAAAAAAATTGTACAACATGCTAAAGAAAATAATTTGATTATTAATACTACCTGCGGGAAAAAAACTCGCTCCGTAATTTTTATGGATACTGGTAATATTGTTTTGTCTTCCGTTCAACCTGAAACTCTTGCCGCTCGCTTCATTAATCCTAAAAATTATGGTAATGAAAATGGCTGATAACGGTTTACTTGTTATAATCTCTGGTCCCTCTGGTTCCGGTAAAGGTACCGTCGTTAAAAAACTTCGTCCCGAAAATAATTTTGCTTTATCAATTTCAATGACTACTCGTAAACCACGTCCCGGTGAAATTGATGGTATTGATTATTTTTTTTGTACGCCTGATGAATTTAAAAATATCCGTGACCAAAATGGTTTCTTGGAACATGCACAATTTTGTGGGAATTTTTATGGCACACCACGTTTTTATGTAGAAGAACAAATTGCTAAAAATAAATTTGTTGTACTAGAAATTGATGTAAATGGTGCCTTACAAGTAAAAGAAAAATTTGAGAATTGTATTTTAATTTTTCTTATTCCACCAACGATGAAAGAATTAGAAAATCGTTTGATTTTACGTAATACGGAATCACCGGAAACGATTGAGGACCGTTTATATCGTGCGCGTGAGGAAGTTAAATTAATAGATAAATATGATTATCTTATAATAAATGATGAAATTGATAAAGCTGTTGAGAAAATTAATATGGTAGTAATGGCGGAAAATTTGCGTCCTAGTAGGAATATTTCTACTGTAAAAAAATTAAATGGGAGTGAAAAATAATGCTGCAACCTTCATATTCTGAACTTATGGATAAATTAAATGAAATAAGTAGCGACCAAAATCAAATTAATAGTCGCTACTCTATTGTTATCGCTGTTGCAAAACGTGCTCGACAAATTATTGATGGCTCAAAAATTTTAATCGATACCGATAAAAATCGTAAATCAGTTTCAATTGCAGTCGATGAACTCTATCAGGGGAAAATTAAAATTAAGGTTTAGCTTAGCTATGGAAAATAAAATTACGTGTTCATTAGAAGATTACCTTGAGGCAATTTATTTCTTACAGGAAAAAAATATTGATGTACGAGTAACAGATTTAGCGGACAAATTAAATATTTCAAAGCCAAGCGTTAATCGCGCTATAAATAATTTGAAGAAGCAAAATTTAGTTGAGCATGAAAATTATGGCTTACTAAAACTTACTGAAAAAGGTTTAGCATTTGCAAAAAATGTTGCGATGCGCCATATTGTGTTGAAAAAATTTTTACATGATTTACTTGGCGTTGATAAAGAAGTTGCGGAAATTGAAGCTTGTAATATTGAACATTCTGTTTGCAATGATACAATATGCAAGCTTCAAAAATATCTAAAAAAAGTTGGGCTGTAAATGGATCAGATAAAAAATTTTGTTGAAGAAAAAAATCCAGCGCAAACTGGATTACTTGGTCAAATTCAAAATTATGCGCACGAAAATAATATTCCTATTATTTCAAAAGAAATGTCAGGTTTTCTAAGCCTTATTTTAAATTTGAAACGCCCAAAAAAGATTTTAGAACTTGGCTGTGCAATTGGTTACTCTGCAATTTTAATGAGTCAATTCTTGGACGATAATGGAACTATTATTACGATTGAACGCTCAAAAAAAATGATTGAGTTGGCAAAAAAAAATATCGCTGATGCAAAACTTTCTTGTATAAAATTAATTGAAGCGGATATAAATGATGTTTTACCAAATATGAATGATAAGTTTGACATAATTTTTATGGACGCAGCAAAAGGGCAGTATGTTAAAATACTGCCTTTTTGTTTGAATTTATTAAATGATGACGGAATTATCATTGCCGATGATATTTTACAAGGTGGACAAATAGTTAAAGATAGATTTGATGTTGTACGACGACAGCGCACAATTCATTCACGAATGAATCAATTTATTGATGAAATTTTTAGCAATCCAAATCTTCGGTCAAATATTTTTTATATAGGTGACGGAGTTATCATTTGTCAAAAGATTTAAACTTTATTTTTCTTGAAAGAAAAGTAAGCATAAGCGGCTTCTTCGAAGTCGCTTCATAAAAGAACTTTAACAAAAAATCTTTGTGTGATTTCGCACAAAGATTTTTTTATAAAGTTTCTTTTGGTTTTACTTTTTCTTTTCAAAGAAAAAGTAAAGGTTTAAAGTTTTTACCGATAAAACAAGTTCAGCATAAGATTTTGAAACATCTGAGCGACTTCAGCACGCGTAGCAAAACCTTTCGGATCAAGAACATTATTTCCTTTGCCTTGAACAATTTTGTTTGCAACTGCCCAGCGCAAAGATTTTAGAGCATAATCACTAATTTGAATTGCATCGGCAAAATTTAATTCTGTATCAACAATCTCATTCTCACCAAAATATCTGTAAAGAATAGTAGCTAATTGTTCGCGAGTAATATTGTCATTTGGTCCAAATCTTCCGTCATCATAGCCAATAATTGTTCCGCGATGAGTTGCACCCCACGTAACTGCTTTAGCAAACCAATCATCAAAATTAACATCACTGAAAATTTTCTCAAAAGCTTGCTTTGGATTATCTTCAAGATTATGCAAAACCTGGACCATCATTGCGCGACTCATTGGC
>CANEHT010000016.1 GCA_947427385.1 uncultured Clostridia bacterium | reverse complement strand
ATAAAAAGTAAGCAAAAAGAAACTAACAAAAACCAATATACATAAATTTTTCTTTTGCAAAAAAATTTTACAAAAAAAATTTGCATCTCGCAAATTTTTTTTTATTAAAGTTCTTTTGTTACTTTTCTTTCAAGAAAAGTAAGGTTTTTTTATCACTAATAAGCGACAATAATTCCATTGCGATTTGCGTACGCCGAACACAATCCTGTTGCTTCCATAATTACTATATCTTTGAACTTTATTTTTTTTAATATATCGTCTTTAAACTTCAAAGCTTTTTCTAAACATTTAACATGCGTAATACCCAAAATTTTTTTTTCAGGCTCTTTAATATTTTTCGCAATTAAATTTATAAGTTTTTCAGCAGCACGATTATATCCACGCGCTTTATCGGCAATAGCAATTTTCCCATTCTCACCTTTACAAATTGGAGTAATTGAAAGTAATGAAGCAATTTTTGCGACATAAGAATTCATTCGGCCGTTTTTCACAAAGTTATCAAATTTTTCGATAATGAAAAACGTATTCATGCCGTTTATAAATTCATTAACCTTCTCCACAATTTTTTCTTTTGTAAAATTTAATTTAATAAGTTCATTTACCTTTAATGCAATTAAAGTTTCACCGGCTGCCGCACTTAAACTATCAAACACGTGAATAAATTTTTCTTTTATCTCATCAAAATACATTTGCTTTGCAACTTGCGCACTATTATACGAACCACTTAATTTTGACGTAAGCGTTACGACAAAAATATCTTCATCGCCCTGATACGCATTCATAAATAATTCAGGAGATGGCGCAGAAGTTTTACAAGGATTTGGTGAATTTTCCATCTCAGCTAAAAATTTCTCAGTATCTAAATTTTGATCATCAACATAATTTTTACCGTCAATAATTAAATTTAATGGAACCGAAATAATATTTTTATCAGCTTTCATTTCATTAGTTAAATCGCAACCACTATCAACAATTATTTTCATTCTTCATTCCCCTTTTTAGTTGATAATAATTCAATTTTTTCACAAATAATTTTTGGCGTATCATTTTCACGTGCATCAATAGTTCCCGTAACTAAAAGTGGTGAGTCATAGTAAAGAATATCGGCATATTTCTCATAGATATTTGGGAATAAAATAATTTCTAAATCGCCATATAAATCTTCAAGCTTTATAAATGCCATTGTCTTCATCGATTTCGTTATCTTTATTTTTTTCTCCGTAATTATCCCACCAACTCTTACAACTTTTCCATCATACATATTATCATTTAAAATTTCAATACTTGTATTGGAAATAAATTTTTTCAATATATTTTCAAATGATTGAAGTGGATGGCCACTTATATAAATTCCTAAAACTTCTTTTTCGAATGCAAGTAAATCTTTTTTGTCGTACTCATCAATTTCAGGCAAGTCATCAATATCTTCAATGTTTTCATCCATCATATCAAACATTGAAACTTGTCCGGCCATTGTATTTTTTTTAGAATGATTAACGCCATTTAAAATTTGTTGATATATGAACATATATTGTGAGCGTTTCCCACCAAGTGAATCAAATACGCCGCACTTAATCATATTTTCAACATTACGTTTATTTAAATCGTTACCATCTAAACGCCGAACGAATTCTGAAAAACTTTTATACGCACCATTTTTTTTACGCTCAGTAATAATTTTATCGATAACAGAATTACCTAAACCTTTTATCGCGAGTAAACCAAAACGAATATTTTTATCACTAACTGAAAAATTCCCAAAGCTTTCATTTATATCGGGCGGCAGTAATTTTATATTCATATTTTTACATTCACCAATATATTCAACAATTTTATTACTAAAACCAATAACTGAAGTTAAAAGTGCCGCCATAAATTCAGTTGGGTAATAAAATTTTAGGAATGCAGTTTGGAATGAGATAATTGAATAACAAACAGCATGTGATTTATTAAAAGCGTACTTAGCGAAATCCGTCATCTCATCGAAAATTTTTTCAGCAATATCTTGAGGGATACCATTTCTGATACAGCCCGGAACTTCATTTTCTATTCCGTAAATAAAATTCTGACGTTCTTTTTGCATGACATCAATTTTTTTCTTTGCCATTGCACGACGAACTAAATCACTTCGACCAAAACTATAACCGGCGAGCTCACGAACTATTTGCATAACTTGTTCCTGGTAAACGATACAGCCATAAGTATCTTTTAAAATTGGCACTAATTTTTCATGTAAATATTTAATTTGCGACTTATTATTTTTACCTTGTATATATTTATCGATAAAATCCATCGGGCCGGGCCGATATAAAGATATTCCGGCGACAATATCATTTATGCACTGAGGCTTTAAATCTTTCATAAATTGTTTCATACCATTACTTTCGAGCTGAAATATTCCATCCGTTTTCCCACTCGATATTAATTTATAAATATTTTCATCATCGAGATTTAATTTATCCAAATCAATTTTAATTCCTTTTTTACTTTCAATTTCATTTATCGTATTTTGGATAACGGTTAGCGTTCGTAGTCCTAAAAAATCCATCTTTAATAATCCTAAATCTGCTATCGTATTCATTGTGAATTGAGTTGAAACAGTTCCATCATTTTGTCGATTAAGTGGAACATGTTCAATAACCGGTTCGTTACAAATTAAAATTCCGGCCGCATGAGTTGACGCATGACGCGGTAATCCTTCTAACTTTATTGACATATCAATTAATTTTTTTACTTGCGCATCAGAATTATAAATGCTCGTCAACTCTGGATTACTTTCAAGCGCTTTGTTAATTGTGATGCCAATTTCAATTGGAATCATTTTTGCGATACGGTCAGCTAATGAATAAGGAATATTCATAACGCGGGCGACATCACGAATTACAGCGCGTGCCGCCATCGTTCCGAATGTAATTATTTGCGAAACGTGATCGGCGCCATATTTTTCAATTACATAATCAATAACTTCTTGGCGCCGCTCATAGCAAAAATCTACGTCGATATCCGGCATTGAAATTCTTTCGGGATTTAAAAATCTTTCAAAAAGCAAATCATATTTAATTGGGTCAACCGAAGTTATGTAGAGGCAAAATGAAACGATACTACCGGCGGCAGAACCACGTCCGGGTCCGACAGCAATATTATTTTTGCGAGCGAAATTTATAAAATCCCAAACTATTAAGAAATAATCGGCGAAGCCCATTTCATTTATAATATTCAATTCATAATCCAAACGTTTTTTTATTTCATCGGTTATATTTTTATAACGCAGCGGCAAATTTTTTTCACATAAAGATTTCAAATAATCGAACGCCGAAATATTTTCCAATTTATATTTCGGTAGCTTGTATTTATTAAATTCGATATCGACGTTACAACGCTGCGCAATTTTTTGCGTATTCTCAATTGCTTGTGGGACATATGAAAATAATTCCGACATTTCCTGCGGCGATTTCAAATACAATTGATTTGTGCCATAGCGCATTCGATTTTCATCATCAATTTTTTTACCGGTCTGAATACAAAGTAAAATGTCGTGTGCCTCATAATCTTCCTTATAAATATAATGAACATCGTTGGTACAAACCAATGGAATTTTAGTTTCATTCGCAATTTTAATTATTTGCTGATTAACTAATTTTTGCTCTGGCAATCCATGTTCCTGTATCTCCAAGAAAAAATTATCACGGCCAAAAATATTATTTAATCGCGTAGCAAACTCTAAACCTTTTTCATGCGAACCATTTAAAATATTTTTTGCGACCGGTCCCGCTAAACACGCACTAAGTGCAATTAAACCTTCATGATATTTTTCTAAAAGTTCTAAATCAATTCGTGGACGATAATAAAAACCTTCGAGCGATGCGTATGAAATTAATTTAATTAAATTATGCCAGCCCGTATTATTTTCAGCGAGCAATATTAAATGATAATAAAAATTGTCACGGCTCGCAGATTTATCAAATCGTGAACCTGATGCTAAATATGTCTCACATCCCAAAATTGGTTTGATATTATTTTTTACGGCTTCACGATAAAAATTTATTGTTCCATACATAACACCATGATCAGTAATAGCAATACTTTTCATATTTAATTCTTTTGCACGCATAATTAAATTTGAAATTTTTGCGGCACCATCTAACAAACTATATTCAGTATGTACATGGAGATGTACAAAATCATTCGTCATTTATTTCACCTGTTAATTTTTTTAAGATATCGCCATATAAATCATTAACATTTTTACGCCAATTTTTACAAATTAATTTAGCCTCATCACGAGAAACAACGGATAAAATAAGTTCAAGTAAAGTTGTTTCGTCCTCATATATTCCACACTTTACTGTATACTCATTATTATTTTGTTCGTAGAAATAATTAGCAATAACTTCGTAGTCACGCTTCACACTTTTTTTATTTATCTCAACATATTTATTAATTTTGTTACGAACATTTGCGGGGATTCGTTTTTTAAAATAATCTAAAGCTACTACGCCTTGATCAGTTACACTATAATAAGTTGTATTGTCGACAGTAGATTTTTCAAGGTAGCCGACTTCTACCATATCCGCTAAAAACTGTTGAAGCGAGAAATAATTTATATAATTTTCTTCGAGCGCAAATTGAGAGATTTTACTTTGCGTCAGCGGTACTTCCATTTTATCTATTAAATATAAGAGTAAAAGTTTATTTTCAACTTGATTGAAATTTTTTATATCATTTGTGTCATTAGAATTTTGCTGCCGCACTTATATCACCTTTAAACTTTTTTTTGAATTATACCAAATTAAAATTTAAGTGCAAAATTTCACAAATAAATTTTTTTGGCAGATATAGCTCTTTCTTGCTGAATTATTACCAAAAATTTTTAGTGACTTTTATATTTCTTTATGCTATTATGATTTTGCATTTATTTTTTTTGGGAGGATACAAGATGGGTGAAGTAATTGTTATAACTTCAGGGAAAGGCGGCGTCGGTAAAACTACTAACTCCGCAAATATCGGTACCGGTTTAGCTTTAGCCGGAAAAAGTGTAGTCTTAATCGATGCTGATATCGGTCTTCGTAATCTTGATGTCGTTATGGGTTTAGAAAATCGAATCGTTTATGATTTAGTTGATGTTGTCGAAGGAAATTGTCGCTATAAACAAGCCCTCATAAAAGATAAAAGATATCCAAATCTTTGTTTGTTGCCTGCCGCACAAACTAAAGATAAAGATGTTGTAAGTCCAGAGCAAATGCAAAAATTATGTGAGATGCTCAAAGAAGAATTTGATTATGTTATCATCGATTGTCCCGCAGGAATTGAACAAGGTTTTAGAAATGCAATCGCAGGCGCCGACAGAGCTATTGTTGTAACTACGCCGGAAGTTTCTGCAGTACGTGATGCCGACAGAATTATTGGACTCTTAGAAGCAAATGAGTTAAATAATCCAATGCTTATTTTGAATCGTTTAAGATTAGATATGGTAAAACGCGGCGATATGATGACAATTGATGACGTAAAAGAAATTCTCGCTATCGATATTTTGGGCGTAGTACCTGACGATGAAGTTGTTGTTATCTCTACAAATCGCGGGGAACCTGCCGTAACAAATTTAAATTCACGCGCAGGACAAGCTTTCTATAACATTGTTCATCGAATAATGGGTGAAAACATTCCAATTGCGAACTTTGATGATAATAACAAATTCATTTCAAAGATTAAAAAAATGTTTCGAATAGGCGCATAGGAGGTGTGCAAAATGAATTTATTTGACTTTTTCAGAAAGCCGCCTTCAAAAGATGTTGCAAAAGACCGTTTGAAATTAGTTTTGATACATGATCGTGCGAATTGTTCAACAGAAATTTTAGAAATGCTTAAAAATGATATTATCCAAGTCATTTCAAAATACGTTGACATAGATAATGAACAACTAGATATTCAAATTTCTCAATCGCCAACTCCTGGAAGTAAAGAAAGTGTGTCAACACTTTGTGCGAATATCCCAATTAAAAATATTCGTAAAGTTACTTCGTAACTTACATATTTATATTTTTTATGGAGAGTGAGAGATGACAAAAAAAATTGCGCCATGTATTTTAAATTGCCCGGCGCATGTTGATATTCGCGGCTATATCAATTTGATAAAAGAAAAAAAATTTGTACAAGCAATTGAATTAATTATGGAGACATTGCCACTACCGGGAACTATTGCGAGAATTTGCCCGCATCCATGTCAATCAAATTGTACACGCAAACTTAAAGATGCCGCAATAAATATTCCACAGTTGCGAATTTTTTTATCTGAAATGCAAAAAAATTTTGTTCCACAAATTAAAAATAATACCGGCAAAAAAGTTGCAATAATTGGTGCAGGCGTTGCCGGAATTTGTTGTACTTATTTTTTACGATTATCTGGGCATGATGTTTCAATTTTTGACGCCATGCCAAAAATCGGCGGAATGCTTAGATACAGCATACCAGAATATCGATTACCAGAAAAAGTTTTAGATTGCGAAACAAATTTTTTATCAGCGATGAATGTAAATTTATTTTGTAATACGAAAATTGACGCTAAAAAATTTCAAGAATTGCAAAATAATTTTGACGCATTAGTTATCGCTACCGGTGCATGGGAAAGTTCAAAACTCAATTGTGAAGGCAGCGAATATTTTATTGATGGAATAAAATTTTTGCGCAATATAAAATTGAAAAAAGAAAACATTGTTGAAAACAAAAAAATTGCTGTAATCGGTGGCGGCAATACAGCTTTAGATGTTTGTCGAAGCGCAATTCGTCTCGGCGCAAAAAATGTCATAAATATTTATCGTCGAACCAGAAACGAAATGCCAGCAGAAATTTCTGAAATCAATGGTGCACTTGAAGAAGGAATCATTTTTAAAGAACTTTTGACACCTGTAAAAGTTGTTTTTAATGGACAAAAAAAAATCCTCACGCTCCAAAAATTGAAAAAAAATTTAGAACCTGAAAATGAATTTTTGACAGAAGAATTTGATTTAATAATTTCTGCAATCGGACAAAAAGTAAATACAAATTTCTTTGACGGTGAAAAAAATATTGACGGTACAATAAAGGTTAACGATTTTTTTCAAACTAATTACAAAAATATTTTTGCAATTGGTGATGCAATAAATAAAGGTAAAGACAGAATTGCAATAAAAGCGATTGCACAAGCAAAAATTGTTGCAAAACATATTGACAATTTTCTCGCTAACAAACTTTTAGAAAAACCAATTGATTACAAAATAATTAAAATTAATGGTGATGAAAAAAATTCAAATATGCGTTTGAAAATGCAAGAAATTTTACCAAATGAACGTAAAAATAATTTTAATGAAATTATTTTGCCATGGTCATATGATGAATTTTTAAAAGAAGCTGCGCGTTGTTTAAACTGCGGAGGTTAATATGAAAAAAATTTTTTCACTATGCGTTTTTCTTTTATTTTTTTCATCCGTAAATTGTTTGGCCGCTATCGCAAAATTTGATTACGATTACTCGACTGAAAATTATAATTTTAATTTGCCAAAAAATTATTCCGCAAACACACACGGATTTGTAACACCTGTAAAAATTCAAGGGCATTCAGGTCCGTGTTGGTGTTTTGGAATAATTTCTGCATTGGAAAGTAATTATTTAAGACAAAATAATTTGAAGCAAAATAATCTTGATTTTTCCGAAATGAATTTGATTTACAATTTAAATGATGGCGCAAGCACAAATAATCCTTACGCATTTGATTTTGATGTCAGCGGAAATAATGAAATGACAAGCGCATATTTTGCAAGTGGTCGCGGCCCGGTTTTTGAAAAATATGATCCATATAAATCTGATTATACACCACGCGCTCAAACTGAAAATCTAAAAAAGCCGCTGGCAAAATATATACGTCGAATAATTTACGTGCCCGATGTAAATCAATCGGATACTGTTAGTTTGAAAAATCATCGCGAACTTGTAAAAAAATTTGTATTTGAAAATGGAAGTGTTGCTACAAATATTTTTTGGAATGAAAATTATCTTGACAAATCCGGTAAAAATTATTATTACAATTCTTATGCGTCCGCAACAAATCATACTGCCGCTATTGTTGGTTGGGATGATAATTATTCACGTGAAAATTTTGAAATTAAACCCGAACATGACGGCGCATTTATTTTAAAAAATTCGTGGGGTGCCGACAAACATGACAACGGATTTTTTTTTATGTCATACGATGACAAGTTTGCTGGATTTAATGCTTACTTCATGAGTGAAATCGCTGAGCCACTCGAAAAATATAAATTTGAAAATATTTATCAGCATGATTATTTTGGAATGACTTCAGCTTTCCGTGAAGAATTATTAGGCGACAAAAAATATATTTGCAGTGTTTTCGACTTAAAAAATGTCAAAGAATCTTTAAGCGACATTGGTGTTTTTATTGCAAGCAATAACGTCAATTGCAAATTTTTATTGTTAAAAATCAATGACGATGGCAAAATTGTCGGCTACAGTGATTTTTTATGTGAAAAAACTTTCGAATTTCCCGGCTATTACGTAATTTCATTGCCAAAAAAAATTTTACTTTCCGATAAAAAATTTGGAATCGGTGTAAAAATGACTGGCCCCGATTTATTCATTCCGTGCGAAAAAAACGAGTATAACTTTTGCTCTAAGGCCGTTGCGCAACCAAATCAAAATTTTTATGGCAATGAATATGGATTTGAAAATTTCAATGCTTACGACATAACAAATTTTTGTATCAAAGGTTTCACTGAAAAAAATCTTGATGGCGCACAAAATATTTCATATAAAAAATTTTTATCAAATCCAATACAAAATACAAATTACATCGCCCCAACACAAAATATAAATTATGAAGTAACTGAAAAAAAATTTGCTAACTTCGACGGTTTTATTATCATAATAATTTTTTTACCGTTTGCCGCTGTTTTAATTTCTTATTTACTTTCTAAAAAATTTTAAGCAAAACCTTTACTTTTTTCTTTAAAAAGAAAAAAGTAAAATAAAAAAGAAATTTTATAAAAAATCTTTGTGTGATTTCACACAAAGATTTTTTGTTAAAGTTCTTTTGTTTACTTTTCTTTCAAGAAAAGTAAAGATTTTTTATTTTTTTACATAAAAAATAGCGGAGGACGGATTTGAACCGCCGACACTGCGGGTATGAACCGCATGCTCTAGCCAACTGAGCTACTCCGCCATAAAAACAACATTTTTTATTATAACATAGAAATAAAAAATGTCAAGGAAAATAAAATGCATCCCAAAATTTTTGAGATGCATCTTTTTTTTATTTATTATCGCAAATTCGGAAGTTAGAGCCACTCATTAACATAAACAATAATAAAATAAATAACATATTATCGCCGCCGAATGAGCCACCCTGCATCATCATAAGTAAAATAAAAATGAAAATGAAATTATTGTTACCAAATGGCATTTTTAAATTGCCTCCTTTTTTATTAACTGCAATAACATTGTATGAGTGAAAAAAATAAAATTGCCTGGACTAAAAAATAAATAGCGAATTAATTTTTAATATCGAGCAAATTATTATGAACAGCATTAGCGGCACGCTCAATTTCATTCTCATTAATTAGTATTGAAATTTTTATTTCCGACGTCGAAATCATTTTAATATTTATTCCTTCGTTATAGATTCCCTCAAACATCATCTTTGCAATTTCAGGATTACTAGCGACGCCCGCACCTACTACTGACAATTTCGCAACAGTATTATCGAAAATTAAATGGTCATAGCATAAAAAATCCTGATTCTTTTGTAAAATATTTATTGTTTCATCTAAAAATTCACGTGCTACCGTAAAAGAAATATCTTTTGTATTCTGACGCCCAATAGATTGAATAATCAAATCGATACAGATTTTATTTTTTGATAAAACTGCGAACAATTTAAAAACCATACCGGGCTCATCACTTAAACCAATTAAAGAAATTACGGCAACATTTTTATCGACGGCCACACCATTAATTAAAGTTTGCTCCACATTCTCATCTCCTATCAAAGTTCCTGGCGAATTATTCAAACTTGAACGTACAACTAATTTGATATTATATTTTTTGGCTAATTCAATCGAACGACTGTGCATAACGACAGCACCAAGCGATGCTAATTCAAGCATTTCATCATAATTTATTTTGTCAATTTTTTTTGCCGTAGGAATAATTCGCGGGTCAGCAGTATAAATTCCATCGACATCCGTAAAAATTTCACAAACGTCAGCATTTAAAGCTGCCGCCAAAGCAACGGCAGAAGTATCTGAACCGCCACGTCCAAGCGTTACGACATCGTCATATGAATTCAAAGCTTGAAACCCCGTCACGATTACAATATTATTTTTTTCAATTTCATTCATAATTCGCTGGGGATTAATTTTTTCAATGCGCGCATTGCCATAATTATTTGCGGCAAAAATTCCGGCCTGCCGACAATCCAAAGATATTGCAGAAAATCCAAGCTTATGAATAGCAAGAGTCATTAGCGCAACTGATTGTACTTCGCCCGTCGCCAACAAAACATCTAATTCACGTTTCGATGGCTGTGGATTAATTTTCAGCGCGCGCTCAATTAAATTATCGGTAGTATTGCCCTGCGCCGAAAGCACAACGACAACTTTATTATTATTGCGATGAGCGTCAATAATTTTTTGCGCGGCATTAAAAATTAATTTGTCATTCGCGAGTGAACTGCCGCCAAATTTTTGTACGATGAACAAAAATATCACTCTCCCTTCAAAACAAAATACGCCGAAGCAAACTCAACGTTGCATTTATTTGCATTCGTAAAATTCATATTGAAACGACAAAGAGTTTTTATCATCAAAAAAAATAGGCGACAAATCTTTCCGCCATTCATTTTCATTTATTTGTGGAAAAAATGTATCAGCTGTAAAGTTTTTTTTAATGCGAGTCAAAAAAATTTTTTTGGCATAACTCAATGAAGCTGCATAAATTTGTGCGCCACCAATTATAAAAATTTCCTCAGCAGAATTTTGATTTGTACGCAAAAAAGAATACAAATCGTTGCAAACAATGCAATTCGATTTATATTCAAGATTATTTGTCACAACAATAATTTTTCGGCCGGGCAACCCATTTTTGATTGACTCAAAAGTTTTACGTCCGACTAAAACTTTTTTACCCATTGTCAAATTTTTGAAACGTTTCATATCGTCCGAAATCCGACACAGCAAATTATTTTTATAGCCAATTGCAAAATTTTCGTCGACCGCCGCAATAATAGTAAACAAATGAATCAGCCGCCTGTTCGTATAATGTCAAAAACTTTTTGCCGCACTTGCTCAAAATCCATATCAGTTGTGTCAATAAAAATAGCATCACTAACTCTGACAAGTGGCGAAATTTTTCTATTCAAATCCCTTTCATCACGCTGCAAAATTTTCTCATAACACTCTTGAAAATTTTTTTTGCCAAGTTCGTCCATTCTTCTTTGCGCACGTACAAAAGCTTTGGCATCCAAATAAAATTTAAAATCTGCATTCGGCATAATATTTGACGCAATGTCTCGTCCATCCATGACAACATTTTTTGTCATGGCAATTTTTTTTTGCAAAGCTGTCAACTTATCACGCACCGATTTAAATTGTGCAAGTGTTGAAGAAATTTGTGCTATTTGCTGTGTACGTAAAAAATCTGTTACATCTTCACCATTTAAAAAAAATTTTGCATCCGAACTCAATTCAATATTAATATCGTGCAAAAATTTTTTTAAGTTTTCTTCATTCCTATAATCCAAATTATTTTTTGCAAAATAAAACGCAACCATTCTATACATCGCGCCCGTATCGACATACATCAATCCAAATTCATTTGCAATTGCTTTTGCCAGCGTCGATTTACCAACGCCACTCGGTCCATCTATCGCTATTTTCATTTTACAAACAAACCCTTCTAAAATAAATCTGGCCGCAATTTTTTTGCCCGACCAAGATAAATATGAGAAATTTTTTTGCCCAACTCAGCATTAAAATTTAACAAAATTCTTATACAAAGCGGTAAACTTTCTTCGACAAACATTTCTTGTACGCATAACAAACTTGTATGAGTGATTCCCATTTTTCTAGCGAACTCTGCCGGATATGCTTTTGTAATATCTTTTGTTGCGGAAAAAATAATCTGTGTTATGTCAGATATTTTTATATCATTTTGCGCTATGATTTCACGCAATAATTTACAAGTTGCCTGTTCGATTTCAAACGCACTATTCTTTTCCAGCGATATTGCGCCACGTACACTATAGTTCATTAAAAATCATCCGGTATCATTTTTATTTTTATTTCATAAATTAAAACGGTGATATCAATGAGATTAACAGAACTAAAAAAAAATAGCAATGGTAAAATTTTAGCGCTTAATACTAACAATATTTTTAAAGAACGATTACTTGAAGTAGGGTTTGCAAAAGGTACGCGTATAAAATTTATTTTTGAATTTAATTCTACATTTGCATATGAAATAAAAAATACGATAATTGCCCTGCGAAAGGAAGACGCTCAAAAAATTTTGATAGAAGATGATATAAGTTGCAGCAATTTAAAATAGCGCTCATCGGTAATCCAAACGTTGGTAAGA
This sequence comes from uncultured Clostridia bacterium, assembly GCA_947427385.1. Taxonomy (GTDB): domain Bacteria; phylum Bacillota; class Clostridia; order Lachnospirales; family CAMVHY01; genus CANEHT01. The sequence continues at coordinate 8,158 of CANEHT010000016.1, read as the reverse complement.
GTACGATTTTCAATTTACTTACAAATTTACGTCAGCATACAGGAAATTGGACAGGCAAAACAGTAATAAGTAAGCGTGGGAAATTTAAGATAGGCAAATATAATTTTGAGGTAACAGATTTACCGGGAACGTATTCATTAAAACCGAAATCAAAGGATGAAATTGTGGCATGCAATTATATTTTGGAAGAAAATCTTGACGCAATCGTAATAATTTTGGACAAAAATTGTATAGCGCGAAATTTATTATTGGCGCTACAAATTATGCGGCATAAAAAAAATATAATTTTGTGCTTAAATTTTGCGGACGAAACCAAAAATATTTTTGTCGATAAAAATAAATTGAAAAAAATTCTTAATGTCCCCATTGTCGAAACTAGTGCAAAAAATAATTCTGGTTTAAATATTTTACGCTATGAAATTTTAAAAACTTGTCTTGGCGATTATACGTCAAACAAAAAATTAAAATTGCCGCCGCAAACAGAAAAATTGTCCGAAATAGCTGACATAATTGAAAATTTAACTGTCAAAAGAAAATTTAAACGCAAACCAAAAAATTTAGACTGTATTATAACGCATAAATTTTTTGCGCTGCCATTAATGTTTTCATTACTCATGGTAGTTTTTTGGATAACAATCTTCGGCGCAAATTATTTCTCCGACTTCTTAATAAAAATTTTTTCGTACGGCGAAATATTTTTACGACAACTATTTGTATTTTTTAACGCTTCAAAATTTTTGAACGGTATGCTTATCGATGGAATGTATCGCACTCTCGCTTGGGTTGTCGCCGTTATGCTACCACCAATGGCAATCTTTTTCCCGCTATTCACAATTTTAGAAGACTTCGGTCTCCTACCACGTATCGCTTTCAATCTCGATGGTATGTTTAAAAAATTTGGCACTCATGGCAAACAATCCCTTACAATGTGTATGGGATTCGGCTGTAATGCCGCCGGAATTATTTCCTGCCGAATAATCGATTCCAAACGCGAAAAATTAATCGCTATCCTCACTAATAATTTTGTACCATGCAACGGACGATTTCCCGGTTTAATTATTTTGGCATCAATGCTTGTCAGTGGAAAATTTATTTCACTAAAAACCGCGTTAATAATTTCAATGATAATAATTTTTTCAATCATATTAACGCTTATCGTTTCAAAAATTTTATCGCAGACAATATTAAAAGGTGCGCCATCATTTTTTATTCTTGAGCTGCCGCCTTATCGCAAACCAAAATTCTCACAAATTTTAATTCGTACACTCTTCGATAAAACATTTTTCGTATTACTACGAGCAATTGCTGTGGCAATTCCTGCAGGGATTTTCATTTGGCTATCGGCAAATTTAAAACTTGGTTCACTTACAATAATGCAAAATCTGATAAACTTTCTTGAACCATTAGGGAAAATAATGCACCTTGATGGAACAATTTTATCTGCATTTTTATTAGGTATGCCTGCGAATGAAATAGTTTTTCCATTGATAATTATGGGATATGAAAAAAATTGTGCGCTCACACCAATAGAAAATTTCTCAAACATCAAAGAAATTTTAATATCAAATGGTTGGCAGCTACGAACTATTATCAGCACAATAATTTTTTATCTAAGTCATTTCCCCTGCACTACAACTTTATTAACAATAAAAAAAGAAACCGGTAGTTTTAAATGGACAGCTATCGCATTTATTTTACCGGTACTTCTTGGATTTTTATTATGTATTCTATTTTAATCATGTATACTTCTGCATTTTTATCAAATAATATAAAAAAAATATTTTATGCAGGAGATTAAAAATGAAAAAAATATTAGTCATCTTAATGTTCTTTGCTATCTCATTTGCCTTACTTAATAAGAATAAAAATATCCCTGATAGTTTCGTAACAACTATTGCTGATGAAAATAAAATTGCCGAATTTACTACCAAATTTAATAAAAAAAGTTTTGGACGTGCTGAAAATATTCGTCTCTCCGCTAAAGCTATTGATGAAAAAAAAATTTTACCCGGTGAAACTTTCTCCTATAATAATACTGTTGGCCCTACTACTAAAGAAAATGGCTACAAAATGGCTCATATTTTTGTTAAAGGCCAAAAGAAAAAAGGTTATGGTGGTGGCGTTTGCCAAGTTAGCAGTACTTTATATAATGCTGCTCTTGCTGCTAATTTGGAAATTACCGAACGTCATTCCCATTCTAAAAAAGTTTACTATGTTGATGAGGATAAAGATGCCGCTACTTCTTATGGCGGTATCGATTTGAAATTCATTAATAATAAAGATTTCCCTATAAGAATAAATAGCTATATCTATAACAATACTATAACTGTCGCCCTATATCGAATTTAATTGCAAATCTATCCCTTATCTGTTTATAATAGCTGTATAATTTTGTAAAGGAGTGACGAAATGTATAATATTACCACTCTCGATAATGGTATTAAAATCGTTACTGAATCTATTCCTACTATCCGCTCAATAAGTTTTGGAATTTGGGTTAAAGTTGGCTCTCAAAATGAAAATCAAAATATAAATGGTATCTCTCACTTCATTGAGCATATGCTCTTTAAAGGTACATTAACTCGTAGTGCAAAAGATATTGCCGAACAAATGGATGCAATAGGTGGGCAAATGAATGCCTTTACCTCTAAACAATTTACTTGCTATTACGTAAAAATACTCGATACAAATTTTGATAAGGCTTTAGAAATAATTTCAGATATGTTTTTGAATTCAACTTTTAGTGAGAATGAAATGGCTAAAGAAAAAAAAGTTATTATCGAAGAAATAAATATGTATGAGGATACGCCTGAAGAATTAGTTTTTGAAATAATGAATGAGAATGCGTGGGCCGGTTCATCTTTAGCTTATCCAATATTAGGTTCAATAAAAAATGTTGAATCATTTTCTCATTCATCTGTTAAATCTTATTATGATGAAAACTATACGCCTGAAAATATAATAATAACGGTAGCGGGGAATTTTGATACGTCTCAAATGATAAATAAGTTAAAGAAATATTTTGGTAGCCTACAAAATAAAAATTTTAATCCACAGAAAATAAATGAAGTACGGTATAAAAAATTTATTGCGGTACGTGATAAAGAAATTGAGCAAGTTCATATATGTTTAGGCTTCCCAGGGATAAAAAATTCTATCGAGGAAAATTATTCATTAGCATTATTAAATACGATATTAGGAGGAGGAATGAGTTCACGGCTTTACCAGAAAATTCGTGAAGAAAATGGATTAGCCTACTCACTTTTCTCATTTAATTACTCATATGATACAGTAGGATTATTTGCAATTTATGCGGCAATAAATCCATTAAAAGTTGAGAAATGTATTGAAGTAATAATAGAGGAGTTAAAGAATTTAAAGAGTGAGCCAATAACGAATTTACAGCTAGCGAAAACAAAAGAGCAATTAAAATCGAGTTATATAATTAGTTTAGAGAATTCATCAAGCCGAATGAATGCGTTAGGGAAATCAATTATTTTATACGATAAAATATTAACGGCGGACGAAATTATTGAACGAATTGATGAAGTTACACTTGAAGAAATTTATGAACTTATTGATAAAATTTTTGTATTTGATGAAATAAGTTTAGCCGGTGTCGGGAAACATGAACAAATGAATCTTATTTCAAATTACAAATTTTAAAGAAAGGGAAAAATAAAAATGGAATTTTATATTTGTCAAACTAATGACGCAAAAGATTTACCATTACCATCTTATATGACAAAATTTGCAGCCGGAATGGATTTATATGCGAACGTCCATGAGGTACAAATAATTCCTGCCGGGAAAATTAAATTAATCCCGACAGGAATAAAGATTTCGATACCACAAGATTTTGAAGCACAAGTTCGTTCACGTAGTGGCTTAGCACTAAAGTATGGAATAAGTTTGCTAAATTCACCGGGTACAATTGATGCAGATTATCGCGGCGAAATAAAATTAATAATGATAAATTTAGGTGAAAATGATTTTAAAATTTCACGTGGCGACCGTATCGCTCAAATGATTATAAATAAAATTTGGCGGCCAGATTTTAAAGTCGTTGATACTCTCGAGGAAAGTGAGCGTGGTATCGGCGGCTTCGGACATACTGGAATATAAGTACATAAAAAAAAATTCGCACTATGCGAATTTTTTTATTCCTCAGTTTCTTGCGCAACAATATGATTTTTTTCAATAGGAATTCTTATACTTTTATTCTCACCAAATTCAATTAAAAATGTTTTGTCATTTACTTCAATTATTTTACCATGAAGTCCGGCAGATGTTATAACATCATCTCCGGGACGAAGTTTACTTTGAAAATCCATAAGTTTTTCCTGACGTTTTTTTTGCGGACGAATTAAAAACCAATATGCCGCTGCAAAAAGTGCAATATAAACAAAAATAGTTGAAAAAATATCTGTACCTGTAAATTGACGCTGCGGAACATTCGGCATATTTGATATCGATTGCATTGCACGGCTTTCAGTTTTTATTTTTGAACCATTTATAATTGGATCAATAGTCTCCAAAATTTACACTCCCTTTGAAATTTATTCACAATAAGTATAAGCTAATAATAAAGTTATGTCAAAAAAAATCGGAGGTATAAATTTGGAAGAACAATTTATGAATAAAATATTAAAATATTTAGCGGGTAGCAATAAAAGTATTGAGCAAGTTAAAAAAAAATTAGCTGAGTACGATTGCCCAAAACAAATAGCTGAAAAAATTATTGCCTCACTTATCGAATATAATTATGTTGACGATGAAGTATTTGCAAAAAATTTTGTCTACGATAGTTTAACTTTAAAACATTATGGCAAAATTAAAATTAAATTTGATTTAGAACAAAAAAAAATTTCAAGTGATATAATTTCATCCGTCCTTGCCGATATAAGTAAAGATGATGAAATCGAAAGCGCATTAATATTTGCAAAAAGAAAACCATTTGATGAAAATAAATTGAAAAATATGTTATACCGCCGCGGTTTCTCTTTCGGTATTATTTCAGAAGTTATAAATAAAATTAAGGAGTGTGATTAAATGCGGCCCGACCCTAATAAAATATTTCCACTGCCTAATTCGGATAAAGTAACTTACGTCAAACCTACTATTAAAAATCCTAATATCATCGTCGGAGATTTTACTTACTTTAGTGACATCGACTTTGAAAAACACGTAACACATCATTATGATTTCAATAATGATAAATTAATTATCGGGAAGTTTTGTCAAATCGCAGCAGGCGTAAATTTTGTAATGAATGGCGCAAATCACCAAATGAATTCCGTTTCAACTTTCCCTTTCTATATTTTTGAAGGCTGGGAACAAAATGTTCCGCCAATTTCTCAAATGCCAATGAAAGGTGATACAGTTATCGGCAATGACGTTTGGATTGGACAAAATTCAATAATCCTTCCCGGCGTTCACATTAATGACGGCGCTATCATCGGAATGAATAGCGTTGTCGGAAGCGACGTACCTGCTTATACAATTGTTGCAGGAAATCCTGCAAAAAAAATAAGAAAAAGATTTGATGATGAATTGATACAAATTTTACTCAAACTTCAATGGTGGAATATGAGTATCGAGAAAATTAACAGCTTGATTCCGATTTTAACTTGCAGCAATCTTGAAAAAGTTAAACATAATTTAATTGCTTTGGTAGAAAAAAATTTATAAAAAAAAGAGTATACTTCAAAGTATACTCTTTTAGATTATATATCTCATTATTTAATATATTCATATGCTATATTTTTATTTTTAGCATATTCTTCCGCATAACTTCCTGGATTGCAATGCAAAACAAATTCAGAACTAACTCCATAGAATGCATCCTTGCCAATACTAGTTACACTATCTGGAATTGTGATGTTTGACAAGCTTTCACATCCATCAAACGCATAACCACCAATACTGGTTACGCTATCTGGAATTTTGATGTTTGACAAATTGCTACACCAAAGGAACGCATAATCGCCAATACTAGTTACACCGTTTGGAATTGTGATATTTGACAAATTACTACACCAATAAAACGCACAATCGCTAATACTAGTTACACCATTTGAAATTGTAATATTTGACAAGTTTCTACAACCATAGAACGCAAAATCACCAATGCTGGTCACGCTATCTGGAATTGTGATATTTGACAAATTTTCACATCTATAGAATGCACCCTCACCAATACTGATCACGCTGTCTAGAATTGTGATATTTGACAAATTGCTACATCCATAGAACGCATAATCGCCAATACTGGTTACACCTTTTTCAATGATGACTGTTTTGACATCGTCCATCCACTCATAATGACAATCATCACTCATATCTCCTGAGCCACTGATAGTTAATTCACTATCGTTGAGTGTCCATTTAACATCATCACCACAAGTACCACTAGTCGATGCTTGTGTTAAAACCGGAAATAACATCATCATAAATACAACTAACAAAAAAATTATTTTACTTTTCTTCATAAATTTTTCCTCTTATTTATTATAAATAATTTTATTCATGTAAATGAAATCACTCGGTGTTTTATGCTCTAAACATTTTACCACATAAAAACAATAAATTTGATTCAATCTTAATTCGCATTTAGTTGATTTTTATTTTTAATATATTCATATTCTATATTGTGATTTTTAGCATATTCTTCCGCATAACTTCCTGGATTGCAATGAAAAACAAATTCAGAACTAACTCCCCAGAATGCATCATCGCCAATACTGGTTACACTATCTGGAATTGTGATATTTGACAAACTTTCACATCCATCAAACGCATACATGCCAATGCTGGTTACACTGTCTGGAATTGTGATATTTGACAAGCTGCTACAACAAAAAAATGCACTACGGCCAATATTAGTTACACTATTTGAAATTGTGATGTTTGATAAATTTCTACACCAAAGGAACGCATAATCGCCAATACTGGTTACGCTATCTGGAATTGTGATGTTTGACAAGCTACTACATTCATAGAATACACTATCGCCAATGCTAGTTAAACTATTTGAAATTGTGATGTTTGATAAATTGCTGCATCCAAAGAACGCATCATCGCCAATACTGGTTACACTGTCTGGAATTGTGATATTTGACAAATTTCTACAATCAAAAAATGCACTACGGCCAATATTAGTTACACTATTTGGAATTGTTATATTTGACAAGCTTCTACAACAACAGAATGCATTATTCCCAATACTGGTTACACCTTTTTTAATGATGACTGTTTTGACATCGTCCATCCACTCACAATGACAACCATCACTCATATTTCCTGAGCCACTGATAGTTAATTTACCTTTCTTTAATGTCCATTTAACTTTATCACCACAAGTACCACTGCTACTTGACGATGCTTGCGTTGAAACCGGAAATAACATCATCATAAATGCGATCAACCAAAAAATTATTTTACTTTTCTTCATAAATTTTTCCTCCTATTTATTATAAATAATTTTTACTTATGTAAATGAAAGCACTTAATGCTTCACCAACTAAACACTTTACCACTAAGGACAATAAATTTGATTCAATCTTAATTCGCATTTAGTTGATTTTTATTTTTAATATATTCATATTCTATATTTTCTATATTGTGATTTTTAGCATATTCTTCTGCATAGCTTCCTGGATTGCAATGAAAAATAAATTCAGAACTAACTCCCCAGAATGCATGATCGCCAATACTGGTCACACTATCTGGAATTGTAATACTATTCAAACCACTATCTGCAAACGCATACCTACCAATGCTGGTTACACTACCTGGAATTGTGATTTCTGACAAGTTACTACATTCAAGGAACGCAAAATCGTCAATACTGGTTACACTGTCTGGAATTTCGATACTTGATAAATTTCTACAGCTACAGAACGCACTATCGCCAATGCTAGTTACACTATCCGGAATTGTGATATTTGACAAACTACTACATCCCTCGAATACACTATCGCCAATACTGGTTACACTGTCTGGAATTGTGATGTTTGATAAATTGCTGCATCCAAAGAACGCACTATCGCCAATGCTAGTTACACTATCCGGAATTGTGATATTTGACAAATTGCTACAACAAAAAAATGCACTACGGCCAATATTAGTTACACTATTTGGAATTGTTATATTTGAC
>CANEHT010000015.1 GCA_947427385.1 uncultured Clostridia bacterium | reverse complement strand
GATTTTTTATTAAAGTTCTTTTGATTACTTTTCTTTCAAGAAAAGTAAGGTCTTTATTTTAAACTATTTATCATATCCAAAAAGTAACTCTCATTCAAAGCTTCATCCGTGCGGATAGAAAACGAATAATCATCAGTTTCCCATATAGCAAGATTATATTTTTCATCATCATTGCCTTTTAAAGTAATTTCCAAATCTTGATTATTCACGACCTTAGAATTTTTATATTCATTGTAATCACCGGAATTATCACCTGAACCTTTTGATTGACGGAATAAAAGTTTTTTATCGCCACCAATATTATATGAAATTTGCGCAAGACCATCTTCAGTTCCAGAATAAATTTTTTCATTAAGATTAAAAGGTATCGCTCTTATCTCTAAAACATTAAAGCCAACAGCTTCACTTAATTCTGAAAGTGATGCGTATTCTTTAAATGGATTTGGAAGTTGCGTATTATTTAAATCTTCAACTAATTTTTTTGTGAAATTTATATATGCGCCAAATGTTTCATAATTATAATCCATAAGTTCAAACATTTTTGCGGGAACAAAAGTTCTGTCTTCAAAAATTTGCGGTGCTGCACCATAACTTTTTGGTGCGGTCATTCCTATTGCCAATTTGCTTGTAATTGCATAAGTATCTTTATCGATATAAATAATCATTTGGCGTTCATCATTACTTAAAGTAACAGATTTATTTTCGCCATCCCACTCAACATTATAATTCATAGCTTCAGCAATAGGTCGAATTGGGACCATTAATTCATCATTTGTTTTGAAAACATATTTTGAAATTCCCAAACTTTCAAGTTCTAATTTTTCACAATCAACGGAAATTCTTGGCTCACCAATTTTTTCATTTATAAATGTATTATTATCTGCAAAAGTTTTATAAGAAATTGTGGTAGAAAAAATTGCCGTACATAAACTTAACGCAGTAAAAAATTTTTTATTCATTTTAATCATCACCTTAATAAATTTTTATAACATTATTTTGAAAAAGTTATGTTATTTCCATTTATTTCATATGAATAACCTAATAAATCAAACATTTCTATAGGAACAAATGTTATATTTCCAAACATCAAAGGTTTTTCAGATAAAATTGATTTTTCATCATATACACCATTTTTTTGATATTTAAGCGTATAAGTATCTTTATTCACATAAAGAACCAATTCACTTTCATCATTATTTAGAGTAATTTTCTGATTTTCACCATCCCATTTAATTTCATAACCCATTTGCTGTGCAACAGCACGAAGTGGAATCATAATTGTACTTCCTTTTTCACTATTCTCACTTGAATTATATTTATTTTTTCGAGTTGAAATATGTTCAAAAATTCCTAAGCCTTCCAAATCTATGCCTTTACCATCTACAGTAATTTTAGGTTGTAAAATATTTTCAGTTTCAGCAAAAACATTTGTTTCAAAAAAAATTACAGTACAAAAAATAGATACAAAGAAAATTAAAGTAGCTATAAATTTTCTATTCATATTAATCATTCTCCTTTTAATAAATTCTTCATATTAATTTTTATCAGTTAATTTTATTTTGTGAAGTTTATACAATTATCATTTATTTCATAAGAATAACCTAGTGAACTAAGTACTTCTATAGGGACAAATGTTGCATCATTAAATAGTAAAGGAGCTGCCCCTGTGTATGAATTTTCTGATCTCATATTATCTTCTTCGTACTTAGCTTTATAAACACCTTCACCTATATAAAAAAACATTTCACGTTTATCATTACTTACAGTAACTTTTTGGTTTTCTTTATTCCATTCAACTTTATAGCCCATTTTTTGTGCAACTTCTCGGAGTGGAATCATAAACGTACTTAAAGTAATCATCTGTTTTTTAGCATCCCAATCGATAATTTCCAAACCAGACATTTTACCAAACATGTTAAAAATTTGTTTGTAGAATTCACTCCAAAAAGGATTAGCATCAAATGACTCAGGTGAATCGGTTTCATATTTTTGACTTAAAGTATATTTAAAAAATCCTAAATCACCTAAATCTACAACTTTACCGTCAACAGTAATTTGTGGTTGACTAATGTTTTCAGAAACAGAAGTTATATCTTCAGCAAAAACATTTTTACAAGAAATTGCAGTACAAAAAATTGTAATACATAAAATCAAAGCAGTAAAAAAATTTTTATTCATTTTAACCACTCTCCTTTATTAACAAAGTTATATAACACAATAAAACATTTTTTGCAACTATTTTTTTACTAAATAAGTTTACAAATTATTAAACTTGCGTCATCAAATTCATATCTATTTCCTTCAATATTGTAATAAAATTTTTCTAAAACATTTTGTGCAATTTGAATAACATTTATAGATTTTTTAGCAAGTATTTTTTTTAACTCATTACTAAATTTTTCGGGATCATTTTTACAAAAATTATCTGCGAGTCCATCCGTATGAAAAAAAATTTTATCGCCGTTTTCATAATTAATCGATTTACTTTCATAAACTGAATCATTCATTAATCCAACCGGTGTTCCTGATGAAAAAAGTTCATGTGTCTCATTATTTGAAATAAAAATTGGAATTGGTTGCCCCGCATTACTATAAAATATTTTTTTCGCCGTCGTATCAATTATTGCTACAAAAACGCACGCATATATTTCATTTGTATTTACCGCCGAAATAAATTCTTTATTAAGCTTATCTAAAATTTTATTTGGTTTACTTGAACTTTTGACGATATTTTTTATCATATTAGTCAGCATTGCCGTTAAAAGTGCTGCTGAAATTCCATGACCTGATACATCACCAATAATAATACAAAAACGGTCTTCTTTTAATTTAATAACGTCGTAAAAATCTCCGCCTATATACATTGCCGGCAAATATTTGCTATATATAACAATTTTTTCTGTTTCTAAATTAATTTCCGGGATTAATAATTTTTGTAAATTCTGCGCCATTTCTAATTGCTTTGCAATAATTTTATTTTGTTCTTCAAGTTCTAAATATTTTTCTTGCAATTGTATCCGCAAATATTTTATTCGCATCAATGATTTTATTTTTGAAATTAAAACTAATGAATCAAAATCTTTTTCTAATAAATCATCTGCTCCCGCTATTGACGCCTTAATTCTTTCTTGTGCATTATTTTCCTCAGTTAGTAATAAAATAATAATATGTTGAGTCTTCTCATTTTGCTTTAACTTATAACAAATATCATAGCCATTCATATTTTTTAAATTTGTTTGCATAATAATTAAATCAGGTAAAAATTTTTCTATCTCATCTATTACATTAGAAATATCCTTAGCAACTTCTATAATAAATGATTCACTATCCAATAATTTTTTTAGCGTATCACTATCTTTTACCGCTATAAAAATTTTATCGGATATATCAGACATTTGGTTTCACCTTTTTTAAAAATTTTATTTCATTACCTAATGAATTAAATGCAACTGAATCGGTAAGTGCACATGCTAATTTTATACCACGTCCTGAATCTTTTAAATGATGTTCATTATATTTGGCCATATGTGTTACGTAATCAAATCCTTTCCCCTCATCTATTATTTTTGTCGTTATAAAATTATCCTTTAGCTTTAATTGCATATAGACATTTTTTTTCTTATTTTTTTTATTACCATGAATAACTGCATTAGCTAATAACTCATGGAGAACTAATTTTAAATCACTGATATCATTTTTATTTAATGATTTATTCTCATTAATAAAGTTAATCGTTTTACCAATTACATTTTTCATTTCAAATAGATCACTTTGGAAAGCTACCTGAAAAGTTTTGGGTTTAGAATTCATAATGGCCACCTCCTTCGAAACTAATCAAATGAAATTACATTATGATTTTTAGTAAGAGTAATAATAAAGTTATCATTTTCCTCATTAACTTTTATATCATCCATAAGCGCTTTAATCATTAAGATACTCGTTTCATTTTGCATAATATTTGGATTAAAAATTCCCTTTACATTAAAAGTAATAGAGACACAATTTTTTTGTGGTTTAAACATTAATTTAAAAGGATTTTTAGAATTAGTCTTAGCGATAATAAAAGTACAAGCTTCCGATACGGCAGTTTTAATATCTTCAATTTCTTCGATAGCGAATCCTAAACGATTAGCGACAGAGGAAGCAGTTAATCTTGCGGCAGAGATATAAGCAGCATTTACGGGCAAAGTTAATTCGATATTATCAGTACTCATTTATCATCACCTTCTATTTTAAAGACTTGGTCGAGATTAGTAATTTTAAATAGCTTTTCAATATTCGGTTTAATATTTTTAAGGATAATATCACAATCAAATTGTTTAGTATGTTTCAAAACAGAAACTAATGCACCTAAAGCAGTTGAGTCGAGGTAATCTAATTCCTCACAGAAAATAATCATACTAGCATGATTAGAGTCAAAGATTTCAAGTAATTTAGATTTCATCTCGGAAGAATTAAATAAGTCCACCTCGCCAATCATTTTAATAACCCAATTATTATTTTTTGAATCAAAATTTGAATCAATAATAAGTTCCAAAATAAAAACCTCCTTAAAGAAAAATTCAATATATTTTTCAATTATATTTCATAATTGTTACAATGTCAAATGGTTTTTTCGATGAAAATCATTTTTTTTTATGCTATAATTTTTTAGCTTTTAAAAAGCAAAATTAATTGGAGGTATTTATAAAAAATGTTTAAGCAAATAATTAAAAGAGATGGGCGGCGTGTTGAGTATAATCGTGACAAAATTACTCAAGCAATTTTAAAATCAATGGTCGCATCAAATTATTCAAATCAATCTGAAAGTGAGAAACTTGCCGAAATAGTTGAACAAAAACTTGAAAAAAAATATCAAGATGAATCCCCATTCGTTGAAGATATTCAAGATATAGTTGAAAAGATATTAATGGAAAATAATTACGCTATTGCGGCAAAAAAATATATACTCTACCGCGCTGAACGTACTAAAATTCGTGAAACAAAATCAGTAAATATGAAAAATCTTTCTGAAATATATAAAAGTCCAGCTTCTGATAGCAATATCAAACGTGATAATGCAAACATTAATGGTGACACGGCAATGGGAATAATGTTGCAAGTTGGTTCTGCTAGCGCAAAAAATTTTTATGAAAATAGTGTATTGCCGCCTGACCAAAGTAAAGCGCATAAAGAAGGCGATATTCATATACATGATTTCGATTTCTATACGCTTACGACAACATGTTGCCAAATTGATTTGATAAAATTATTTAAAGGTGGATTTTCAACAGGACATGGATTTTTACGTGAGCCAAACAATATAAGAAGTTATGCGGCACTTGCATGTATTGCGATTCAATCGAATCAAAATGACCAACATGGTGGACAAAGTATTCCAAATTTTGATTATGCAATGGCAGATGGCGTACGTAAAACTTTCAAGCAAATATATAAGTCAAATTTCTTTAAAGCTTTATCATTAATTTGCCCACAAATTCAATTAAGTATGAAAGAAATAAAAGGATTAATAGAAAAAAATTCTCACGAATTAAAACTTGATATGCCTAAAGATTATGTTGAAGAAGAACAAAAAATTTTTGCTGAAATTGGTATTGATAATGAAAGTATTAAACGCATACAAAAATTTGCATATGATAATTCAGTTATTGAGACAGAACGTGAAGTTTATCAGGCAATGGAAGCATTACTGCATAATTTAAATACGATGCACTCACGTGCGGGCGCACAAACTCCTTTCTCTTCAATAAATTATGGAACTGATACGAGTTCAGAAGGCCGTATGGTTATAAAAAATATTTTGTTAGCTACTGAAGCCGGACTTGGTAAAAATGAAACTGCTATCTTCCCAATTCAAATTTTTAAAATTAAAGAAGGTATAAGTTATAATCCAACCGATAAAAATTATGATTTATTAAAATTAGCTTACCGCGTTAGTGCAAAACGATTATTCCCAAATTTCTCATTTATTGATGCACCATTTAATTTAAAATATTACGTTCCGGGCAAACCTGAAACCGAAATTACATATATGGGTTGCCGTACACGTGTAATTGGAAATGTTTGCGGCCCTGAAATTGTTTACGGACGCGGTAATTTAAGTTTTACTTCAATTAATCTCCCACGTATCGCAATAAAAAGCAATGGAAATATTGATTGGTTTTTCGAAGAACTTGAACGAAAAATGGAACTTGTTGCAAAACAATTAACCGATAGATTTCATATTCAATGTGAGAAAAAAGTTAAAAATTTCCCATTCTTAATGGGCCAACATGTTTGGATTGATTCTGATAAATTATCACCTGACGATAAAATCGGTGAAGTTTTAAAGCATGGAACACTTTCAATAGGATTTATTGGTTTAGCTGAAGCATTAAAAGCATTAATTGGAATGCATCACGGTGAAAGTCCACAAGCACAAAATTTAGGTTTAGAAATAATAGGATTTATGCGTAGTTATGTTGACAAATTAAGTCAAGAAAGAAATTTAAACTATACACTTTTAGCAACGCCGGCCGAAGGATTATCGGGAAGATTTATTGCACTGGATAAGAAAAAATTTGGAATAATTCCGGGCGTTACCGATAGAAATTATTACACTAACAGTTTTCATGTTCCGGTATATTATAAACTTCCGGCATTTGATAAAATAAAATTAGAAGCGCCGTATCATGCATTAACAAATGCCGGACACATATCTTACATTGAATTGGATGGAAATACTGCTGATAATTTGGAAGCGTTTGAAAAAATTATTCGTACGATGAAAGAAAGCGGTATCGGTTATGGTTCTGTTAATCATCCTGTTGATAGAGATCCTGTTTGTGGCTATACCGGAATAATTGAAAATGAATGTCCAAATTGTGGACGAAAAGAAACTGATGGTGAAAAATTTGAACGTATCCGTCGAATAACCGGTTATTTAGTTGGTACACTCGATCGTTTTAACGATGCGAAAAAAGCTGAAGAAAAGGATCGTGTTAAACATAATGTGTAAAGTAAAAATCGGTGGAATAGTAAATGATTCAATTGTAGATGGGCCAGGCCTTCGCCTGGCAATATTTATGCAAGGTTGCAGTAATAAATGTCATGGCTGTCATAATCCACAATTACAAAATTTTAATGGCGGTAAATATTTTACATGCCAAGAAGTTTTAGATATTGCGAAAAAAAATCCGCTAATCGATGCGGTAACATTAAGTGGCGGCGAACCATTTTGCCAGCCGGAAAGTTTACTTGAACTCGTAAAATTATTTAAAGCTAATAATTATAATGTTGCCGTATATTCTGGTTTTACTTTTGAAAAAATATGTGATAATGAAAAATTTGCGCCCGTTTTAAAATTTATCGATACATTGGTAGATGGACCATTTATTTTGGCGCAACGGAATTTGTCATTAAAATTTCGAGGCTCTGAAAATCAACGGATAATTGACGTACAAAAATCATTAGCGCAAAACAAAATTGTTTTAGATAAATCTTGGTACTAATCTCAATCTCTTACATCAAAAAAAATTGATGTGAGAGATTTTTTTTACTTGCATACTAAAAATTTAAAAATACTCGTTTGTAAAAATATTGATACTGCAAATTTTTATTGCAAAACATAAAAAAATCGTTGATATAAATCAACGATTACTTGTTTTTTGTTATTTTTCAGATTCTTCAAGAACTGACACTTTTTCTGCATAAGAAAGATTTTCTTTTTCACTTTTAAAAAAAAATTTGTTAGCATCACATTGCGGCTTGATGCTATTTAACCCTAAAATAGCTTGAATATGCTTAAGAATAGATTTATCGCCATCATTATTTATATATTTTAACACAGGAATAGACGATTCCCAGATATGATCTTTTTTAGCCATTTTTTTATTTTCATCTATTTCGACATCTATAATTTTTTTTGCCTTATTATCTATGTAACCATCTTCAATATATTCTTCTATAATTTCTGGATCATCTATTATATAAACTCGTGTTGTCGTATGAGTACTATATAGTTTATTTTCTTTACTTTTGAATAAATTCAAAAAACCAACCAAAAACCAATCTCCATTTGTATAACAATATTCATTTGGTTTATTACTACATATATCTTTAGTGATTCGATAAGCTGTTCTAAAACTCATAAAGAACGGACTTAATAAATTTAAATGGTGCGATTACAGTACCAATTACAATATGAATAGCCCAATCAATTGGGAAAAGAATTTTCCGCATTGTGATAAACCATTTTTTATCATACCACTTTATATCTACTAAATTTTTTTCACCCGCAAGAGGCCATTTTGCTTTTAATCCAGACCAAACAGTACGCATACGGCATATATACCATCCACGAATAGTTGCAAGTGTTTTTATAACCGCTCTTAACACACTCCATATTGGGAAAGTAAGCCACAATAAAGTAATACGAAAAATTTTACCAAAAGTACTTACTACATATTGTTGTGACCGAGAATCTGATAATTTATTTTCTACATTATTTTCTACTTCTGGATTTTCTTCCATTTTTCTCACCCTCTTCATAATAATTTTATCATATATTATTTATTTTAACATATTTCAATTAATACAAATATTGAGCGCCATAAATAAATTTTTATTTTCACTTGACAAACATATCATTTTTATGTAATAATGAAATCGCAAAATTAATTAGCAGTTGTGGCGGAATTGGCATACGCGCTAGACTAAGGATCTAGTGGTCCTAGACCTTGGGGGTTCGAGTCCCCCTAACTGCATGTATATATTTTTTTATTGGGTTGTCGCCAAGTGGTAAGGCACAGGACTTTGACTCCTGCATTCGAAGGTTCGAATCCTTCCAGCCCAGTTTTTTTTATTGGGCAGTCGCCAAGCGGTTAAGGCATCGGACTCTGACTCCGACACTCGAAGGTTCAAATCCTTCCTGCCTAGTTTTTTAACTAAAAGTTAGCATTGGCTAACAATTTGAGGTGATAAAATTTTGAAGAATACTTTAGAAAAACTTAAAAGATATGAGAAAGCAGTAATTAGTGAAATTTATGGAGATGACATTAAACAAAAATTAATTGATATGGGCGTCATTCCCGGCACCGAAGTTATGATATCAAATATTGCGCCGTTTGGTGACCCAATTGAAATTTGTTTGCGCGGCTATGAATTAAGTTTGCGAAAATCTGACGCAAGTAAAATTTTTGTAACAACTAAGGATTAAGATAATGAAAACTTTTGCACTCGTCGGTAATCCAAACTGCGGTAAGACAACTTTGTTCAACAAACTTACTGATAGTCAAGAATATGTTGGAAATTGGTCGGGCGTTACCGTTGAAAAGAAGCAAGGCGTTTTAAAAAATAGCGAGATAAATATTGTAGATTTGCCCGGAATTTATTCATTATCTTCATATTCTGAGGACGAAATTATTGCGAGTAATTATCTTTTACATGAAAAACCGGATTTAATTATAAATATAATTGACGCGGCAAACATTGAACGTAATCTTTATTTGACAACACAATTAATTGAAATCGGCTTGCCAATTATAATCGTTTTAAATATGATGGATGAAGTTGAGAAACACGGCGATAGTATAAATTATGAAATGATGTCGGAAATTTTGAACATTCCAATCGTGCCAATATCTGCGGCAAAATCTATCGGCATTGAAAATTTGATTGATATATTAAAAAATTCGTCAATTGAATTGAAAACAGAATCAGTTTTAAAAAGTACAGAAGAATTTTCATTAGCAAAAAAAATTATTGTGCAATTAGCTCAAGTCAATATTTCTTGCACAATTTTAACGGCAATGAAAATAATTGAAGGCAATAGAAAAAGAAGATGCATAAGAAGGAAAAGAAGAAAAATCAACAGAATAATAATAAAAAAAAGAAATAGACGAACAAGAAGAAACAAAAAAATTAATATCGCATCAAATATTTTCGTCGATATCCCACGAAAATCTTGGGATATTATTATCGCTACCGATAGATATAATTTTATTGACAACTTGATAGCAAAATGCGTTAACAAAACGCATGTAGCAAACGCCATTGCAATTTCAAATAAAATTGAC
The DNA here is from genome assembly GCA_947427385.1 of uncultured Clostridia bacterium. Taxonomy (GTDB): domain Bacteria; phylum Bacillota; class Clostridia; order Lachnospirales; family CAMVHY01; genus CANEHT01. The sequence continues at coordinate 12,594 of CANEHT010000015.1, read as the reverse complement.
AAAATATTAGTAAATAAATATCTGGCAATTCCAATATTTTTACTTATAATGTTCTTGATTTTTGAATGCACATTTAGTTTTGGCGGCGAATTTTTATCAGGATTAATAGAAAATTTTCTTGACAATATTTCGATACTTACTGAGCAAACTTTATTGTCACTGAATGTAAAACCAATTTTAATTGATTTGGTCACAAAAGGAATAATTTCGGGAATTGGAATGATATTAGTTTTTTTACCGCAGATTACAATTTTATTTTTTTTCTTATCGTTCATTGAAGATAGCGGCTACATCGCACGCGCCGCTTTTATCATGGATAAACCTTTACGTCAAATTGGTTTGTCTGGAAAATCTTTTGTACCTATGCTATTAGGATTTGGATGTAGTGTTCCCGCAATTATGTCCGCCAGAATTCTTGACAATGAAAAAAGTAAGCGACTCACAATTTTTTTGACACCATTTATTTCATGTAGTGCAAAAATGCCGGTGTATGCGATATTGTCGAAAATTTTTTTCCCGCATCATGCCGGCATTGTTATTTTCAGTTTTTATTTGCTCGGAATAATTTTGCAAGCGCTAGCTGGAATAATTTTGAGCAAAACAATTTTACATACTGACAATTCAAATTTTATTATGGAACTGCCACCGTATCGGCTTCCTATGTTTAAAAATTTAATCAGACACGTTTATGATAGATTAAAAGATTTTGTTGAAAAAGCCGGCAGTGTTTTATTGCTCGCTTCTATAATTATTTGGTTTATGCAAAATTTTAATTTCGTATTTTGTGTCGTCTCTGATAATTCAAAAAGTATTTTAGGAATGATTGGAAAATTTATTGCTCCAGTATTTACTCCGCTCGGATTTGGTGATTGGCGTGTATGTGTTGCACTTTTGACAGGTTTTGTTGCCAAAGAAACAATTGTTAGCTCTCTCAGTATTTTGTTCACAGATATTTCAATCGCTTTGCCCCAAATTTTTTCATCACTCTCAGCTTATTGCTACATGGTTTTCATTGCTTTATATGTTCCATGTATCGCAACAATCTACGCAATTAAACGTGAAACCTCATGGAAACTAGCGATTTTTTCAATCATGTTTCAATTTTCAGTTGCATGGATTGTTTCATTCATTATATTTCAAGTTGGAAAATTATTTTTATAAGTGAGGCGATAAATAATTTTTGACATAATTTTATTGATAATAATTGCTATCATAATTTTATTTTGCATTCGAAAATTAAAAAAAAATAATTGTAATAATTGCCCGTATAAAAAAAATTGCACAAAAAATTTTTGCCAATCAAAATTTAAAAAATAAAAAAATCCGTATTAAACGGATTTTTTCTTTTTGATAAAACATAAATTTTAATCAATTTGATTTTCAAATTTCTTTAAAAGTGGTTCTCTCGTTTCATCTTTTGTATTTTTACTCTTTGATTCCTTTGCTTTTAACCAAAATCTCATATCAGGTGCAATTTCTTCTTCCATCTTTTTTTCCATATAAATAGGAATATCTTGGTATTTTTGTTCTATAAAATTTTTTATTATTTTAGCAAGATTTAATCTTAACAAATGCATAAGAGAACAAAATACAGATGTAATTACTAAACCAACAGTTGCTGTTACAGCTATTGCTGCGATTGCCACAACAGGAGAAATAGTTAAAGCTCCCAAACCAAAAGTAGCTATACTCAATCCTCCTGCAATCAGTAAAATTAATAAACCAATTCCTATTCCAATACCATATCCAATTTTAGCATTTGATTTGTTATATGAATTATATAAAGCAGCAAAATTTTTTACAGCCGATTTATCATGTAACTTTTTACTTAAGTCTTTATAATTTTCGGATATAAATATATCAATATCAAAAATTTGAAAATTATCTTCTTTGCAAACTTTTACATCAAATTGAAAACCTCTATTTAAAAGTTTAACTAAAATCTCACTAGTTACAGATTGTTTTTCGAAACATTTATAAAATTTTTCGGTTGTTGTTTCATCGAAATTAAAATTCTCATTACAATTACCCAAAAATTTATTTATATTTTCACTATCAAAAACTTCTGCATTAAAACATCGTATCAACTCTTTTGCTAAATCATCGGAAATTTCTTTATTTGCAAACATATCTAAAGCATCATTTGAATTTTCTTGGCTTAAAATATTGCTATTAGATCTTTGCAAAATATTTAAGAAGTTCTCTTTTACTACTCCTCCATTAAAATTCTCAAATAAAAAAAATGATAATTCTACAGGCATTTTATCTGGCAATTGATATAAATTTAAAACCTTATTTAAAACATACCCAGATGAATATCCTTCTTCTTTATCTAAATTTTGTAAAATATCTATCAAATTATCTTTTATAATTTCATCATTAAAATATTCTAATAAATCATTAAATTCGCTAACAGCAATTACTTTTAATTTTAATTTTTTTAAAATTGCCTTTAAAAATTCTTCGTTTGAATTTTTATTTCTGAAATTATCTAAATTTTGAAAAATCCAACCAATATTATTAACACAACGAACTAATTCATTTACTACTTCACCTGAAATTTCATAATCATAATCATCATCATCGTTTTCTTTAAAATAATTTAAAATTTGTTTACAATTTTTCTCAAATAACTTATTATCCGAACATTCTTTTAAAATATCTACTAATCTTCCTTTTAGTAAATTTTCACCAAATTTTTCAAACAATAAATTTGGCAAATTACTTGACATATCACCTTTTTCTAATACCAAATTTAAAAATTCTTCATTTGAACTTGTACCTTTTAACTTTCTAAAAATTTTACATAAATATTTCTTTACAAATTCGCCAGAAAAATTGCTAAATATCCAAATAACTGATTCTTCTGAACTTTCTCCATCTAAAAGTTTATTTAAAAGTTTTTGCAAATTACTACTATCTAAAATTTTTTTATCGCATTTTTCCAGAATATTTATTAAATTATTCTGTATAACTTCTGTGGAAAAGTGTTCTAAAATTTTATTTAAAAAATCATCTGAAATTTCACCGTTTTCAAATTTACTTAAAACTGCTTTTAAAATATTTTCATCCAATTCTTTTTCTTCGCATTTTAGCTTAATGTCAGACAATTTACATTTTATAGTTTCACTATCACAAACACGAATTAACTCTAAAATTATTTCTTTATCAAATCCAAAGGTACATTTAATTTTAAAATTGCCAAAACATTTATCATTAAAAACTTCTTCATTGCAACATTTAAGAAATTTTAAAGCTACTTCTTTATAATACACTATGCCTCTAATTTTAAAAACTTCACTTACAAATTCACTATCAAAAATTTTTTCAGAACACTTTTCTAAAATTTCAGGAAAATGCTTTATAAAAATTTCATTTGGACAATAAATCAAATCTTTCATATGCTCTAAGCTTAAACTATCTTTTGGGCATGCTTTTAAAAAATTATCTAAAGCTTCCTCTACATCATTTCCACCTCCCATTATACGCTTTTTCAATTCTTCAAAAAAATTTTCTGTTTTCTCTTCCATAAACCTCACACCCTTTTTCATTTTTAAACTAAGTAATTAAATTATAACATATTTTTTGATACCAAAAAATTTAGAAAGTAATTATAAAAAAAATAGCTGACAAAAAATAATTTGCCAACTATTTTTTTTTATAAAATTTTTTATAGGAAATTACGATGAAAATTTTGACTGCAAGCATTATTTAATTTACTATAATATATCAGGTGATTTAGAATGGCATGTAATTTTTCACGTACTAAAAAAATTATTATCAGTGCAATGTTTTTAGCTTTAGCAATTATAATCGGGCGCTTTCGAATAGTTATCCCGGGATTGTTTCGTATTATTTTTAATGGGCCATTTTATAAATTTATCGCAATAATTTTCGGCCCACTATATGGCACAATTATTTCATTTCTTACTGAAACTATTGGAGTCATACTAAATCCCGTCGGTAATTATATTTGGTTATTCTCAATCGTTACAGCATTACGTGGATTCTTTATCGGATATCTATGGCAAATAACATGTAAAAAAAAATTTGCATTAATTATTTCAATAGCTATCCCAGATTTTATCGCTAGTTTCTTAAACACTTTGATTATGAAATATTATTTACTATGGCCGCAAAAAACTTTTTTTATTATGCTCAGCATAAGACTCTTTAAAGAAACTATCTTAATTGCTATAAATATTTTTATTTTGTCCGTAATGCTTGATACCTATAAAAAAATTATTGATAAAGGTGAGAAAGAATATGAATTTTAAAAATGAATTAATAAAAATTTTGGCCGATATTACTCAATTAGATAAGAACGAAATTTTATTGGAAATTCCTCCTGAAAATGTCGGCGCCGATTTCGCTTGCCCTTGCTTTAAATTCGCTAAATTCCTTAAAAAATCTCCAACTTTAATCGCTAATGAAATCGCTGAAAAATTCCCCAATACCAATTTTATTTCACAAATAAAAATTGACGGCGCATATATTAATTTTTTCTTGGATAAGGAAATTTTTGCGCGCGAAGTAATCTCACAATTATTGACTAAAAAAGAAAATTTTTTGAAATCTGATATTGGTCATGGAAAAAATATCGTTCTAGATTATTCTTCACCAAATATTGCAAAACCATTTCATGTTGGACATTTACGTTCGACTATCATTGGCAATGCATTGTACAATATTTTTTCATGTCTTGGCTATAATTGCATTGGAATAAATCATTTGGGTGACTGGGGCACTCAATTCGGTAAATTAATTACCGCTTATAAAAATTGGGGAAATGAAACCAATATAAAAAATAATGGCATAAATGAATTGATGCGACTTTACGTAAAATTTCATGATGAAGCTGAAAAAAATCCATCTCTTAATGATTCCGCACGTAATTGGTTCGTAAAAATGCAAAATGGCGATGCTGAAGCATTAAATTTATGGAAATGGTTCAACGATATAAGTATGAAAGAATTTGAAAATGTGTATAATCGTTTGGGCATTAAGTTCGATTACTATACCGGCGAAAGTTTTTATAATGATAAAATGCAAGCTGTCGTTAACGAACTTAAAGAAAAAAATTTATTAACTGAAAGCGATGGCGCAATGATTGTCGATTTGCAAGATTATAAAATGCCACCATGTTTAATTTTACGGCGCGATGGTGGAACTTTATATCCAACTCGCGATATCGCCGCTGCTATCTATCGCAAAAATACGTTTGACTTTGACAAATGTATTTACGTTACCGCGCTCGATCAAAAACTTCACTTTGAACAATGGTTTAAAGTTATTGAACTTATGGGATATAAATGGGCAAAAGATTTGGTTCATGTCACATTCGGACTCGTGAGTTTAGATTCTGGAAAATTATCTACACGAAGTGGACACGTTGTTTTGATGGAAGATTTATTGAACGAAGCTGTCGCTAAAACTAAAAAAATTATTGAAAATAAAAATCCAAATTTGGAAAATAAAGATGAAATCGCCGACATAGTTGGAATTGGCGCCGTAATCTTTAATGATTTATATAATAGTCGCATAAAAGATGTGACATTTTCATGGGAAAGAATGTTGAACTTTGACGGTGAGACCGGACCTTATGTTCAATATACTTACGTTCGTACGTGTGGCATTTTAAAAAAAGCTGGGAACTTCAATAATGAAATTGACTATAAAATTTTATCCGATGATTTGTCAATGAACATAATTCGATTGATAAATTTGTTCCCAGAAAAAATTTTGGAAGCTGCAGAAAAACTTGAACCATATATAATTTCACGACACGTAATGGCAATCGCGCAAGCGTTCAATAAATTTTACCATGATAATTCAATTTTAAATGCGCCAGTACAAATAAAAAATGCCAGATTAAATCTGACATTGTGTGTAAATTTAATTTTAAAATTTGGTTTGAAAATTTTAGGACTTAAAGTTTCTGAAGTTATGTAATATTAATTTTATAAAAAAGAATCCGTTACAATATCGGATTCTTTTCTTTTGTTATAAATTATTAATCTCCATACTCATTTTCATTTTCATTTTTTAACATTTCAGGCTCATTATTGATATCTTCTGCCTTTTTTGAATCACTTTCTATTTTTTTTATACCACTTTCAATTTTATCTCTTTCATTTCGTAATTTCTCAATTTCTTGCTCTATAGGATTAATTTCTTTTTGAATATCATCAATTTCATTTTGCTTTGCATCTCTTTCATTTCTAAAAGTTTTTATAAACCAAAAAGTAATCAAACTTGCAAAAAATCCTGTTAAACCAATTCCTCCAAATACACCTATCAAACATTTTGCAATTAACGGAGTTAAAACTACAGGCGCCACACCACCTGTAAAAAGTCCCAATGTTAATAATGTAGTAGCAATGAAAATAATGGTTAAAGTTATTACTGGAATAATAATTTTTTTAGCTGTTTCTATTTTTTTGTTTAAATTTTCTCTCTCAGAAATTTTACTTGTTTCTTTTCTTTTTGATTCAGATATATTATTTGAAAATTTTCCTATATTTTTTGTTAATTTATTTGACTTTTTTTGCATCTTTTCTTTTTTTATTCTATCTTCCTCTTCTTTATCGGGATTATAAATTTTCACTTCACCTGAATTATCAAAATTTACTACAATATCTGTCTCAGAAGATTCTCTATATTTATAAATATCAAATCTTTTAATCAGTTCTTCGACCAAAATCTCTACAGGTTTACATTCGCTATCTGTTTTCTCATTTCTTTTAAAAGGTTGAATCTTTATTTTTGCGTCCTTCTTAAATGGTATTTTTGTATATTGAGTATTTCCTTCCTTTTTCGTGAGATTATAAGTACTTTTATCATCTCCAAATTTCCCATTTTCATCTTCATGCCAAATGAAAATTCCCCTATATTTATATTTGTAATTATTTGGATTATAACTTTGACTTTCTAAAGTTGTTGGTAATTCAAATTTTATATTTACATAATCATTCCATTCATTAAATTCTTCCTCATTCTTAAAACTTTTACTAAAAACTTGTTTACCACTATCATCAATTTTAGTGAAATAAATTTCTTTATCTGCACTAATACTTACATTTTTTTTGCTTTTATTTTCTTCAAATCCTTCTTCATTGCCGAACAAATAACTAAAATTACCACTATTATCATTTCCCCAATCTTTACTCCATTTTGAATTAATATCATCACTTAAAACAACAGTAATACGATTACCATCTTTTTTACAATCACAATCTACATAAAGATTGCAATCATCGTCATCAAAATCTCGTGTAGTATTAAGAGCACGAATTTTAGTAATTTCTTTTTCTTGGCCATTAATAACAATTTTCTCCGACACTTCAAATATCAATATTTTTGGCATTTTTAAGACTCTCCTATTAAATTTAATTTTTAAATTTATAATTTATACTAAAAAATTTTTCGCATAAAAAAATTTTATATTCCTATTTCAATTTTATTGTAACATAAATATTTTTTCGGAAAAATTTTTTGATTGGAAAACAATTCTTTGATTGTCAAAAAGATTTTTCGTGAAATCTCATTTTTTTTGTTATAATTAATTTATAAAATAAATCTAAAAGGAGTGTTGCTCATGCAAAAAGCTATCGGCTCTAAAATTAATTTATTCGATTTTAATAATACTCTCGCTTTCGAATTTTTTTCTTGCGTCTCCGATTTAATTAATCATCCTCTCTTTAAAAAACTTGATAACTTCTCCCAACATATTAAGACTAGCAGACTCCAACATTCTATTAATGTCGCTTACTATAGTTTCTTAGTCTGTAAATTCCTCGGATTAGATTATAAATCTGCGGCACGTGGTGGATTACTCCATGACTTCTATCTTTATGATTGGCGTACACAAAAACAACCTGAGGGCTATCATGCTAAAGCTCATCCAATTATTGCCTTACGTAATGCAAATAAAATTACTCACGTAAATAAAATTGAAAAAAATTGTATATTACGACATATGTGGCCGCTAACTCCTATCCCTCCTCGTTACCTCGAATCTTTTATCGTTTCCTGTATCGATAAATATTGTGCAAGTTTTGAGGTTATAATAAATATGTTCGCAAAAGAATAAATATTTTTGTTGACTTTTATCACTCTTTTGTTTATAATATTTTTTGTGCAATTAGTTGGAGGGAGGGAAATTAATGTCTGAAGTACAAGTTCGTGAAAATGAAAGCTTGGATAATGCATTACGTCGCTTCAAAAGAAATTGTGCTAAATCCGGCATTTTAAAAGATATCCGTAAGCATGAACATTATGATAAACCAAGTGTAAGGCGTAAGAAAAAATCTGAGGCTAATCGTAAGCATAAAAAACATAAAAATTAATTTTTTTTACCTCCTTCCTCGGTTAAAAAAATATTTTCGCACATCTTTATGATGTGCTTTTTTTTATCTCAAAACTTTACTAAGAAAAATTATCTAGCTACAAATTTTTCTTGGTAAAGTTTTTTTTCATTGTAAAATTTCAAAAAAAATGCTTGAACTTTTTACATTTTTTCTATATGATATTTAAAATTTAAATATGGAGATGATTTGAAATGACAAAAAATGAAATTAAAACTAACATCATTAATAACTTAAAAACAATTTCATGTAAAACAATAAATGACGCCTCTCCTCAAGAATTATATCAAGCTGTTGCTTTCTTAGTTCGTGATATAGTTGCTGATAAATGGATTGCAACACGTGAAACTTATAGTAAACAGAAACCTAAAATTTTATATTACCTCTCAATGGAATTCTTAATGGGCCGCTTCTTAGGTAATACCCTTATAAATTTATCTCTTGATGAAAATTTTAAAAGTGCCCTCGAAGAATTAGGTATCAATTATAATTTAATTGAAGAAGCTGAACGTGATCCCGGTCTTGGTAACGGTGGCCTCGGTCGCTTAGCAGCTTGCTTTTTAGATTCACTCTCAACTTTAAATCTTCCAGCTTATGGCTGTGGAATCAGATATCATTATGGAATTTTTGAGCAAACAATTGAAAATGGCTATCAAGTTGAAAAATCAGATAACTGGCTCGAAGATAGTGATAGTTGGGGCGTAAAACATTCTGAACTCGCTCAAGAAATTAAATTTGGTGGAAAAGTTGTTAGTTCAATAAAACCTGACGGAAATTACAAATTTTCATTGGAGAATTATCAAACAGTTGTTGCAATTCCATATGATTATCCCGTTGTCGGCTTTAATAATAATACTGTAAATACATTGCGACTTTGGGACGCAGAAGCTAAAAATAAATTTGACTTGAATTCATTTAATGCAGGAAATTATTCAAAAGCAGTTGAGGAACAAAATCTTGCGGCAACAATTTCGGAAGTTTTATATCCGGCCGACGAACATATTCATGGAAAAGAATTGCGACTTAAACAGCAATATTTTTTCATCTCGGCAACATTACAACAAGTTTTGAAAGAGTTTTATGCGAGTTGTAAAGATTTTAAAAAATTACCGGATAAAGTTGCTTTTCAATTAAATGATACACATCCATCAATGGCAGTTGCTGAACTTATGCGACTTTTGGTTGACGAATATGATTTAGAATGGGAAGAAGCATGGGAAATTACGCAAAAAACTTGTGCGTATACAAATCATACGATAATGTCGGAAGCTTTGGAAAAATGGCCGGCTGATTTGTTTAGCCGCCTATTGCCACGAATTTATATGATTATCGAAGAAATCAATAAAAGATTTTGCGCGGATTTGATAAAAAAATTTGGCGACAATCCAGAAAAATTACGTAAGATGGCAATAATTGCTGACGGTCAAATAAAAATGGCACACCTTGCAATTGTTGGAAGTCATTCAGTAAATGGCGTAGCAAAACTTCACACTGATATTTTGAAAAATCAGGAGTTAAAAGATTTTTACGAAATTTATCCTGAAAGATTTAATAATAAAACGAACGGTATAACTCAACGACGTTGGCTTGCACATTGTAATCCAGAACTTGCAGATTTAATTTCAAAAACTATTGGCGATGGATATTTGACAGATTTATCGCAACTCAAACAACTTGAAAATTTTGCTGATGACAAATCATTTTGTGAGAAATTTATGAAAGTCAAGAAAAAAAATAAAATTGCTTTGTCGAATTTTATTAACACAAACTATGGCATTTCAATTGACCCGGATTCAATCTTTGACATTCAAGTAAAAAGATTGCATGAATACAAACGACAATTATTGAATGTTCTACACATTTTAAGTTTGTACAATAAAATAAAATTAAATCCCGGCCTCGATATCCAACCACATACATTTATTTTTTCCGCTAAATCTGCTGCAAACTACCACCGTGCAAAACTTATCATCAAATTAATTAACAGCGTAGCAAATTTGGTCAACAATAACAAAATTATAAATGGCAAAATTAAAGTTTTGTTCTTGCCAAATTATTGCGTATCATTAGCTGAAAAATTAATTCCGGCCGCTGATGTCAGCGAACAAATTTCAACAGCAAGTAAAGAAGCATCCGGTACTGGAAATATGAAATTTATGCTTAACGGCGCATTGACAATTGGTACACTCGATGGCGCTAACGTTGAAATTTTGGAAGAGGTCGGCGAAAAAAATATTTTTATATTTGGTCTGCGCGCTTCTGAAGTTATCGATTTATACAAAAAAAATAATTATAATCCGTGGGATATTTACAATAAAAATGTAGATGTTAGAAACGTAATGAATCAACTCGTAAATGGCGAGCTAGATGAAAATCATGAACTATTCCGTGAAATTTATGAATCATTATTAAACGGTTGGAACAGTCAACGAGCTGACGAATATTTTATTTTGAAAGACTTTGAAAGCTATGCAGCTGCACATAAAAAAATAGATAACGCATATAAAAATAAAAATGCTTGGGCAAAATCTGCAATAATAAACGTTGCAAATAGTGGTAAATTTTCTAGCGACCGTACAATTAACGAATACGCAAAAGAAATTTGGGACCTCAAACCAATTGTTGACTGAGATTATCAAATGATTCTTGGCTTAAACTATTATTAGGAATTTCGTGCATTTTTGTTTCAAATTCATCAAGAGTACCACCCATTTATCTCACCGCCCAAGAAAAAAATTTCTCACATACTATCATTATATCATTTTAAATTATATTCGTAAATATTAAAAAAAAATATCTGCTCATTGGCAGATATTTTTAAACCTTATTTCCAAACCGTGATTTATTTGTCATTTGCCACAAATTTATTTTTTTGCATATATTCAGCCGTTGCTGTAAAAATAACATCACTAGAAGAATTTAAAGCAGTTTCAAATGAATCTTGGACAATTCCAATAATAAATCCTGCGCCAACAACTTGCATCGAAATATCATTATCGATACCAAAAAGTGAACACGCCATTGGAATTAAAAGCAGTGAACCGCCAGCAACACCAGATGCTCCACACGCTGCCAAAGATGCAATAAGACTTAAAATCAAAGCTGTTGGAAAATCAACGCTAATTCCTAAAGTATGTACTGCAGCCAACGTCATAACTGAAATAGTAATTGCGGCGCCACTTGTATTAATCGTAGCGCCAAGTGGAATTGATACGGAATACATATCTTTGTCCAATTTTAATTTTTCACAAAGAATCATATTAACTGGGATATTAGCGGCTGAACTACGAGTAAAAAATGCTGTCAAGCCACTTTCTTTTATACAACGGATTACAAGTGGATAAGGATTTTTTTGCAAGCAAAGAGCAACTATAAATGGAATTATCAAAAATGCCATTACAAGCATACAACCGACCAAAACTAAAATTAATTTTCCATAGTCCAAAAAAATATTTAAACCTTTCGAAGATATTGATCTAAAAACCAATCCTAAGATTCCAAACGGTGCAAAATTGATAATCCAACAGACAACTTTCAAATTCGCATCTGAAATATCTTTCAAAGTTTGTTTAGTATTTTCAGAAGCAATTGATTTGAGAAAAAATCCGAAAATTACCGCCCAAAAAAGTATTCCCATATAATTTGCTTTTGAAATTGCGTCAACCGGATTCGCAACAATATTTACTAATAAATCTTGCAAAACTTCACTAATTCCAGATGGTGCATTTGAAATTGATGATGCCGCTTCAAAATTTAATGAAATCGGAAAAATAAAACTTGCAATTATCGCTACTGTCGCCGATAAAAAAGTATTGAGCATATATAAAAAAATAACGGTAAAAAACATTTTACCGATTCTCTTACTGTTTTGTGCAAGTGAACTAAGAACCAAAGTAAATACAAGAATCGGCGCTATGGATTTCAATGCGCCGACAAAAATATCGCCTAAAACTGAAATAACAGTAAAATTTGGGAACCAAAATCCGAGGCCGGTACCAATAATAAGTCCAATAAAAATTTTTGTGACTAAGCTTACCTCATTCCAAAATTTTATAAAACTTTTCATATATGTACCTCCTCCGGAAAATTTTTAAAATAAATCTCTTACTTACTTTTTCTTTGAGAAAATAAAAAGTAAGCAAAAAGAAACTAACAAAAACCAATATACATAAATTTTTCTTTGAGAAAATAAAAAGTAAGCAAAAAGAAACTAACAAAAACCAATATA
>CANEHT010000014.1 GCA_947427385.1 uncultured Clostridia bacterium | reverse complement strand
TGTTTCCTCCTTGTAATTTTTAAATGCATTCGCTAAAATGCTTTTCAACGAAAATTTAAATTTACAGCGCTCTTAAACTTTGCGTCAAATGATTAAAAAAAATTTGACATAAAAATTCTTTTATGGTAACATTTTCTGAAATCCCCTTAATTATATTTTTTGAGTAGAATCTTTATTTTCGTTGAAAAGCATTTCAATGAATATGTTTATAAATTGCCGAAAAAAGCGCTTTTGCGCTGAAAAATTTTATGTTCAAAAATTTTTTCTGTTTTTTGTAATATGCTCAAGTTATAAATTTTTTATTATATGTAATTTTTGGCGAAGATTTTAAAACCTTACTTTTCTTGAAAGAAAAGTAATCAAAAGAACTTTAACAAAAAAATCTTTGTGCGCTTGCACAAAGATTTTTTATAAAGTTTCTTTTTTTGTTTTACTTTTTTTCTTTGATAAAGAAAAAAAAGTAAAGGTTTTTAAAAGAAAAAATAAAGTTAAAAAACGGAGAGAGGGGGATTCGAACCCCCGGTACATAAAAAATGTACAATGATTTTCGAGACCATCACTTTCAACCACTCAGTCATCTCTCCAAGTAAGTAAAGCTCCTGAGCAGAATTGAACTGCCGACCTCTTCCTTACCAAGGAAGCGCTCTACCACTGAGCCACAAGAGCAATTATTTCATCATTGCAGCTAAAGAAATCAACTCATCGAAAGAATTTTTTTCAGGAAATTTATGAACGATATCAAGTAAATATTTCAACACATTACCAATTTCTTTGCCACTAAAACCTAAAAATTTAATATCATTGCCACTCACAGCCAAATCTTTTATAAAAATACAATCGCCAGAAATATTTTGCAAAATATCTTTAGCATTATCAAATATTTCCAAAGCATTTCTGACATCAAGTAATTTATAAAAATTTTCGTAGCCGATAGCACAAATAACTTTTTTTACGTCATACGCATTTGAAATTTTTACATTTAAATATGTCAAAATTTTTCTCACAGAATCACAAGTTTTATTGGCAAAACGAAAAAATTTCATCAATGAATAAGCATCTTTTGGCTTCATTTTATACAAAATAACCGAAAAAATTGTATCACAACTTTTTTTCACGCGCAACAATTTTTTTGAAATTTCATTTAAGTTATCACACAAATATTTATAAAAATCATAATTTACAAATTGTAAAATTTTACTTTCATTTAGCAAATTAATTTTACGTGCATCAGAAAAAAATAATTTCACAAGCTCATCTCTTATGCGCTCAATACTTACAAATTTTATCAACTCAACATTTTTTTTTAACGCGGCAAAAGTTTTACTTTCCAAATCAAAATTTAACTGATTTGCAAAACGTATCGCACGCATCATTCGTAACGCATCTTCACGAAATCTTTCTGCCGGATCTCTCACGCACCGAATTAATTTATTTTTTATGTCCTGCAAACCGTTAAATGGATCAATATACTTTTCGTTAAACGCAATCGCATTCATTGTAAAATCTCTGCGCGACAAATCTTGCAGTAAATTATCAGTAAAAAAAACATTCTCAGGTCTGCGACAATCTTTATATTCTCCATCAATTCTATAAGTCGTAACCTCAAAATGTTTTTTGTTCAAAATAACCGTAACAGTACCGTGCGCCAAACCCGTATCAACTGTTTTCGCAAAAATTTTCTTTATTTGTTCAGGCTTTGCATTCGTTGCAATATCCCAATCTTTCGGCTCAATTCCTAAAATATTATCTCGCACACATCCGCCGACAATATATGCTTCAAAATTTTCATTTTGCAAATCATTTATTATTTTCTCAACTTCAATTGGAATATTAATTTTACTCACCGCGTTTTTATGCCCGCCCAATATATTCTTTGGTGCGCGTATCAATTTTTATTACATCGCCAACATTTACAAACAATGGAACATTTATTTTTGCGCCGGTTTCCAATGTTGCCGGCTTTAAACTATTTGTTGCCGTATCGCCTTTGAATCCTGGTTCAGTGTCAATAATCTTTAACTCAACAATTAATGGTGGCTCAATTCCTAATATTGAACCATTATGTGACATAATTTTAACTGAATCATTTTCTTTTACAAATTCCAAACTTTTACCGACATTTGCGGCATTAATTGAAATTTGCTCAAATGTTTCATTATCCATAAAGTAATACAATTCGCCGTCATTATAAAGATATTGCATATCTTTACGGTCGATATGGGCGCGCGCAACTTTTTCAGTTGGACGGAAAGTTTTTTCAATTACGCCACCTGAAGTTATATTTTTTAATTTTGTACGTACGAATGCGGCACCTTTTCCAGGCTTAACGTGTTGAAATTCGATAACGGTAAAAATTGCGTTATCAATTTCAATTGTAACACCATTTCTAAATTCACTAGCAGCCATCATTTTTTAAACTACCTCCAAAAAAAATTTTTACCATGACAAAAAAATTTATCATGCTAAAAAAATTTACTACCGCTAAAAAAAAATTCGATATGGAAATTTTAGTACAGCATAAAAAATTTTTCAAGTATGCTACAAAAAAATTTCTTACTTGCAATTTTTTCGATTACATATTAAAATATAAGTACAAATAAAAATATTTGGAGGAATTAATAATGAAATCAAAACAAAAATATTTATTTGTCGGCTCAATAAGCTGTTTACTACTCTTAGTCCTTTCCGCATGTATAATATATACGACATCGGCAAAGGATTTTTCTTTGACTATTTTACATACAAATGATACTCATGGAATTGTCTCACATGAACCATATCTAAAAACATTAGCGGATAGTAAAAAACAAAATGGTGAAAACGTTTTAATAATATCAGCCGGCGATACTTTCCACGGCCAATTAATTGCACAATTATCAAAAGGCCTTACGATTGCAAAAATAATGAATTGTACAGGCTATGATTATATTGCGCCTGGCAATCATGATTTTAATTACGAAGTTTCAGGATTAAAAGATATTGAAGCACAAGCAAATTTTAAAATTCTCGCAGCAAACGTAACAAATAAATCTGATGGCAGCAATGTTTTTGCTCCATACGATATAAAAATTATTGACGGCGTAAAAATTGGAATATTTGGGCTCGCAACACCAGAAACATTAGTAAAAACATCGGGCCGCGAAAGTATAACTAAATTAGATTTTGAAGATCCGATTGAAAATGCAAAAAAAATTGTAAAACAACTTAAACAACAAGGTTGTAAAATTATCATTGCAATTACTCATTTAGGTTTGTATGACTCAAGCGATTCAAATTATAAAAGTGATTGCCTCGCGCAAAATGTTTCTGACATAGACTTAATTATAGATGGACATAGCCATACAGCTTTGCAAAACGGATTATATGTAAAAGATACGTTAATCGCTCAAACTGGTGAACATGGAAAAAATATTGGCGTTGTGAATTTGAGTATCAAAGATGAAAAATTAGAAAAAAGCGCCCATCTCATAAATAGCGATGAATATACAAAAATTACACCTGACGCAGAAATTTTACAAATAATTCAAGATGAAAATAAAAAAATTGAGGACCTCGTGAATGAAAAAATTTGTGATATAAATTTTGATTTGGATGGCGAACGTCAAAATGTTCGTACACGTGAAACAAACTTGACAGATTTAATTACAGATGCAATTTTAGATAAAACTCAAGCTGATTTGGTATTAATCAATAGTGGAACTGTTCGTGGTTCAATCAAAGCCGGTACGATAACCAAAGGTGACGTATATAAAATTTTACCTTTCACAAATTTCGTAGTGAAACTTGAAAAAATTAAAGGTTCAACAATTTTGAAAGCTATTGAGCACGGCGTAAGTCAATATCCAAAAGCATCTGGCGGTAATATTCAAGTTGCGGGAATAAAATTTAAATTTGACCCAAATCAAAAAGAAAATGAAAAAGTTTTTGACATTCGATTCATTAAAAATAATCAAGAGGTAAACCCAAATGCCGAATATCAATTGGCAACCAATCAATTTATGATTGATGGCGGCGATGGCTATGATATGTTTGCAGAAAAATATAATTGTCAACAATACGGTACACTCGAAAATATATTGATAGATTATATGCAAAACTTAGGAAACCTTGAAAAATATTTAAAAATACAAAATAGAATTCAGGTTCAAAAAAAATTAGAACGATATACAATAAAGAAAGGCGATTCACTCTACAAAATAGCAAAAAAGTTTGGCACGACATGGCAAAAACTTGCGACATATAATGCGATAAAAAATCCACGTTTAATATTTCCGGGTAACATAATTTCAATTTATTAATTTGCTTTAAAAATAAATCAAAGCTGAGCTTGAAAACATTTTTTGCGGCGTATTTATTTTGACAATTTGATTACGTGAATCAATATTTGTTATCCCGTTAAATTCGCGGTTTCCCACAAAAATTTTTGTTGAATAACTTCCATCAGGTGGCAATAATTTATTTTCATAATTATTGTCACTTTTTTTTTGCATAATAAAATATTTTCCACCAAGCAATTTTTCTGCTAATACAAAATTTTTTTGTTGAATCAATGAACGTATATAAGAGCTGCTAATTTTTTTACCGTCAAAAGTTACGTCACTAATCCGTTTGATAAATTTACTTTCATATTTTGATTTATCATTTCCAAATTTACAATCATTACCTAAAACTAAAGCCTTGCAGTTTAAATTTTTGATTAATAAATTCAAAAACTCTTGACTTTTTATTTGAGCAACAGTTTTGTCAAATAAAATTTCCAAAAAATAATCAATGCCCAAACTTTTTAGAATAAAAATTTTTTCACCGCGTGTAAAAATTGTTTTAAACTTTGGATTTCCCAAAACTTGATTTGTATGCGGAAAAAAAGAAAAAACTAACGATTTGGCATTCATTTTCTTCGCCAAAACCTTAGTTTCTTCTATCAACTTTCTGTGACCAATATGCACGCCATCAAAATTTCCAAGCGTGATTACCGTATCGCAATTTAATTTTTCAATTTTGTTCAAAATTATCATAAAAGCATACGCACCGGCCTTAAAAAATTTTTTTCACGTAAATATATTCCGACTAACTTTTTTTGCGGATCAAAAACTAATAACTTTTCACCATCAACAAAATTTTTCTCTGACAACACAAATTTTAAGTCAATTTTATTCCCATTATAAAGAATATTTTTTGCGGCAACTGTAACTTTTTTGAAATCTAATAAATTTTCTATTGCAATTATTTTTGAATCTGCCAAATTATTTTGATAAAGCTTGTCAAACTCGTCAACTGTTATACTATTTTCAATAAAAAAATCCCCGCATTCAGTTCTAGTTAATTCTGATAAACATGCGCCACATCCAATTTCATTGCCGATATCATCACAAAGTGAACGAATGTAAGTTCCCTTTGAACATTTGACATCAATTGAAACTTTATTCGGTGGCATATAATTTACAAAATTGAGTTCATAAATATTTACAAGGCGCTTTTCACGCTCAATTGTAATTCCCTGCCGAGCCAATTTATATAATTTTTGACCATTTTTTTTAATAGCTGAAAACATTGGCGGCAATTGATAATATTCACCACAAAACTTTTTTAAAGCATTCAAAACCTTTTCTTCATAGTAAAAAAAATTTGTCTCTGATAAAACTTTTCCCGTTATATCTAACGTATCCGTTCGTACGCCCAAAATCATTGTCGCCGTATATCTTTTGGTTTGTGCAACTATGTACTGCGAAATTTTTGACGCCTTTCCTATACAAATCGGTAAAACTCCTGTTGCCATTGGGTCAAGTGTACCCGTATGTCCAACTTTTTTGTTCGTTATTTTTTTTATTCGGTGAACGATGTCGTATGACGTACAGCCTTTCGGCTTGTTTATATTTATCACACCGTCGTGCATTTTAATTTTTCACCTATAACTTGAATTATTTTTTCTTTTGTCTGACGAATATTTGCTTTCAAAATTCCTCCCGCCGCTAATTTATGACCGCCACCATCAAAATTTTCAGCAATTTCATTTACGTCAATATAATTTGACCGAAAACTTATTTTACAAACTTTTTCCTCGTTCTCAATAATCATTGCGGCAATTTCTATCCCGTAAATATTTTTGATAAACTCAACCAAACCGCCCGTAAACTTATTGTTCACACTATTTATTTGTTCAAAAGTTAAATATGAAATTGCAAGCTTTAAGTGACTAATTATCTCAAGATTTTCGATTGTCATCGCCAAAAATTTTGCTTCGTCCAATGTTTTTTCCATCATCAATTCATTATATATGCGCGTAAATGGAAATTTAAATTTGAGCAACTCCGCAACTATCATATGAGTTTTCGCCGTTGTACATGAATGTCGAAAGCCACCCGTATCCGAAATTATTCCAGCATACAACGCTGCCGCAATTTTTTCATCAAGTAAATCTTTTACAAAATCAAAGATAATTTCACTCGTCGATGAAGCAGTTGGATCCACATAGTTATAATCGCCAAAATTCACATTGCTTATATGATGATCGATATTGACGACAATTTTATTTGCCAATAAAATTTCATACTTTCCGAGGCGATTTTTATTCCCACAATCTAAAACTATTACGAGTTCAATTTTATTTTTGTCAAAGTACGGTGAAATTTTTTGAGTTGCTATCAAATTAAATTTACGATTGTAATCTTCAAACAAAATATTTGCCGAAATATCAATTTTTTTTAACGCAGCAGCAAGTGCAAAAACTGAACCTGCCGCATCGCCATCAGGTTTTTTATGCGTCAAAATTAAAATATTTTTATGATTTTTTATCACGTTCATAATTTCATTTTTGTTAAGCATTTAAATTTCCTTTCATAATTCGTTGCCGAATAACTTCGTACATCAAAACACTAGCCGCAACAGAAGCATTTAGCGAATCAATTTTACCTGACATTGGTATTTTAGCTTTGAAATCTGAATTTTGTAAAACAAGTTTTCGGATACCAAATCCCTCGCTACCAATAATCAAAGCGCACGGAATTTTGAAATCCAATGAATACATAATTTCACCGCTCATATCTGCCGCTGTTATCCATAATCCATTTTTCTTCAGCTTTTCAATTACATTAATCAAATTTGTAACTTTTGCAATTAAAACATGTTCAAGCGCACCGGCAGAAGTTTTGCTAACAACTCCTGTCAAACCTGCATTACGATGTTTTGGAATAATTATTCCGTGCACACCACAACATTCTGCTGTTCTTATAATTGCGCCAAAATTTCGTGGATCAGAAATTTCGTCCAAAATCAAAACAAATGGCAATTCATTTTTACTTTTTGCGCAATCCAAAATATCATCAATCGAACAATAATTTTTTGCAGGACAAAGTGCAATTATGCCCTGATGATTTTTAGATTGCGAAATAAAATCCAATTTATTTTTATCAACTTCCTGAACAACTATCCCGATTTTTTTTGCTTTTATAACAATTGATTTAAGTGAGCCATTCGCATAGCCTTTTTTTATCATAATTTTGTCGATAGTTTTTGAATTATTTATTGCTTCCAAAACTGCATTTTTACCTTCAAGTTGCAAGCTATTCATCTTTTCACCCTAAATAATTTTATAATTAAACATTCTCAAAAACAAGCTCAACTTTTTTTTGTTCCAACTTTTATTGTTCCACGCATTGGTTTGTAATAACTTGAATTTATCAAAACTTTTTGTTTTTCCGCACCGTTTTCATAAATTATTTTGTAAAGTTTATAGCGATAACCTTTTTTAGATTTTGTTTCAACTTTTTTTGTCCCCTCTTCCAATTCATCTGTATAAACAATAGTCTCTGGCGGCGCATCTATTGTTTCAATCAATGAATTTTCAAATTTAATACTATGATTTTTATTTCTTGTTTCCGCGCCGTAAACATTTATCCGCAAACTATTTGTGTTTTCATTTTCATTAATAATACTTTCTAGTAAAAGTGGAGTTTGCGTCGTATTTTTAAATTTCAAATCGATATAATTTCCGGCGAGCGTCGCATCATATCCATAATCAACATAACCAACTTTTAATGAATGATTACGGCGCTCCGTAATTTCTAATTCCGAATACAACAAAGCATTATATAACGCCGTTGAAACTTGACAAATTCCACCGCCTAATGCGTCAACTAATTTTCCTTCAATAATAACTGGCGCATTTTTATAACCATTTTTTGCTGTAAAAGGTTTAAGTACATCATTCGTAGAAAATATTTCATTCGGATAAACAACTTTATTATTTATTTTCTGTGCCGCATTAATTATATTTGCATTGCGCTGCGGATTTACATTATTGAAATAAGTTGTGTATGAACCGAGAACATCTTTGACATTTTTAAACGCGCTTTCATTATATTTAGGTACGAGCAAATCAAAAATTAATTCGACTTTTCCCTCACATTTTTCTTGCAATAATTTTATAACTGCCGGTAAAGTTGCATCGACATTTAAAGTCCTGCCATTTTTACCGGCAGTAACAACGAAATTATTATTGATACGTTTTGCAGACGCATTAATTGGTTTTATGTAAACTTTACTTTCGAGCTCACTTAATTTTGATTTCACAAAATTATTATCGAAACCGTAATCGGCTGTAATTTTTAGCGGAGATTTTTTTAATGCAACAATTTTTTCATAACGTTTTAGTATTGAACCATCTCGGGCATAATCATAAGCTTTTTGGACAGCACTCGTAATATTATACGCCGCATGAAAATCTTTAAATGAAAACTCATATTCATTATTTGAATCGGTAAACTTAATTATTTTTTTATCGATTGGAGTTTGTAATTCGGAAAATATTTTTTTTTGTGCGTCAGATTTTTTTAGCCCACCAATATTAATTTCATTCACAAAAATATTTTCATAGATATTATCAACCTCGACAACTTTTATTATTTTTTTATATGAAAGATGTGCCATAATAAAAATTAAAGTGACAAAAATTATTACCCCTAAAAATATTAACTGCCGCTTCGAAATCTTCATCTTATTCCTCTCATTATTTTTTATTTGAAAAAATTATAGGTCACTCTAAAATTATTTTCAATTCCTTATGTTATAATACTTTATAAAAATTATATGGAGATGAAAAAATTTGATTGAAGTTAAAAATTTAACTAAGTACTACGGTAAAAAAATTGCCGTCAATAATTTAAACTTCATTGTAAATAAAAATGAAATTATCGGACTCCTCGCTCCAAATGGTGCCGGTAAATCTACCACTATGAATATAATTACCGGCTATATCGCTCCGTCATCTGGCAATGTGATAATAGACCCACAAATTAAAATTGGATATCTTCCTGAAAATCCCCCACTCTATCCCGATATGAAAGTAATTGAATATCTGAAATTCGTTAGTGAATTAAAATGTGCCGATAAAAATAATTTAACCGATATCATGCAAAAATTTAAAATTGATGATGTCGCTGATAAATTAATTAAAAATTTATCGAAAGGATATAAACAACGTGTTGGCTTCGCACAAGCATTAATTGGTGACCCTGAAATTTTAATTTTAGATGAACCAATGTCGGGGCTCGACCCAAAACAAATTACAGAGATACGTGATTTAATTAAATCGCTTAAGGAAAATCATACAATTTTAATCAGCTCACATATTTTATCGGAAATAGATGCAATAGCAGACCGAATAATTATTTTAAATAAGGGCGAAATAGTAGCGGACGCAACAACATTTGAACTATCGAAAAATTTTTCACGTACTCCAAAAATTATTGTAAGGATTCGCGGGCCGCATGAAAAAATTATTGAGCAAGTTAAAATTTTTGCGAACATAGTTGAAATAAAAAAAGGTATAGAAGATTTTGCAACAGATTTAATTTTAGAGAATAAAAATGAAGGTGATATACGTGAAAAAATATTTCAATTTGCAAAGGAAAATGATTTTATTTTATTAATGATGAAACCATTTGACGTTACGCTCGAAGAAATATTTTTACAAGTAACTGAAGGAGATGCTCAAAAATGTTAGCCATATTTAAAAAAGAGTTCTACTCATATTTTTATAATATGAGCGGTTATATTTTCCTTGCATTATTTATTTTTATTGCATCCGTATTTTTTTCACTACTAAATATTTTTCAAGGCTTTCCCGATTTTCAATACGTAATTTCAGACATGACAATATTATTTTTGATAATCATTCCAATTTTAACAATGAATTTATATGCACAAGAAATGAAAAACAAAACTGACCAATTAATATTTACCGTACCGGTTTCAATTACAAAAATAACGCTAGGGAAATATTTTGCAGCCGTAACTTTATTTTCATCTGCAATCGTAATAACTTTTTTATTGCCAATTACGCTTTCATTTTTCTCAAGCTTACCACTCGCACAAATTTGTGGAACTTACTTAGGATATTTTTTACTTGGACTTTGTTTCATTTCAATTGGAATATTTATTTCGGCACTTTGTGAAAATCAAATTGCCGCCGCGATTTCAACATTTGCCGCTATTTTCGTTTGTTTTATGATAGATAACCTTGCGACAATTTTCCCAACTGGCAAAAATTCTTCAGCACTTTTTATTTTTATTTTAATTTCGATATTGTGCGGAATAATTTACACGCGCATAAAAAATTTTATTCCTGTCGCTATCATTTTTATTGTCATGACAATTTTACTCATCGCCGCATATTTTTTTAACTTGCCAATATTTGATTCAGCGGTTTATAAAATTTCAAACTTTGTCTCACTTCTTGCACGCTTTAATAATTTTAGTGCGGGCATTTTAAATTTGTCAGATATCGTTTACTATTTGTCATTTGTTTCGTTATTTTTGTTCATGACAATAAATACAATTGAAAAACGTAAATGGTAAAGGAGGAAATTTGAGTGAATAAAAAAATTAAGTATGGAACATTTTCCGTGTTATCCATAATATTTTTTATCGTAACGCTCGTTTGCATCAATTTATTAGCAAATAAATTTGACTTGAAATTTGATTTGACAAAAGATAAATTGTATACAATTTGCGACGAAACTAAAAAAATTATAAATAATCTCAATGAAAAAATTGATATATATTTCCTGGCAAATGAAAGCGACCAAAATAAAATCGTAGCAAATCTTGTAAATCAATATAAATCGAAAAATATTAAAGTTGAGTATAAAGATTTAGACAAATATCCAAACTTCGCAGATAAATATGAAACAGATGAAAAGATTTCATCCGGTAGCATAATTGTTGCTAGTGAAAAAAAATTTAAAGTAATAAATCCCAACGATATTGTAACTTACGATTACAATTACTTAACAAATAAGCAAAAAATAAATTCAATAAATGTTGAGTCCGAAATTACAAACGCAATAAATTTTGTCACAAAAAATTATACGCCTATCATATATCGATTAATTGGGCATAATGAATTAGAATTTGACTATCAAAAACAATTTACAAATTACAAATTAAAAGATTTAGATTTGATAATCGAACAAAAAATTCCTGACGACTGTAAAATTTTATTGATTACAACTCCTCAACGAGATTGGACAACTGAAGAAGCTTCATTGATTGATAAATATCTTGCATCGTCAAGCGCAATTATTTTTATGGATTATACAAATAAAGATTTGCCAAACATGACAAATGTAATAAAAAAATATGGATTTGAATTCGGTAACTCAATTATTATCGAAAAAAACAATAAAAACTTTACCAACAATAACAACGCTTGCATAATACCGAATTTCACAAGCAATGAATTATCTCAAAGTCTTGCCGAAAAAAAATATAGATTATTAATTCCACTTTGCCGCAATATTTTTATTAATGATGCTGAAAAAATTGAAGTTTTACTTGAATCGTCAAATGTTTCGTACGGAAAAACTAATTTGAATTCAACTACAATTGAAAAAGAAAGTAGCGACATTAATGGCCCACTTAATATTGCAATATTTCGTCAAGATGATAAATCTAAAATAATTGCTGTCGGCGCAACAAGTATTTTAGACACAAAAATAAATTCGTACATTGGCGGCGGAAATTTTGATTTCGTAATGAGTGCAATAAATAAATTAAACGGCAAAGAAGAAGCTATTTATATTCCGCCAAAAACTCATGACACTCAGAAAATAATTTTTACGCACAGACAAACAATGTTAATTTCAATAGCATATTTAATTATTTTACCGGCCATTATATTTTTCATTGGAATAATTGTCATCCGAAATAGACGCAATAAATAATTTGTGGAGGTTTTTACAAATGAAATATGGCAACGTTGACTTCGATACTTATTTTAAAAATTATCCTGATAAAGATGGATATTTTGGCAAATATGGCGGCGCATATATCCCTGACGAATTAAAAGCTGCGATGAATGAAATTACTGACGCGTATTTCACAATTTGTAAATCTAGTAAATTTATCAATGAGTTGCACAGAATCCGCAAAGAATTTCAAGGCAGGCCAACTCCTATTTCTTACCTTGAGCATCTTTCAAAAAAAATCGGTCAAGTACAAATTTATGCAAAACGTGAAGATTTAAATCATACCGGCGCACATAAACTTAATCACTGCATGGGTGAGGCACTACTTGCAAAATATATGGGCAAGAAAAAAGTTATTGCAGAAACAGGCGCCGGGCAACACGGCGTCGCTCTTGCTACTGCGGCCGCATACTTTGGTTTGGAATGCGACATATATATGGGCGCAGTTGATATCAAAAAACAAGCTCCAAATGTTGCGCGAATGAAAATACTCGGTGCAAATGTCATCGAAGTTACAAATGGTTTGGCTACGCTTAAAGAAGCTGTCGACGCAGCTTTCACTGCATACATGAAAGATTACAAAAATTGCATTTATTGTATCGGATCTGTCGTTGGCCCACATCCATTTCCCATGATGGTTCGTGATTTTCAAAGCATTGTTGGAATTGAAGCCCGCGAACAATTCATTGAAATGACATCTGAATTGCCTGACGCAATTATTGCTTGCGTAGGCGGTGGCTCTAATGCAATAGGATTGTTTGCAGGCTTTTTAAATGAACCAGTTGAAATCTATGGAGTTGAACCGCTTGGAAAAGGTACAACTCTCGGCGAACATGCGGCAAATCTTACATATGGTTCAGAAGGAATTATGCACGGATTTAACAGCATTATGCTTAAAGATGAAAATGGGAATCCCGCACCGGTTTACTCAATAGCAAGTGGACTTGATTATCCATCATCCGGACCGGAGCATGCATTTTTACATGATTTAGGCCGCGTTAAATATGATGTTGTAAACGATGAAGAAACAATCGACGCATTCTTTACGCTATCAAAATTAGAAGGAATTATTCCGGCAATTGAAAGTGCGCACGCTGTTGCATATGCAATAAAACTTGCGAAGAAAATGAAAAAAGGTTCAATTCTTATAAATCTTTCCGGGCGTGGAGATAAAGATATTGATTACATAATTGAACGATACGGTATCAGATAATTTGTAACGTAATAAAATTAAAACCGTTCTTTTTTTATAAAAAAAGAATCAAAAAAACTTTATAAAAAATCTTTGTGCATTCACACAAAGATTTTTTTTTGAAATTCTATTCCCTATTTAATATTTTTATTTTCAGTGATATAATAAGTGTCAAGAAATTGTAAAGTATCTTTTAATTCTATAAAAGGAGGTCAACTCGTAATAATAAATTTATATAAGTCAATAATATTTTTATTGGAGGGATGAATCATGTTTACTTTTATTATTATCGTATTAATTGTAATTGCTTTTGTAGTTGTAATTTCTACCTACAATAATTTTGTTCAATTAAATAATAAAGTAAAAGAAGCTTTTTCTACAATGGATGTATATCTAAAAAAGAGATGGGATTTGATTCCAAACTTAGTTGAAACTGTAAAAGGTTATGCTAAACATGAAAAAGATACTTTAAAAGAAATTGTTGAGTTAAGAAGTAGTACCTACGACAATATGACAGATGATGATAAAATTAAGGCTAATGAAAAATTATCTACGGGCATAACTAAAATTATGGCTTTAGCAGAAGCTTATCCTGATTTAAAAGCAAATGAAAACTTTAAAGACTTAAGTAATCAATTAACAAAAGTTGAAGATGATATTGCTAACTCCCGGAAATATTATAATGGCGTTGTAAGAATGTTTAATAATAAAGTAGAAATGTTCCCAAGTAATATTTTAGCTGGAATATTTGGCTATAAATCAAAAACAATGTTTGAGGCAAATACGAATGAAAGAGAGAATGTAAAAGTTAGCTTTTAAAGTGAGGTGAGGCAAATGAAAAAATTCCTAACAAAATATAATTTTGCAGCTATTTTTATCGCCTTAGCAATAATTTTTGTCCCATCTAAAATTAACACTATTGCTTTAGAAAATAAACCTAGTCAAAATAGTAAATATAATTCCTATGAATACGTAATTGATAATTATGATATCAATATTAACGTAAACGAAAATAATACTTTCGATATCACTGAAAATATTACCGCTTACTTTAATATCCCAAAGCATGGAATATTTCGAACTATCCCATTAAAAAATACCGTTACAAGATTAAATGGTACAACTTCAAAAAATCGTGCTAAAATATCTAATTTAACCGTTGATAATGAATATGAAACTTCACTAGAAAATGGAAATTATAAAATAAAAATTGGCTCCGCTAATCAAACTTTTATCGGCCAACAATCTTATTTAATCAAATATACTTATAATATTGGAAAAGACCCAATAAATGATTATGACGAATTATATTACAATATAATTGGAACTGAGTGGGACACCGTAATTGGCAATGTAACATTTAATATTACAATGCCAAAAGAATTTGATTGTAATAAATTAGGTTTTTCATCAAGTTCATTTGGCTCAACAAATAATGATAATGTTAATTACACTGTTAATGGAACTCAAATATCAGGTAGTTACGACGGTATTCTTGAAATTGGTGAAGCTTTAACTGTAAGACTTGAACTCCCTGAAGGATATTTTGTCGTTCCAGAAACTACTATGAATTTTATCGATTATATAATGCTAGCAATTCCAATTTTATTTTTGCTAATATCAATATTTTTGTGGTATAAATTCGGCCGTGATGAACAAATTGTTGAAACTGTTGAGTTTTATCCGCCTGAAGGTTTTAACAGTTTAGAGATAGGATTTTTATATAAAGGGGAAGCTGAAAATCAAGACGTAATTTCTTTGCTTATTTATTTAGCGAATGAAGGATATATAAAGATATCGGAAATTGAACAAAAATCATTATTTACAAAATCTAACGGCTTTAAAATAACTAAACTAAAAGATTACGATGGAAATAATACTAATGAGCGATTATTTTTAGAAGGATTATTTACGAAACACGCTTCAATTAATTCAATGACTAATAAAATTATGTACGCACCTTTTGAAATGCCTACGCTTAATAAAATTTTAGACTCATCTAATAATAATGCTAATGAAGTAACATCAAACGATTTATATAATAATTTTTATACTACGATGGAAAAAATATTAGCCAATATGAATAACAAAGAAAATAAAAATAAAATTTTTGAAAAGTCTGCATCAATAATGATTGTGTTCGTATACTTAATGATTATTGCAAGCTATTGCTTAATGACTATACCACCTCTTATTGCATATGGAGATGATACATTCTTAATTCCTATATTAGTAATGACAGTATTGGGATTCACATTTATAATATTTAATAATAATGCTGATTTTATTATATATGGCGTTGGATTACTTGGAGTAATATTTTTTTCTACGATTTTACCCGCACTTTTACAATCTCAAATTTATTTAATTGGATATATAATTGGTTTAATATGTGTTCTCGGTATGATTATATGCACAAAATATTTGCCAAAAAGAACTTCTTACGGTAATGAAATGCTAGGAAAGCTAAGAGGATTTAAAAATTTTCTTGAAACAACTGAAAAGGATAAATTAGAAGCAATGGTTATGGAAGACCCAAATTATTTCTATAATATTTTACCTTACACTTATGTTTTAGGTGTCTCAGACAAATGGATTAAAAATTTTGAAACGATAGCATTACAAGCACCATCTTGGTATGACAGTCCAACAGAATTTAATACAATAAGATTTGGTACATTCATGAATAATACAATGGCATCCGCTCAAAATGTAATGTCCTCAAAGCCACAATCAAATAGTTCAAGTAGCAAATCATCTGGTGGAGGAATATCAGGTGGTGGCTCTGGCGGTGGCGGCGGAGGTTCTTGGTAAAAAAAATACCTTCAAAAGAAGGTATTTTATTTTGCCAAAATTTTTATATTTATTTCTATCTCATCATATTTTTTATTAATCATATAATTTGTATTAAAGCCGGAAGCTTTTGTAACATCTACGGCTTGTTTAATTGTATTAAAAAAAATTCGCAAATCACCAATTCGATTTTTATTTTTTAAATTACTTATAACTTGTCCATTACGTTTGATAACTTTATCCGTTAATTTTTTTGTCGTCTGAATACTCAAACCATAGTAAATAACTTTATCCAAAACTTCATTTTGCAAGCGTTCATCATTTAATTTCAACAAAATAAACGCATATTCCTCGGATAAATTATTTTCCAATAAAATTGATTGAATATTCTTTGACAGATTTAAAATGTAAAGTTTACGCAATATATAATCTTCACTTTGACCTATCACGGTTGCAAGTTCTTCAATTGATAGTGAGCAATCTAGCATAATATTTTTTAGGCCTTCAGCTTCTTCTATGTAATTCAAATTACGACGCTGAATATTTTCAATCATCGATATGTAAAGACATTCTTTCTGACTTAAATTAATAATAATAGCGGGAATTTTTTCGAGGTTAAGTAATTTACACGCACGAAATCTACGTTCGCCCGCAACTATTTCAAATGAGTCAACATTTATTTTTCTAACGGCAATCGGCTGGAGTAGTCCATATTTTTTTATCGAGTCAGTTAAATTTTTTAAGCTAGCTTTTGAAAAAAATTTACGTGGTTGGTATGGATTTGCATTAATTTTATTTGTGGCTATTTGCACTACATTTATTTCGGCACTTTTAGTACACATAAAAAAATCACCTCTTGCAAATAATTTTAGCGATAAGGTGAATTTTTGTAAAGAAAGTTTTTCGACAATTGTCCACAATAAAAAATAAATTACAGCGGCGTCTTTAAAATTTTCGCATAATTTCTGGGATATTTTAGCGGACTATTAGATAATTTGCGTACAAAAATTAACGAATGAATAATATCTGAAAACGGCAGACAAATTTTTTTGATATCAGTAATTTCTCCGCCAAGTTTCTTTATACAATTTTGTGCGTGCAAAATTTCATCATCAACTTGCGGCCCCTTATACGCAATAAAAAATCCACCAACTTTTACAAACGGCAAACAAATTTCAGTAAGAGCCGAAAGATTCGCAACGGCACGCGATACACATATATCGTAAGTTTCACGATTATTTTTCACAAATTCTTCTGCGCGCGCATGAAAACAATTTACGTTTTCAAGATTTAAATCATTTTTGACAGTACAAAGAAATTTTACACGCTTGCCTAAAGAATCAACAAGTGTTAAATTAATTTGCGGGCACAAAATTTTCAGCGGTATACCGGGAAATCCAGCGCCACTTCCAATGTCAATTACATTTGAATTTTTTAATTGCATTACGGATAAAAGCGACACACTATCGGCAAAATGTTTAATTATAATTTCGTTTTCATTGGTAATTGACGTCAAATTAATTTTCCTATTCCAATCGCACAATAAATTCATATATAGTAAAAATTTTTCCGCTTGATAGTTATTTATTTCAAGGTTCATTTTTTCGATTGCATCAATTATTTTTTGCATATTATTTCCTTATAAATTTGATTTATAAAATTGAAACGCCTCAAGACTAAGTGGATGAATAATTCGCCCACCCTCTTTATTTTTCTCCATCGTAACTTTTAAAGTATACGCAACCGCTTTATTTATATTTTCATAGGCAAGCTCACGCAAATATTTTATTTGTTCGTAAGTTCGATTAGGCTCGATACAATCAGCAATATAAATTATTTTCTCCAGCATTGACATTCGTTTTTTACCAGTCGTATGATATGAAATTGCGTGCAAAATATCGGTATCATTTACCGAAAATTTATAGTGAGCAATTTGTGCGGCTAAAAATGAATGTGTCAAGTCTGGTTGTCTTGCCAAAACTCGATCGAGTTTCATTCCATACTCATTACACATCAAAATTTTTTGGCTATTAGGAATTTCTTTCGCGCAATCATGAAGCAATCCCGCTATGTAGGCCTTATAAATATTTTCATCATACTTTTTTGCCAATTTTACAGCTTCTTCTGCAACATTTAGTGAATGAATGAAACGCTTGTCAGAAAGATTCTCAGCCAAATATTTTTTTATGCCAACAATATTTATTTTCGAGAAAGGTTTGTATAAATTGTGCGTTGTTATGTAATCGAAAACTTTTTCAGGTAAAAATTGTTTTACATTTTCATTGAGCATAATTTTATTACGAATATCGGTTGAAGAAATATTGAGTGCATCTACTTCGATAATAGAAACTTCACACAAATAATTTTTTTTTACGTAGCGAAGGTGATTATTCAAATCATTTTTACTTATTCCCGGCCGAATCACTACCAACAAACTGCAAAGCTGAAGCAATTCATCAGTCTTATGCCAAGTTTTTATTTCCAAAAACGCATCCGCACCAATTATCAGATAAATTTTTGCGTCAGGATTATTTTCACGCACATATTCGAGCGTATTAATTGTATAAGATTTGTCATTTTTTTTAATTTCGTAGTCGCTAACCTCAAAAAAATTACTACCCTCAAGCGCAAGAGTAGTCATATTAAATCGATCTTCTTTGTCAACTTTTATATGCTTATGAGGCGCATTGCCCGATGGTACAAATATTATTTTATCGAGCAAAAAATTTTTTCGGAGACATTCTGCTAAAAATAAATGACCATTATGAATCGGATTAAAGCAGCCGCCATAAACTCCTATCTTCGGTTTCATAAAGCTTACCTCATTTTAATTTTTTGGTAATTAATTAAAATTTTTCGTAATGAATTTTTTTCGTATCGAAATTATCATTTGCATTTTTAAATTCATCGGGCACACCAATTGATATCACATTGAGCGGTTTAATATTTTCGGGCAAATTCAAATTGTCAGATATACGTTGCATTTTATCTTCATACGGTGCAACGCCAAGCCATACCGCACCTAATCCCATTTCATTTGCTTGCGTCAAAATATTTTGTGTAGCGGCAGAACAATTTTGAATCCAATACTCATTCGCCAAAATTTTATTCAAATCCGCACAAACAATGATAGCAAGCGCTGCATCTTTCAACATTTGATGGTAAGGATTTAACGTTGCAAGCTCACTTAAATGATTTTTGTCACGCACGACAACAAATTCCCAACATTGAGAATTCATAGCCGACGGCGCAGCCATTGCCGCTCTCAACAACAATTCCAACTGTTCGTCAGTTACCGACTCATTTTTATATTTTCGAATACTTCTACGCGAAAAGATTGCATTCATTTTATTTTCCTCCATTTTTTTTAATAAATCCGGCCGTTTCATCCAAGTTGTAATAAAAGATTGACGCTGCCGCCAATTCTTTATTGCACTATGATTTCCAGAAAGCAAAATTTTTGGAACATGTTTGCCATGAAAAACTTCCGGGCGCGTATATTGTGGATATTCAAGCAAATTATTTTCAAACGATTCATACTCGCATGATTCATTTTTCCCCAAAACATTTGGAATTAAACGTGAAATACTATCAATTAAAATCATAGCAGGCAACTCGCCGCCAGTTAAAATATAATCGCCAATAGAAATTTCATCTGTAACAATTTCATCAATAACTCTTTGGTCAATTCCCTCATAATGGCCACAAAGTAAAATCAAATCATTTTCAACGGCAAACTTTCGAGCAAGTTTTTGATTAAAAATTTTTCCATGCGGCGTAAGAAAAATAACGGGACAATTTTTTTTTACACTTTTAAATGCGTCATAAACAGGCTGTGCTTGCATTAACATTCCGCAACCGCCACCATATGTATAATCATCGACACGTTTATTTTTGTCTTTAGAAAAATCGCGAATGTTCACACAGTTTATACGTATAAGATTTTTGTCAACCGCGCGCTTTAAAATACTATGATTCAATCCGCCATAAATTATTTCAGGAAACAATGTTAAAACGTAAAAATTAAGCATTTAACTCGCGCAACCCTTTTATCAATTTTACCGACATTAATTTATTTTTGATGTCAATGTTTAGAATAAAAAACTTGACAGCAGGAATAAAAATTTTTTCATCAACAACATAAATATCGTTAGCGCTACCCTGAATAATATCAGTTATTTGTCCTAAAAATTCGTCACCCTCGTAGACATTCAAACCATACAAATCTTGCAAATAATATTCATTTTTTTGCAATGGCAAAGCTAAATGCTCAGGAATTTTTATTATTGAACCTTTTAATTTTTCCGCATCATTAATATTGTTGACAGACAAAAATTTTGCGTAAACAAGATTTTTTTGATAGCGCACATTTTCTATTTCGTATTCAAAATCATTTATCAAAACATTTTTCAATAAGCTAAAACGAGTTATATCGCTCGTTGTCGGATAAATTTTTACATAACCGTTTAAACCATGCGTATTAACAATTTTACCAATCTCAAAATATTTTATGAAATCATCCCCATAAATTTTGTTTTAAAAAATTATAATATAAAATTCCAAAGGAAACAAATAAAAAACAAACCGTTCTTTTTTTTGTAAAAAAAAGAACCAAAAAAAACTTTATAAAAAATCTTTGTGCAGACGCACAAAGATTTTTTTGTTAGTTTCTTTTTGATTTACTTTTTCTTTTTAAAGAAAAAGTAAAGGTTTTAAAGAAGTAAAACCTTTATTTTAATGAATTTTATTTGACATCAATCATTGATAAACTAACGCGTTTTCATTTTTCATCATTTGTAAAAAAAAACCAAAAAAAACTTTATAAAAAAATCTTTGTGCAGACGCACAAAGATTTTTTTGTTAGTTTCTTTTTGATTTACTTTTTCTTTTTAAATGAAAAGTAAAGATTTTAAAGAAATAAAATCTTTATTTTAATGAATTTTATTTAACATCAATCATTGACAAACTAACGCGTTTTCGTTTTTCATCAGACGACAAAACTCGAAGCGTTACTATGTCGTTAATTTTTAATTTATCGTTCACATTATTTACATGTTCATCAGAAATTTGTGAGATATGAAGCAAACCGTCAATGCCCGGTTCAAGTTCGATAAATGCTCCATAATTATTTATTCTTGCGACTTTTCCTTTTACAATTTTTCCTTCGTAATATCTTTGTGAAATATCGCGCCACGGACTTTTATCAGGATTTTTCATCGTCAATGAAATTTTATTATGCTTATTGTCCATTCCCAACACAAAAACTTTTACTTTATCACCAACTTTAAATTTATCCAATGTATCATTTTTTCGGTCCCAACCTAATTCTGATAAATGAACAAGTCCACTCCAATTTCCAACGTTGACAAAAATTCCGAAACTAACAATCTTACTTATAATTCCGTCGAATTCTTCGCCAACTTTTAATTCATTTGACAAATCATTTTCTTCATTTTTTCCCTTATCCAAAATTTCTTTACAACTTCCAATATATCTATGTTTCAAACGATTAAATTCGATAATTTTAAAATCTAAAGTTTTTCCTACATAAGAATTTAAATCTTTTATATGTGAGTTTGAAATACATGATGCAGGTATAAATAATTTGACATTATCAGCTAAAGCAACTACTCCACTTTTAACAACTTCAATAATTTTACCGGTAACAATTGAATTTTCCTTGAAAGCTTTTTCAATTTCTTTAAAGCCACGCTGTAAGTCAAGCTTTCTTTTCGAAAGTATTACATTCCCCTCGCCGTCATCTATTTTTAAAACAATAGCTTCTATCTCATCTCCTATATTAACTAAATCTTTAAGATAGCAATGAGAAGAAGTAGAAAAATTATCGCGGCTGATAATCCCATCTGATTTATATCCTAAGTCTAAAACGATTTCATTATCGCTAACTTGAATAACCTTTCCCTTTACAATTTCACCAATATGTAAATTTACGAAAGATTCCTCAAGCATTTGCGCGAAAGATTTTTCCTCAACAGCTAATTGGTTCATTAAAAAAACAGCCTCCTCGATAACGTGCAAAGGCGTAGAAGCGCCTGCCATGACTCCTATTCTATCATTCAGCCTAAAGTTAATCAATAATAAATCCGCCGAAGATTGTATAAAAAATGTGTTACAGCAATTTTCCTGACAAATATTAAATAATTTTGTAGAATTAGAGCTAGATTTATCTCCAATAACTATCATTTTATCAGAAATTTTTGATAAAGTTCGAGCTTCTTCCTGACGCTGATAGGTTGTATTACAAATTGTATTTTGAATTTCAATATTATCCGCACGTAAAATTTTTATAATCTCATCAAAAATTTGAGATGAAAAAGTTGTTTGGGCAACAAGTAGATATGACAAATTTTTATCGTTATGAAATTTTTTAGCCGCGTCAATATTATTTATAATAACAGCTTGATTTTGCGCATAACTATTTATCCCAATAATTTCAGGATGATTTGGATTGCCAATGATAATAATTTTTTTACCGGCATTAAAATTTTTCTCAACGAGTTGACTAATTCGTTTGACAAAAGGACATGTACAATCAATATAATTTATGCCCAAATTTTTTAACTGTGAATAAATTTTTTTAGGGACACCATGCGCACGAATTAATACTGTTCGATTATCGGCCTCACTTAGATTATTTATAATCCCCACATTTTTCACATTTAATTCATTTATAACGGATTGATTGTGAATAATCGGCCCAAGCATACAAATATTTTTATCGGCATTTTGAAATGCGGTCTCAACAGCACGCTTAACTCCAAAACAAAAACCGGAAGTTTTCCCAACAATAATTTTCATAAAACGGTTTCTCCCACAAGTTTTTTAATTTGCTCAGTAATTTTTGAAGTTGCGTCATGTAAAATATTTTGGTCAATTTTTTTTTGATGTTCAAAACGAATCGGCTTACCAATATTTATATGAACGGCCGAAAAAATTTTATAAGTTGATTTAATACCGATAGGAATTATAAGCGAATCAGTTTTCATTGCAAACATTGCTGCGCCATTTTTTGCACTATCAAAATTTTTATCGCGAGTTCCTTGAACAAAAATTCCTAAAACTTTTTCATCGTTAAGTAATTTGACAGCAGTTTTGTACGCCAATAAATCATTTTTATTTCTGTCGACTGGGAATACACTAAATTTTTCTAACGTGTACGAAAAAAGTTTGTTTGCAAATAATTCTTTTTTTGCCATAAAATTTATCGTACGCTTGACTTTTAACCGTAAAACTAATGGGTCAAAATTGCTTAAATGATTAGCACATAAAATAATTCCGCCGCTCAATGGAATATTTTCGAGCCCGGAAATTTTTATACGAAATATCAATGTAATAAAAAGATTGACTAAAAAATTCAACACACAATAATACAAAAAAATCACCTACTTTATTTTGGTAAAATAAAATTAAAATTTAATAAAGGAAGATAAAAAATGATTAGAGTTGGAATCGGTTACGACGTTCATAAATTAGTCGAAGGAAGAAAATTAATTTTAGGCGGTGAAATTATTCCGGCCGATAAAGGTTTACTCGGGCATTCAGACGCTGACTGCCTCATTCACGCAATAATTGATGCAATTTTGGGCGCAATATCTCAAGGCGATATCGGTAAACATTTTCCCGACACTGATGAAAAATATAAAAACATTTCGAGTTTAAAACTTTTAAGCTATACGAAAAAAATTTTGGACAAAAATAAATTTATGATAAATAACATTGACTCGACTATTATCATGCAAACACCAAAAATTGCAAAATATATTCCGCAAATGAAAAAAAATATTGCTGATATTTTATGTATTGAAACTGAAAAAATAAATATCAAAGCAACAACTGAAGAAGGATTAGGATTTACGGGAAAAAGTGAAGGCGTTGCATGCCAAGCAATATGTTGTGTCGAAAAAATTTTTTAAGCTAATTTTATTTATCCGAGAAGCAAATTGTTTTTGAAATTCGATCGTGCGCCACAATTGTATTCGCAAAAATATCGCTTGCAAATGATAAATATTCTTCGGGATGCGGCATCGATGGACTAAAATGTGTTAGCCATAATTCTTTTACATTTGCTTTTTGCGCAACAGTTGCCGCCTCACTAAAAATCATATGTTTCTTCAAAATTGCTTTATCCAATTTTTCATCTTCACCATAAATTCCTTCGCAAACAAATAAATCTGAATCACGAACAAAATTTATCATTTCATCTGTCGGTCGTGAATCTGTGCAATAACAAATTTTTATTCCTTTACGCTCGCGGCCTAAAACCATTTGCGGCGTAAAAATTTTTCCGTGATACTCAACATTTTCTCCACACTGCAGCTTACTCCAAAATGGTTTTGGTAAATCTAAACTCTCAGCTTTTTTTAAATCAAACTTGCCTTTTTGCGGCAAGTTTATTTTATATGCCAAACAATCTAAACTGTGATCGACCGGCAAAATATCTATGCTAAAATTATGTAGCTCAAAAATATTCTCCGTAAAATAATCTTGCTCGATTACTATCAATTCAAACGGTATTTCCGGTGCAATCGAACATAAATCTTCTACGATATTTTTTATATTACTCGGCCCAATTATGTAAAGTGGTTCAACTCGTCCGTAATTCCCTATCGTTAATAATAAACCCGGTAAACCTAAAATATGGTCGGCATGGAAATGCGTAAAACAAATTACGTCAAGATTTTTTAATCCCCAACCTAATATCTTTAATGAAATCTGTGTGCCCTCACCGCAATCAATCATTATGTATCTTCCATTTATTCGGCAATAAAGTGAAGTTAAAAATCTATTGGGCAATGGAATCATTCCACCCGTTCCGAGTAATGCAACTTCTATCAATTAAATCACCCAAGAAAAAATATCATAAAATTATAATTCCAACAACTGAAAAAATCAATATCGTTGCAATAACATTAAGTTTAAATTTATATAACGCAATAAATGCGGCGATAGAAATTAAAACGAGTCGAAAATCAAATCCATTTTGAAAATAACTTACTTGTGCGATTTGAATTAATGCCGCACCAATTAATCCAATAACTGCCGGTTTAAGCGTATAAAATAAATTTCGTACTAAAAATGATTTATTAAACTTCACAATAAAATTTAAAAGGATAATAACTAATAGAAAAGATGGAAGTGAAACGCCTAAAGTAGAAATTATTGCGCCAATTAATCCATATTTTCTAAAACCAACAAATGTCGCCATATTAATAGCAATAGGACCGGGAGTAATTTGTGAGATGGCAACGATATCAAAAAATTCTTTTTGGCTCATCCAATTATGTTTAACGGCTTCGTTACTAAGCATTGAAATCATTGCGTAGCCTCCTCCAAAACTTAATAGGCCAGTTTTAAAAAAAGTAATAAATAGCTCAATGAGAATCATTTTACCACTTCCGAATATTTTTTAAAAATTTGTAGAAACTAAGAAAAAAATTGAGGTGTAGGAATGAAAATAGGAATTATAAATGGAGAGGAGTCATTAAAAATAAAGATAAAAGATAAAAACGTACATATAAAATTGGTACAAAATGATACTGATGAAAATTTCGATATCCTTATTTTTAATAAACAAACTAATTTTATACCTCATAAACTCTTAAATCATAAATATGTCCTTATTAATATTGATGAATATAAATCATTTAATACTTTCTCAAATATTTTCCTAATAACTTATGGGATGAATAATAAGGCAAGTATTACTGCTTCCAGTATCGAACGTGATAAATTACAAATATGTGTGCAACGAAATTTAGCTGCATTAAATGGGAAAATAATAGAGGAACAAGAATTTGGTTTGCATCTAAAAAATATTGATAAAAATTTATACCAAGCAATGTCTTTAGCCGCGACAAATATTTTATTTTATGGAGATACGAATAACTTATTAAAATGGTTCTAAAAAATATTAGTAATGAATAGAAATATTCAAGACTAATAGTGAGGGTGAAACTAATGCAGGAAAATAATATTATAAAAGTTAGCGGCCAAATTATTGATGAGCTAGTAGAAAGTCATAAAATTTATAACGAAATTTTTTATAAGTTCCATATAAAAATAAAACGATTAAGTGAGAACTATGACATATTACCGGTAACAATTTCCGAACGAATAATTGATAAAAAATTAATGGCGCCAGATAAATTTATAAATATAATTGGACAAATTCGTTCGTATAATAATTACAGTTCAAGTGACGGTAAAACAAAATTAATCTTAACAATCTTCGCACGTCAAATAAATTTTGAAATACCTGATGAGAATCCAAATCAAGCTTTCCTAAATGGTTACATATGTAAATCACCAGTCTATCGAAAAACTCCATTCGGTAGAGAAATTACTGATATACTTTTAGCGGTAAATCGTTCGTATAATAAATCAAATTATATTCCATGTATAATTTGGGGGCGTAATGCAAAATTAGCAGCAAAATTAAATATTGCTGATAATATAAAAGTTCAGGGCCGAATGCAAAGTCGTGAGTACCAAAAAAAATTAACAAGCGGTGAAATTTTAAATAAAATTGCCTACGAACTCTCAGTCTCTAAAATTGAATTAATTAGTTCAAATTAAAATTAATTTCTTATCAAAAAAATTTCACATGAAAAAAGAAGAAAGTTTTCGCTTTCTTCTTTTTTTGGCATTAATTTTATTTTTCTTTTTGTTTTTTTGTCTTTTGTTGTTTTGTGCTTTTTTCATTTGGATTCTTAGGTATTATTTTATTTTCTTTACTTTTCTCTTTAGGTATTATTTTATTTTCTATAATTCTTGGGCCAAATTTAAGAAAAGCAAGGTTCATTTCTAATTTACCGATATTAAAAGAAGTAGGATTCATTATTAAATCCATATTAGCTCTTTGAAATTTTCCAGAATTATCATATTGTGCAATACCACGTATTGTATCCACATAATCTGTTAAACTTTCAAGATTTATTTCTTGATTATCATAGGCTTCTATTGCTTTTATTAAACCATTTAGCAATGTATTATTTGCATCTACAGCAAAAACTTTAATCAACTCTCCTTTAGGAATACGAAAGTCTTGCGCCCTTGACAAATTAAATAATTTATTAAAATTTTCAATGCCAGACTGTCCTGTTACATATTCCGTACCAAGTTTTGATTCTAATTTCGTTTTTAATAATTCTAAAAAGCTCTTTAATTCTTTTAAGTCGTCCAAACTTCTTGTTTCTGTTAAATGTTCTAAGTTATCATCAATTACATTTAAAAAACCAGGTAAATTTGCAACTTTAGCGCGCCAATCAATACCATTTTCATCAATATCTGCCAAATTATCAGAAGATTCTCTAATACCTTCTGCGACTATTTGCTCTTCAGAGGTAATAGCTTCGTTAACATTATCAATTACTTCATTTAAAAAATTCATAGCTTGATGATTATCAACAAAAGATTTCATCTCTTGATTTTCCATAACAATCCCTCCTTATAAAAATAAATTACAAAGTAATGTCTATGTTATTAGAAAAAATTTTGAACAAAAAAGAAAGCTCACACTTTCTTTTTTTACTTTAACATTAATTTTATTTTATCTATCGGATTTTTGATCTTTATTATTTATATCTTTATTTTTTTCAGCAGTATGATTTGCTTTCCAATTTTCTGTTTGGTTGAATAAATTATCAATTTTAGCTAATTTTGTAGCGCCACCTGTTTTAAGAAGCAACAGGGCTTTATAATGATCAGGTAAATTATTTGCAAAAATAGTTTGCATAGCTTGAACATATTTTTGCTTTGCTTCAGGAGTTAAATTCTCATCCTTTAATACATCATTGAAAGTTTTTGCCATAGCCTTATATTCTTTTTGATTAAAAATTTGCATCACAGTATCCATATTACCTTTATTAAAAGCAGTAGCTAATAAATTGAAATAAATATCATTATCTTGTTTACCGCTTTCAGAGGCCCAATTACTATTAATTATATCACAAAATTTTTTTATAGCTTCCAACTTAGCATTTGTAGCATCTAAGCTAGCCTGTAATTCATTTAAATTGTTTTCAGCTTTATTTGTTTTGTCTTGGTATCTTGTTTTTGTTTTTGCTAAAACTGCTTTTTTGTTTTTACGTTTTTCAAAATATAATTTTGCAGCTTCTACTTCTGATTTTCCAGCTTCTTTAAGATTAATCAATTGCATCCATTGAGAAGATAAATTCACAGCTGCTGGTTCCTGCAAATATTCTTTTGGTAATTTATTAATTGGATTTTCCGATAATTCAGCACTTTGTATTTCTGACATAACAATCACTCCTTAAAAATTAAAAATAAATTACAAAGCAATGCCTATATTATTACACGAAAAAAATTTTTTATCAAGTTTTTTGTTAAATAAAGTTTATAAATTAAATTCTATTATAAAATTGCTGTTTCCGAAAAATACAATATTTGTAATTTTTTTTATAAAAACTTTTTATTTTCTTATTGCAACTTTTAAAATAATTTTATTTTACATTATCTTGTTTTTTTATCTCTTCTTGACTCTTGTTTTTTTCATTTGGTTCTTTAGGTATTATTTTATTTTCTTCATTTTTTTCTTTAGGTATTATTTTGTTCGCTTTTTTTTGTTGTTCTTTTAATTTAAAAGCATTAATATTTTCTGTTAATTTTTTTATGTTATCTGGCGTAGGATTCATTATTAAATCTTTATTATCTCTTCTAAATATTCCAAAATTGTCATATTGAGCAATTTCTCGTATTGCAACTATATAATATGCCACATTATTAACGCCTATATTTAAACGTGTATTTAATGCTTTTTCTAAACTATTCAGCAACATATTATCTGAATCTACAGCAGAAATTTTAATTATATCTCCTATAAGAAGATTAAAATGAAGAAGATTTGCTCTTGGCTCATCTAACAATTTATTAATAAATTCAACACTAGAATTTCCTGTCAAATATTCTGTTCTAATTTTTGACTCTAATTTCATCTCTAACAATTCAAAATACTTTTTTAACTTTTCTATATTATCCAAACTTATCGTATTACTTAAAGGTTCTAATCCATCATCAATTTTGTCTCTAAACTCACTTAAATAAGCAGCTTTAGGTCTCAATTTAACACCATTTTCATTAGTATATGGAGAATTATCAAATGGTTTTCTTTCACCTTTTTCAACTCTTTGCTTTTCTTCATCATAAATTTCATTAATAGATGATATTACACAATCATAATAATATTTCATAAGTGGATGATTTTTAACATAAGATTCCATTTCTTGACTTTCCATAATAATCACTCCTTAAAATTAAAAATAAATTACAAAACAATGTCTATATTATTACACAAAAAAAATTTTTTATCAAGTTTTTTTTAAAAAAAATTTATGAACCAAATATTTATATCAACTAGCAATTTAAAAATCGCTATTATAGAATATAATTTTAAATCAACGTATAAATTTTCAAATGACAAATTTTTTTGAAGGAGGTAATTTATTTGCATGAGCAAAAACTTTTTGACGAACTTATTAAAAATCTTGAGAAATATCATCCCGCAAAAAATTTTCAACTCATTGAAAAAGCATATAAAATTGCAAGTGATGCACATAAAAATCAATTACGAAAATCTGGCGAGCCATATATTATTCATCCTCTTTCCGTCGCAATTATTTTATCATCACTTGAGTCTGATTTAGAATCAATTGCCGCTGGACTTTTACACGATGTCATTGAAGATACTCCGTATACTTATGACGATATTGTAAAATTATTTGGTCAAGAAATTGCTGATATTGTCAATGGTGTTACTAAACTCGATAAAATTAAATATGTTTCACAGGAAGAATTACAAGCAGAAAATTATCGTAAAATGTTTTTAGCAATGGCAAAAGATATCAGAGTTGTTTTGATAAAAATAGCTGACCGTCTCCACAACATGCAAACATTAAATTTTTTATCGCCTGAAAAGCAAAAACAAAAAGCGCAAGAAACTTTAGATATTTATGCGCCTATCGCACACAGATTAGGTATTTCAAAAATTCGCTACCAATTGGAAGACCTCGCATTTTTTTATTTAAAGCCCAAAGAATATAATGAACTATCGCAAAAAATAAAATTACGCCAAGAAGAACGTATTATTTATGTTGAAAAAATAATTGATGAAATAGTAACCGCTCTGAAAAAATATGATATACATGCAAAAGTTGATGGCCGCCCTAAACATTTCTTTAGTATCTACAAAAAAATGATTTCTAAAAATAAAACGTTCAACCAAATTTATGACCTCTTTGCCGTACGCGTAATTGTCAAAACCGTTCATGATTGTTATGCCGTTTTAGGTATCATCCATGAAATGTATAAACCAATTCCCGGCCGCTTTAAAGATTATATCGCTATGCCTAAATCAAATATGTATCAGTCGCTCCATTCAACTTTAATTGGCCCGGAAGGTGAACCTTTTGAAATTCAAATCCGAACTTTTCAAATGCATCGCGTAGCTGAATACGGAATAGCAGCCCATTGGAAATATAAAGACGGCGCGTTTAACAATAAAATTGATAGTGAAAAAGCAAAACTTGAATGGCTAAAACAAATTTTGGATTGGCAAAAAGAATTGAATAACAACAAAGATTATCTAAACGCTATTAAATTTGATTTAAATATTTATCAATCGCACGTTTATTGTTTTACGCCACGCGGTAAAGTTATAAGTTTACCAAGTGGTTCGACTCCACTCGATTTTGCTTACTCAATTCATAGCGCTGTTGGAAATAAAATGATTGGTGCAAAAGTAAACGGTAAACTCGTACCTATCGAGTATGTTTTAAAAACCGGTGATCGTGTTGAAATTATAACGAGTCAAAATTCTACCGGCCCAAAATTAAGTTGGCTAAAGATTGTTCAAACAAATCATGCAAAAACAAAAATTAATCAATGGTTTCGTCAAGAAAGTAAGGCAGAAAATATTCAGCGCGGCAAAGAATTATTAGAGCATGAGGCGAAAAAGAAACATCTTTCACTAAATGATTTACTTTCGCCAAAATCTATTGACGGTTTGCTCGAAAAATATAGTTTCAATTCAATTGACACTGTGTTTG
The DNA here is from genome assembly GCA_947427385.1 of uncultured Clostridia bacterium. Taxonomy (GTDB): domain Bacteria; phylum Bacillota; class Clostridia; order Lachnospirales; family CAMVHY01; genus CANEHT01. Next base: position 2,379 of record CANEHT010000014.1, on the reverse strand, counting down.
CAGCAGTTGGTCATGGCGCGATAAAAGAAGGAAATGTGATAAATAAACTTTACAACGATTATAAATCACAAAATAAAATTGTTGAGCAAAAAGAAAAAATTTTACCGCCGTCAACCGACAAACAACAATTTATTTTTATTGAAGGTATCGGCGACGTAAATGTTCGATTTTCAAAATGTTGTAGCCCACTTCCAGGCGATGAAATTGTTGGATTTATAACTCGTGGACGCGGCGTTTCACTTCATCGTACTGATTGCAAAAACATAATCAATTTAGATGAATACAATCGTAAACGGTTAATTGAATTACATTGGCAAAATAAAAAAAGCAAAGCTAATTATTTTGTCAAAGTAAAAATAATCTGTGAAGATATAACTGGAATTTTGGCCAAGATAACTCAATTTTTACTTAAAGAAAAAATTGAGCTCAAATCTATAAATTCACATACAACTAAATCAAAAGTAATATTTGACGTCGGTATTGAAATTGAAGATAAATCGAAACTGAAAAATCTATCCGACAAACTTTTAAATATAAACGGCGTGATAGAAATAAATCGAAGCGCCGATTCCTAAACTTTATTCCTTATGTAATGAAATAAATATTGCTGCGCGAATCCCGCCAGTTCACCAAATTTTTTTTCGGCAAACTCATGAATCTGCTTTATACTTACATTTTTATTGTCAAAAAAAATTTCCTGTGAAACCCTTTTTACCCAAACATCAATTGGATAAACTTCATGTCGTCCAAATGAGAATAAAAGCGTGCAGTCAGCAACTTTATTGCCAACACCTTTTATCTGCATCAATTTTTGTTTAATATCGGCGGTAGAAAAATCCGACAATTTTTCCAAATCAATATCAAAATTAATAGCATCCAAAATATATTTTGCACGGAATCCCGTACGACAATCCATCAATTTTTTTTCATCAGCATTTATTAATTGTGAACGCGTTGGAAATGCAAAACAATCATTACAAATTTCTGTACCAAACATTTGTGAAATATTTTGTATAACTTTTTTGATTTGTGGAATCCGATTATTTTGCGAAATAATAAATGACAATAAACATTCCCATTTATCTTGCTGTAAAATTCTGATACCACCATATAAATTCACAGCTTCAGCTAAAATATTATCACTCGATGATAATATTTTTTTTATGCGTAAATAATCGCGCTCTAAATCAAAATAATTTATCCAGATATTTTCAAAATCTTCAATACTGCAAGGCGTAAAAAAAATTTCATCATCACTTTGAATAATATTTAATTTTCTGCCATACGCAATGATGAAATAATTGTTTTCTTTTCCAAAAAATCTAAAACATTGTCCGCATTCTAAAATTTGTCCGATATCAAAACTATTAAAGTCCGTCATTTTAATTCCATCCTTATATTTTACATATCGCATGAAAAATCTCCCTTAAAAAATTTTTAAAAATAATTTTATCATAAAAAATTCCTCTTCTATCAGATTTATATTTATCTGATAAAAGAGGAAAAAGTTTAATAAAAGATAAGGTATATCTTTTTTTTATTTTGCTTCTGTCCTTTGTGCTACTTGATTAATTTCATTCTGACTCATATTCATTGCAGATTTTGCGTTTAGCATTCTTGTTTTATTATATTCAGGATTTCTGTTACCCATTTCAACATTAACTGGAAGATTATGCTTTACTGCTGCTTTTGCTAATTCTCCAACTCTAGTCATATTTGTAAAATTACCTGACGCTATAGCTGCATTTGCTTCATTTATTTGACTTGTAATACCTTTTTCTATAGTTTCCTTATCTCCTATATATTTTGTTTCAACTTTTTGAGTTACCTTAGCTTGTGGAAAATGCTCTCTTTGAAAACCTTTTACAACTTTAACTGCATCCTTAAGAGTTAATCCATTTTGAGGCTCAATATTATTAGTTGCATAATCAACTTCAAAACCAGCTTTTTCAAAAGCCATTAATAACTCTTTTTCCTTACCATTTTCCATTGCTAATTGCATGCCTTTTGCCAATTTTTCCATATCTTTTTCTGACTCGTTTATCGTAATTGAAGCATTAACTGCGGCACCACCACAATTTGTTTGCAAATCAACTTTAGTTAAATTTGTTTGCAAATCAACTTTAGTTAAATTTGTTTGCTGTGATTGAGCAGGTACCGCATTGTCTCCTAAATCGTTTCCATTATCTCCTAAATCATTTCCGTTGTTTCCTAAATCGTTTCCGTTGTTTCCTAAATCGTTTCCGTTGTTTCCTAAATCATTTCCATTGTTTCCTAAATCATTTCCATTGTTTCCTAAATCATTTCCATTGTTTCCTAAATCGTTTCCGTTGTTTCCTAAATCGTTTCCATTGTCTCCTAAATCATTTCCATTGTCTC
>CANEHT010000013.1 GCA_947427385.1 uncultured Clostridia bacterium | reverse complement strand
ACATAAAATTTCCCCTTTCGTTAAATTATTTGTCTAACAAAAGGTGGTCTCTTCATTTTGAAAAAAAAGAACCATAAGCGGTTTTTTTAAAGCCGCTTCATGAAAAAACTTTATAAAAAGTTTCTTTTAAAAATATTTTAAAGCCAATCATCATTGTTTTTTATCCAATTTTCTTCTTGTGTCTCCAATTTTTTTTGAGATATTGATTCTGTTTCACGTAAAAATAAATTTCTTACGCCCAAAACATCTGCTGCTGCCATTGCATAAACTTCTGCATCTAAACAATGATTATCAGCATGACTATTTTTTAATACCCATTTCATAACTTCATGACCATTACTATGTTCAATAACTTTATGCTCTGATGTTAATTGATGTGCATAATCTAAATCACAATTTTTATAAACCATCCATGAACCTTGTCCATTTTCTTTACACATCTTTGCAGCTATCATATCTTTATATTTACCACCTGTATCAATTAATAACAAACGAACACAAAATTTCACTAATTTCATTCGTCATATCTTTTTCTAACCCATGCGCCTGTAATGACTCTATATAACCATTTATTCTGCCAATTATTCGATTTGGTATCGACATCGCAAATTTCTTAAATGCTACAAAAAATTTGCTGTAATCAAATTGTACTTCTTCAACTGAAATATATTTACCTGTTGCTATTTCTTTGCGTATATTTTGTAGTTCACCTTGAATTTCTTTTAATGCAATTTCTGCACGAAGTTTTTGTTCTTTTAATTCCAATTCACGTTCCGTCTTATTACGCCCATATGCTTTCTCCGATAAATATTTTATATATCTTTGTATCGTTGACACTAATTCATATTTGCGTACTCCGTCTTTATCTCTTTGCGTTTTTATTATCCCATCTTGTGTAAGCTGTTGAATCCGCCTGACACTTAATCCGAAAAGTTGTGCGATAACATTCAGGCATTTCATTTTACCGCCTTTTTTGCTTATAAATTTTTCCAACTTTCTTTTCTCAATCCGCATATCTAACCTCCAATACAAAAAACATCTTTGATTTTAATCAACCAAAGATGTTTTTTCTGATATAATAATAAATTTTTTATGCAATTTTACTTGTTTGAAGCTTTCCTACTTCATCCAAAGAAAGTCCGGAATATTCCGCAATTTTCTCTAGCGGTAAAACTCCATCGCTTAACATTCTTTTTGCTGTATCTATTGCTCCTTCTTTAATTCCATTTTCTATACCTTCTTTAATACCTTCTTGCCATGCATCATTTCTCATATCTTCCATAACTTTACACATAATTGCAATCCCCTCCTTATGTTCTTTAAAAAATTTTACTCGGTTTGCCAATGTTTCGTAGTTCATATCTGACGGATTCGTACAAGAAAAGTCATGCATTAATTTCCCTATCGGAGTTTCATCACGATACGCTCCATTTACATACAGTATATGCGAACCGTCGCCAAACATCTCGTTAGTTTCAGAAATATATCTTTCTATGTGATATAACGGTTTACCTTTCCCCATAACATCATTTTCTGTGATGAAAATAACATATGTCTCCGGTAGTTTCTCAAAATCTTCGCTTTTCTCCAAAATATTTGCGTCCAACATACTGCTATTATATCTTGCTCTTTTTCTTCCTGCTCCTTTATCAGAACGTTGGATTTCGATATTGTATTTCCGACCAAAATCATCTGTCGCTAGCACATCTAATCTAACTGAACGTTTTAGCAAATTTTCTACGAATATTTGTGTACGAACATCTACAACTTTTAAATCTTGTTTATCTATCACAATACGTAATATTAACTCTATACACTCATTATCGCCCTCAAAACATTTTGTCATGAAATCATCATCAAGTAATCGAAATCTTTTTAAGCGTTGTAAATCTTCTTCATGCTTTTGATTTGTTTTTTCTACTGTAAACAAAATATTGCACCTCATATAAAATTATTATACCACATTTTTCACTTTTTTTACTCAAGTTGATATATTGCGTAACGAAATACATAAATTTTTTTCACATTTTAAAAAGTAAAAAACGCCAGTTCGTGGCCCCGCTTTTTATTAATCGTTCAGTAGTACCTTTTTACTTCAACAACTTTTTTTATCAATAGCATTGTAGCACATATTTAAGTGCCATTTTGTGCCCATTTTTATTTTTTGGATTTTAATTTTTTAATCGCTTTTGATTCAAGTTTATAACATGTTCTGATATGATAATTTGTTTCTTTCGCAATCTCACTCCATGTCATATTTTTTAAATAACGATAATAAATCACTTTGTATTATGGAAAGATCAAATATGAAATTAAGATAAAACAAAATAATCATAATAAATATAATGATGAATTTAAAATTTGTGTTATAAAATACAAGCAAATGCATCAGTTATCAGCAAGACAAACATCAATACATTTTAATATACCATCATGACAATCGATTCTAAATTGAGAGAAAAAATATATGGAAATGGCATATTAAAAAAAAATGAATGCTTTAATTCAAGAAAAGGAAAAATTAAATTAGAAGATAAAATAGTTGTTATCACTAACTTAAAGCATAATTTTAAATTAACAACGTTTCCTGTTCACTACAAAATTTATTCATTTCATTTATCTACTTAATTACTTTTTTATTTAATTCTTTGGGTTATGTTCAAAAATTTTACTATAAAAAATCTTTGTGTGATTTCACACAAAGATTTTTTTAGTAAAATTTTTTTGGTTCTTTTTTTATAAAAAAAGAACGGTTTTTACTTTTAAGTTTCTATAATTGCGAAAGCGATAGCGAAATCTTTGCAGTGCGAGACGCTTACTTTTATGTTTGTAACTTTTAATTGTTGGGAAAATTTTAATGCGACATTATGTAATTTCACTAATGGCGCATTTTTTTTGTCATGTAAAATTTCTATATCACGTATCGAAAATTTTTCAAACCCGCAAGCAAAACATTTAGCAACAGATTCTTTAGCGGCAAAAATTCCTGCGGTTGTCTCAACTTTTTTACGTGAAATATAAATTATTTCAGTGGGCGTAAAAATTTTTTCGATAACGTTTTGTTTCATATTTATAAACCGTGAGATTTCAACTATATCCGTACCGATACCAATGAGCATTTTACCACCTGTCGTATTTTAAAATAAAAAAAATATGTAGCTCGACCTTTTTTGCCAAAAAAAATTTACTCCAAGCATTATAACTTATTATATTATGCAGGGAGGTATTTTTTTATGAGTAAATTTAAAGCTCCAAGCAATGTCAAACAATTTGGAAATAGTGATGAAAAATTAAAAATCTACATTGAAGATTATGCCTATACTTATTTACAACAATACGCTAAGGGCGGCAATTATAATGAACGTTTGGCATTTCTTATCGGAAAAAATTTCAAAGAAGATGATAAAAATATAATTTTAATTAGCGGCGCGATTTCCGCCAAACACACACGACATGATAATGGCATTTTAAATCTAACTTCTGAATCATGGGACTATGTTTACGAACAAATTGAAAAATATTTTGGTGGTTTAGAAGTCGTCGGACTTATGCAATCACAACCAGGCTACGGCGTCTACCTAAATGAAAAATATGTTAGCGAATTCCGTAATAATTTTAACAAACTTTTTCAAACATTTTTTTTGTGCGACCCAATTGAAAACTTAAATGTTTTCCACGTTTTTGATAAAGCGCGCGAAAATTTATTGCCGGTTAGCGGTTATTTCATTTATTATCAAAAAAATGATGCGATGAATGAATATATGATTGCAAATAAAGAAATCAAACCGACAATAACTGACGACACACAAAAGGAAGAACCGGCCGAAATTACAATTCGTAAACGCCAATTTGAACGCATAAAAAAATCTAATAATGACCAACGAAAAATCGTTAATATGCTTTCAGGATTGTGCGCCGTTTTATTTTTAATTTGTTTCGTAATGGGAACCGGACTGGTACAAAATGAGGACCGCATCTCAAAATTAGAAAAGCAATTAAAAAATTTAAATGTGTCGTACAAAAAAATTGAGGAAAAAAATGAGATTGCCTCTGTATTTTCAGAGCAATCCCCTAAAATTGTCAAAGATATTGAAATTGAAACTGAAACACCACAAAAAGATTTGAATACGCCACAAAATATTGATTTGCCAACACAAAATATTATTCCAAAAACTTATACAGTTGAAAGCGGCGATAGTCTTAGTGGAATAAGCCAAAAATTTTTTGGCAACTCCAAAATGGTTGATAAAATTATGGAGTTAAATGATATGGACGATCCCGATAAAATTTATGTCGGCAAAATTTTAAAGTTACCTCGTGGGCTATAAAAAAAACTGCAGAATAAACTGCAGTTTTTTTAAACTCTGTTTCTTTTCTTGAATTTATTAATCTCGTCGCAAAGTTTGTTGTTAATAACTTTAATATAAGTACCTTTAACACCAAGTGAACGAGTTTGAACAACGCCAGCGCTTTCCAATTTTCTAAGTGCATTAACTGTAACTGAACGCGCATAACCATTTTTGTCCGCAATTTTACTTGCAACAACAAAACCTTCGCCATTTTTAATACTGTCGAAAACTTCAATAATAACATCAATTTCTGTAAATGATAATGAATTCAATACAGCACGTGCAATTTTTATTTCTCTATCTTCATTATCTTGATTTTCTTTTTTTACCCACTGAACAACCCAAGCTGCATTATTCGCACCAACTTCTGCACTTAATTTGTTTTGTTCGGAAAATTCTTCATTATTATCCTTAAATAATAACATTGAACCACCATTTGGAATAGGAACAACAGCTGACGAACAATTTTCTACTCCTGTCAAATTAATATTAATCTGAGGTTCTTTGAACTTATTAATTTGAACTGCCACTTTTTTATCAATAAATTCATTGTTATCAGACATTAAATCTTTTGGCAAATTACCACCAACTGCAAGAATTCTACCATTACCTTCTATAAAAACTGTATTAGCATTAGTAGATTCTTGTATAACACTTGCTATACCATTCAATAATTCGCCATTACTTTTGTGAGTCCCAATTAATCTGTTCAAATTTCTCATAGTACTTACGAAATCTTCTTTCATTAATATAAAACCTCCAATAAAAATAATAAAAAAGCAAATTATGTAAATAAGTGTTTACACACTTATTAGCATCAAATTAATTTTTTACTGAATAGCCACAATCTTTATTCGAACAAACTTTTTTATTACCTCTTAGAACTAAATAACTACCGCATTTCGGACAATTTTCCTTTAAAGGTTTAGCCCAAGAAATGAAATCGCAGCCAGGATTTTTTTCACAAACATAATAAATTTTACCTTTACGAGTTTTTTTAGATAGAACACCAGCGCCACATTTTGGGCAAATGGCATCAATTTTTTCGAAATACGGTTTAGCATTTTTACAATCGGGGAAACCGGGGCAAGCTAAGAATTTACCATAGCGACCCATTTTCACGACCATATTTCTTCCGCATTTATCACATACAATATCAGTTACCTCGTCAGAAACTTTGACTTTATCTATTTTATTTTCAGCAATTTCTACTGTCTGATTAAACGGAAAATAAAAATCTTTCAGTATATTTATCCATTTTATACTTCCATCTTCAATTTTGTCAAGAGATAATTCCATATTTGAAGTGAAATTTATATTTACAATTTGATTAAAATTTTCCTCAAGCAAATTATTAACGATTTCACCTAATTCAGTTGGATAGAAAGCTTTACTTTCTTTTGCGACATATCCACGCTGTTGAATATTCGTAATTATTGCTGAATAGGTACTCGGCCGGCCAATTCCTAATTCCTCAAGCGTTTTTACAAGCATAGCTTCAGAAAATCTTGCAGGCGGCTGAGTAAAATGTTGAAGCGGCATCGATTTATCAAATTTCAATTTATCGCCGACATTTAATTCTGGAAGATTAACATTTTTTTCTTTATCACTGTCATATACTGCCAAATATCCATTAAATTTTAAAACTGAGCCCGTCGTTTTGAACACATACTCGCCATTCAAAATTTTTACGGCTTGCGTATCATAATTAGCTGGCGCCATTTGACTTGCAATAAATCGCTGCCAAATTAATTTGTAAAGTTTATATTGCTCCGGTGTCAAAGAATCTTTTATCATTTCCGGATTTCTTGACGAATAAGTTGGCCTAATAGCTTCATGAGCATCTTGTGCATTTGATTTTGTTTTATAAATCGGCCGCGACTTTGCTAAATATTTTTTACCGTACTTATCCAAAATAAAATTTTTTGCTTGCTCATACGCTTCATCAGAAACTCGAACTGAATCGGTTCTGATATATGAAATCAAACCGACTGTTCCCTCATTTTCTATCTTGACACCTTCATATAATTGCTGAGCGACACGCATAGTTTTATTCGTAGAAAAGGAAAGTAATTTTGATGCTTCTTGTTGAAGAGTACTTGTCGTAAAAGGTGGATATGGTTTACCGATACGTGAACCTTTTTTTACTTCGCCCACAACAAATTTATCTTTATTTTTTTCGATAAACGCAATAATTTTATCGACATCATTTTTATTATTCAGTTCAATTTTTTTATCTTTACCGAAAAATGAAGCGATAAATTTTTCACGGCCACTTTTTAATGAAACATCAATACTCCAATATTCTTTTGGAACGAATTCGAGGCGTTCTTTCTCACGCTCGCAAATTATTTTTAATGCAACAGATTGAACACGACCGGCACTTAATCCACGACGAACTTTATGCCAGAGAATTGGACTTATTTTATAACCAACGATTCTGTCGAGTGCACGACGTGCTTGTTGTGCATTAACTAAATCCATATCGATATCACGAGCATTTTTTATCGAATTTTTTACAGCATCTTTAGTAATTTCATTAAAAGTAATACGTTTAGTTTTTTTAGGGTCGAGTTTTAGTAATTCAAATAAATGCCAAGCAATAGCTTCGCCCTCACGGTCAGGGTCAGTAGCTAAGTAAACAAAATCAGAATTTTTTACATCTGTTTTTAATTTTGTAATAACATCTTTTTTCCCACGAATAGTTATATATTTCATAGCGAAATCATTATCGACATCGATACCGAGATAGCTTTTAGGTAAGTCACGGACATGGCCAACTGATGCGGTAATTTTATAATTTGAACCGAGGAATTTTTTTAAAGTTTTAGCTTTAGCAGGTGATTCGACAATAACTAAATATTTAGGCATAAGAAACCTCCATCAAGTTCGAATATATTTTGAGCCGGGTAATTTTTTGATTATACCTTTAATTTCGAGCATAATCAAACATGACGAAAGTTTACTAACAGGTAAATCAACATGATTAGCAATAAAGTCGAAAGATTTCTCATCGAATCCAATAACATCATAAATTAATTTTTCATTATTTTCAAGTGAAATATTATAATTAGAAAAATTTTCATTTATATTAGTAGAGAAATTTTTACAATAATGGTTATCGCCAATAATATCTAAAATATCCTGAAAGCTTGTTACTAAACTTGCGCCATTCTTAATTAAATAATTTGTCCCACGACTAAAATTACTATTCACCATTCCAGGTATCGCCATAACTTCACGACCTTGTTCAAGTGCATGACCCGCAGTAATAAGTGTCCCACTTTTCTCTGATGCTTCAATAACTATCAAAGCTTTTGCAATCCCACTAATAATTCTGTTACGCATTGGAAAATTCCTAACAATCGGTTTAGTTCCAAGTGGAAACTCTGATATCAAACAACCATTATGAATAATATTTTCACGAATCCGTGCGTTCTCAGGTGGATAACAAATATCAACGCCACATCCTAAAATTGCAATAGTTTTTCCATTAGAATTTATTGCAGCTTTATGAACAACACTATCAATTCCGCGCGCCATTCCACTAACAATAACAATATCACGTGCGGCGAGGTCACATGCAATTTTTTTAGCGATATATGCACCGTATTCAGTATATTTTCGTGAGCCAACTATACTTATTTTTAGAAGTGAATTGTCTGGTAAATCACCTTTTACATATAAACCAAGAGGATAGTCTGGAATTTGTTTTAATAGTTCAGGATATAAATCAGATTTATATGAGATAAAAGAAACATTACTTTGCCGCATCATTTTTTCATACGCAATAAATTTTTTAGGATTCTTATATGAAATAATATTTTCCAAAATATTTTTAGGTATACCATTAACGGAAAGAATTAATTTTTCAGGAGCAACCCAAATATCATGAGCGGAACCAAAAATAGAAATCAAATCTTTCTGACGTTTCAGTGTCAAATTTGGAATACATGAAAGCCATAATAAACAATCGTCTTCAGTCATATAAATCACCACAAACTTTTGAGAAATTTAATCACATACAAAAATAATTGTCAAGTAAAAACACTTTAACATTTTTAAAATAGAAATTAAAAACTAATAAAAAAAATCCGTATAAACGGATTTTTTATTCCTTAGAGAAATCTTTATCAAAAGAATCATTTTCTAAAAGTGGTTTTGGAAATTCATTTATTGTTTCACTTATATTTTTTTCAAAAAAATCTTTATAAGAATTTTTTTCTTTTGAACTAATTTTTTTTATTTCATCCATCATTTCATTTATTTCATCTTGACTAAGTTTATATTTATCTGCATACTTGCTAAGATTTCCACTTTTTAAAACACTTTCAAGTTCCATTTCTCCTGCTATATTTAGAATAATATCAAATTTATCTATAAGATTAATTGATTTTTCATCTAAAAAAATTGATTGATTAATATTAATTTCATTTAATTCTTTTATTACATCGTTAACTAATCCATATTCTAATTGGTAAGACTTCAATTCTACATTTTTTAATTTATCAATGATTAGATACTTTGAAAGTTCAAATGCTTTGAAATAATTTTTGTTTTCTAAGGCATCTATTAATTCATCTAAATTTGACGTGTTTTCTGCTACATTTTCCTCGCTTAATATTTTTTCACATTTATTTGCATACTCTTGTAATTTTCCGGTAACTTTTTTAGATACTTTTAAATTTTTATCAGAATGATTTTTAGAACTTAATTCTTGCAATATAAGCTTTACCCCATTCGAATGTTCTTTTATCTCTCGCGAATCATATTCACTCTTACTATAAATACCAGATTTTAAAAAAGGATCCATACGCTTATTATTTGATTCTAAATAATCTTCCATAATAATCACTCCCTTGTAATAAAATTAATGTTACCTAAATATAATAACACATAATATATTGAATGTCAAGATTTTATTTTTATCTATCAAACAGATTACAAAGGTAAAGCAATTTATTTTTTATCTCATCAGATAACATTTGTTTAGTAAATCTAAAGCGCCAATTATCGTTAGAATTTCCAGGTAAATTCATACGTGCGGAAGAATTTAAACCCATTAAATCTTGAATAGGAACAATTGCATAAGCAGCCACACTTGAATATAACAATTTAATTAAATCCCAAGCAGGGTCATTGCCCGAAACATTCATATAGCGGCGAAATTGATCTTTAAAATTCTCAGGAGATTTCTCATACCAACCAACGGTCGTATCATTATCATGAGTTCCAGTATAAGCAACAATATTTGTCGTTTCAAAATTATGCGGTAAATGATAATTATTATTTGTACCATCAAATGCGAACTGTAAAATTTTCATTCCAGGAAAATTACAACTATCACGTAAAATTAAAACTTTCTCCGTAATTATTCCTAAATCTTCAGCAATAATAGGAAGCTTACCTAATTTTTTTTCAACGATATCAAAAAAATTTTTACCGGGCCCTATTTCCCATTTTCCATTAACAGCAGTTTTTTCACCAAATGGAACTGCCCAATAAGATTCAAATCCACGAAAATGGTCAATACGTAAAATATTAACGTACTGAAAAATATTTTTTATACGTTTAATCCACCAATTATATCCGGAATTTTTATGTGCACTCCATTTATAAAGTGGATTACCCCAAAGTTGGCCAGTCGTACTAAAATAATCAGGTGGAACTCCAGCGATAACGGTTGGGAAGAAATTAGAATCCAATTCAAATAAATTTTTATTAACCCAAACATCAGCACTATCATACGCGACAAAGATTGGGATATCACCAATGATAGAAACATTTTTCGAATTTGCATAATTTTTAATAGCAATCCATTGCTCAAAGAATTCAAACTGTAAAAATTTATGGTAGAGGATTTCATCGGCAAAAATTTTACGCCATTTATCCAAACAATTTTTATCACGTTGTACAATATCATGAGGCCAAGTAGACCAAACTGCACCAAAATAATAATCATTTACGAGATTTAATGGAAGTATGTCTGCTAATTTTTTTAAATCATTTTCAATTTCAGGACTATTTTTATTTTTAGTACGATATGAAACGAAATAATTTTTTAGTGATAAAAAAAGTGAGTAATCATCGAGCCAATCTGAATTTCCCTCACAAAACTCAATAAATTTTTTAGGGATATCCTTACAAAAATTTGTGAATGCAATACGAGATAGATTTGATTTAAATTGTGCAACACGTTCATAATCTACATTATACTGGTCAAAATTAGGAATATCGGTAAAATTTTCAGCTGATAAATATTTTTTTTGTAATAAAATTTCGGGACTTATTAGTAAATAATTTTTAGCGAATGTCGAAAAACTTTGATATGGTGAATTACCAAAACTTATTGGATTTATCGGTAAGACTTGCCAAATTTTCTGATGGCTCGCATGTAAAAAATCAATGAACTCATAACATGCTTGACCTAAATCTCCTATCCCATACTTTCCATATAAAGAAGTTGGATGAAGTAAAACTCCCGCACATCTTTTTAATATCATAAGTAAAACCTCCTTAACCATTTTAATTGTTTATTATAACTGAATAAAAAAAATCAATTCAATATGACAAGTTATAGCGAAGAATGTAAAAAAATTCTGCATAAATTCGATAGTAAATTCTGAAGTCTGTACTTTAAAATTTTTTCATGGAGGTATTACAAAATGAAAAAAAATATTTCTATAATTATAATCTTTCTTCTTTTACTTATAATTTTTTCTCAAAAAGTTTACGCTTAAAATTATAAGACCTTACTTTTCTTGAAAGAAAAGTAACAAAAGAACTTTAACTAAAAAATCTTTGTGCAAGCGCACAAAGATTTTTTTATTAAAATTTTTTTGGTTCTTTTTTTATAAAAAAAGAATGATTTTTATTTCTATATCTAAATCTTACTTTTCTTGAAAGAAAAGTAATCAAAAGAACTTTAACTAAAAATCTTTGTGCGCTTGCACAAAGATTTTTTTTATTAAAATTTTTTTGGTTCTTTTTTTATAAAAAAAGAACGGTTTTTATCAACATTAAAAAGAGAATAAAGTGTGGAGAAAATGTTCATAATTGCAATTAAAAAAAAAAATTGTGTATAATGTGGATTAAATTACAGTTTTGAAGAAGTTATCCACAATGTTTTCAATTTCTTTATTAATCATTACGAGATATTTTTAACATGTTTTATACATATCAACAATCCCTACTACTTTATCTACTAAAATAAATTTATTATATTAATAAAGACTGTGATTAAAAAACAAAAGTAAAAAGGTGAATAAAAAATTGATAGACGATATTCGTATTGAAAAATTAAATGACTTAAAATTAGCAAATAAAAATCCGTTCGAAATCGTTAAATTCCAAACGGATACTTTAAATAAATCTATAATCGAAAATTTTGATGCGTTCGAAAATAAAAACGTAAAAGTTGCCGGACGCTTAATGACTAAAAGAATTATGGGAAAAGCATCTTTCGGTAATTTACAAGATTCATCGGCTCGAATTCAAATTTATGTAAAACGTGACGAAATCGGTGAAGATTTTTATAATGAGTTCAAAAAATTTGATATCGGTGATTTCGTTGGTATAAATGGCACCGTTTTTAAAACACATAAAGGTGAAATTTCAATACGCGTCGAAAAAATTATACTGCTTGCAAAAAGTTTGCGTGCATTACCTGAAAAATTTCATGGACTTGTCGATCAGGAAATTCGCTATCGTCAAAGATATTTGGATTTGATTGTAAATTCTGACGTGAAAAATAAATTTTTGCTGCGCTCAAATATCATTAAAGCTATTAGAAAATTTTTGGACGAAAAAAATTTCCTCGAAGTTGAAACACCAATTCTGCAAACTATTCCTGGCGGCGCAAATGCTCGCCCATTTATTACACATCATAATGCTTTGAATATTGATATGTATATGCGAATAGCACTTGAATTGCCGCTGAAAAAATTAATTATTGGCGGCTTTGATAAGGTTTATGAAATGGGACGCGTTTTTCGTAACGAAGGTATCAGTATCAAACATAATCCTGAATTTACTTTGTTAGAATTGTATCAGGCTTATGCTGATTATAATGATATGATGGATTTAACCGAAAATTTGTTTAAATTTATTGCTAAACAAATTTATAATTCGTACGTGATAAAATTTGGCGACGTTGAAATTGATTTGGAAAAACCATTTGAGAAAATTACAATGCTTGACGCTGTGAAAAAATATGCCGACATTGATTTTACGCAAATTAATCTTGAACAAGCAAAAAAATTAGCTGACGAACGAAATATAAAATATGAACCGTATCATCGTAAAGGTGATTTGTTAAATTTATTTTTTGAAGAATACGCCGAAAAAAATTTGGTAATGCCAACATTTTTGTTGGATCATCCGGTTGAGATTTCACCGCTTACAAAACGAAAACCTGACAATCCAGATTATACTGAGCGCTTTGAATTATTTATCATTGGACGCGAATTTGCAAATGCTTATTCAGAATTAAATGATCCAATTGATCAACGTGAAAGATTTTTATATCAAGAAAAATTACGCGATGCGGGCGATGATGAAGCTAATATGATTGATGAAGATTTTTTGACAGCAATGGAATATGGAATGCCGCCGACTGGTGGACTTGGCATTGGTATTGATAGATTAGTTATGTTGTTTACAGATTCAGCTTCAATTCGTGATATTTTATTATTCCCGACGATGAAGTCATTACCGAATGACAAATAATTTATACGATAAAATATATAGGTTGCAGTTTCATATATGTAAAATATGAATTAACTAGTTCAAAATAAAAAAAAGAGGATGCACACAAAACTATGAATTCATAGAGTGCATCCTCTTTTTATAAAAAATGGTTGTGATATTTTAAATACGTGAATAATTTGCTATAATAAAGATATGGCAATTGCGATAAAGGGACAACGGAGGCTTGCTTAACCCTTGAAAGAAAGGAGGGCGATGCAAGTGGCAGATTTGAATCTGATTATTGATATCATTTCAAAAATCGCCAGTGTTCTGGTTTTGTTATTTGGTTTACTCGATTGGTTTATTGATTATAAAATTAATCAAAAACTAAATGAGCTAGAACCAAAAATTACAAAAAAGAACCGTTGCCCCTCTCGCAAAGGTAAGCAACGGTAAAGAATTAGTATAAATTTTTTAATTAACCGTTAGCAAGCCTCCGCCTTTTTAGCGGATTGCCACAAGGGAGAGTTAGTACTCTCTCTTTTTTTATGTAATTATTATATCATGTGGAAATAAATTTATGCAAGAAGATACATATTACAAATTAATTTTTTTTGCATTGATAATTTTTCTCGTATTTTTGAGTTATAATAATGATAAAACGCTTTGATTTTTTTCATCGAATAAAAATTTTACAATTAAAGGAGGAATTTTTTATGAAAGAAGAACGTTTAAAAGTTTTACAAATGCTTGAAGATGGTAAAATTAATGTTGACGACGCCGTAAAATTATTTGATTCTATGAAGTTTAAAGAATGTGATAATAAATCTAAAGACTTTGAGGAAAAAATTAAAAAACTTTCTAAAAATGTTGATAGTATCGCTAAAGATTTAGGTAATAAAGTTAGTGAAGTATATAAAAATATGGAGCCAAAAGTTAGAAAAACTACTCAATCTGTTATCCAAAAAACTGCTAACGTTATTCAAGATTTATCTAATAAATTATCCGATAAATCTGATAGCGAACAAAATGATTAGGATGTGAATTAATATCGATGAAAAATTTTTTATGCTCAGAGCGTTTTCTTGAGGCTTTCGATTTCATCATTTTAATATGTACCTCTATCGTTATCGCTTTATTTTTTAATCGCTTCGTAATCTTAAACGCATATATCCCATCAAGTTCAATGGAAAAAACTTTAATGACTGGCGATAGTTTATTAGTTAACCGTTTAAATTATTTATTTTCATCACCAAAACGTTTTGATATTGTTGTATTTATTCCACCTGATAATGAAAAAAATTTATTCATAAAACGTATCATTGGAATGCCTGGAGAAAAATTAGAAGTTGTATCAGGAAAAGTTTATATAAATGATGAGCCGTTAGAAGAAAATTTTTTGGATAAAGAAACTTATGAATTTGCCGGCCCGTATTATATTCCTAATGGTTGCTATTTTATGATGGGTGATAATCGAAATAATTCAAATGACTCTCGATATTGGAGTAATACTTTTTTGAAACGTGAAAGAATATTAGGCAAAGCATTGTTTAGAACGTCGCCGTCCTTTGGTAATATTTATAAAAAATCACAATAAAAAATTAAAACCGTTCTTTTTTTATAAAAAAAGAACCAAAAAAATTTTAATAAAAAAATCTTTATGCAGAAGCATAAAGATTTTTTGTTAAAGTTTCTTTTTTTGTTTTACTTTTTTTCTTTTCAAAGAAAAAAAGTAAAGGTCTTAAATAAAAATCAAATTTTTTTAGCTTTCAATAGGGAAATTAATTTTTTTGAGTTGCTTTTTCAATTCTTCATCGTCTTGATTGAAAATTTTTTTATGTTCGGCTTCATAATCATCTTTACAAATGAAATCTATTTCGCAATCTAAATCGATTAAATTTTTAATTTCATCTTTTTTTTGTTTTAATATTGCATTACTACCGGCATCGTTTGTAATTATATAGACGACATTATTTTTGAGCGAGCCGATGTATGACAAATTCAAAATTTCTTTTAAGAGGCCGGAAGATTTTGCGACAATCTGCGGCCATTTTTTTATCAATTCTTTTACGTCCGTCGGTATTATTTTTTTTACAGGCGTGTCAATTTTTTTTGAAATTTTTATTTCGTTATTGGTTTGAATTATATTTTTTTTTTCATCATCCGAGCAAAATTTTATACACGAAATTTCAAATGAAATTCGTGGATTGATAGCATATTTTAATTCATTTTGTAATTGCGAGAAAACTTCCAGTAATTTTATTTGATTTAGCGAAGAAAGTTGACAATTTTGTAAAATTTGTGCGCGGTCATTCCATAATTGTAAAACATTTTCGTCGTCGCCAATATTTTTGAACACGAGGCAATCGCGTAAAAACATAATTAAAGCAGAGAGGAAATGTGAAATTTCTTTGCCATCCATAACAATTTTATTTGTCATATCCAAAATTTTTTTTACATTTTTTTCATTCAATGCGTTTAGGAACTCACAGCAATTTTTATCGTCGATATTACCGGTAATGTTTATAACTTTTGACAGTGAAATTTCCTCGCCGAAGTAAAATGATATACACTGATCCAAAATGCTTAATGCATCACGCATCGCGCCATCCGACAATCGTATCACATAATTTATCGCTTCATCACTGATATTAATTTTTTCGGCCGCCATATATTTTTTTATCGCGTCAAACATTTCTTGCGGTAAAATTCGTTTGAAATCAAATCGTTGCGTTCGTGAATGAATTGTGGCAGGAATTTTTTGTGGGTCTGTTGTCGCCAAAATAAAAATTACGTGTGATGGCGGCTCTTCTAAAGTTTTCAATAACGCATTGAACGCGCCGACTGATAGCATATGAACTTCATCGATGATATAAATTTTGTATTTGCCGTTAATTGGTGGATATTTTACTTCATCGCGAATATCACGGATATTGTCGACGCCATTATTACTTGCGGCATCAATTTCAATTATGTTCGGGTCTTGTTTACTCAAAACATTTTTACAGCTTTCACATTCCATACATGGTTCACCATTTTTATTGTCAAAACAATTTACCGCCATTGCAAAAATTTTTGCAATAGAAGTTTTACCAGTACCATGTGTTCCACAAAATAAATAAGCGTGAGAGATACGATTAGCAGTAATTTGATTGAGTAAAGTTTTTACGATATGTTTTTGGCCGACGACATCCGCAAATTTTTTTGGCCGATATTTTCGGTAGAGAGCCAGATACATTTTTTCCACCTCTTAGTATGATTTTGCCCAATAAACTAAATGCTGGGCGTTTTTCCCACAGCAAACACATTTTCCATTAGCAGGTTCAAATGAAATACAGCGAGCGGTTGCGCCAGTTTTTTCTTTAACGGCCAATTCACAATTTAAATTGCCACACCAATTTGCTTTTATAAAGCCAGGAGTATTTGACAAAATTTTTTCGAGCTGCTCTAAATTTTCTGCATTGAACGTATTTTTATTTCGATGCGCCAAAGCTTTATCAAACAAATTTTTTTGTATTGCATCTAAAATTTCTTTTGCGTCAAAATTATTTAACGGCAACGTAATTTTTTCATTTGTATCACGTCGCACAAATGTTGCCGAATTATTTTCTAAATCGCGCGGGCCGATTTCAATTCGGAGCGGTACGCCTTTCATTTCATATTCACTAAATTTCCAGCCGGCCGATTTATCTGTCAAGTCAAGTTTTGTACGTAAATTTTGTGATTTTAATTTTGCTTCAATCATTTTTGCAGCGTCAATTACTTCAGATTTTTTTGTTGTGATTGGAATAATTGCAATTTGAATTGGAGCAATATTTGGCGGCAAAACTAATCCATTATTATCTCCATGAACCATAATTATTGCGCCAATTAATCTCGTCGATATTCCCCATGATGTTTGGTAAACATATTGTAATTTGTTTTGCTTGTCAGTGTATTGAATGTCAAAAGCTTTTGCAAATCCATCGCCAAAATTATGCGACGTTCCTGATTGTAATGCGCGTCCATCATGCATTAAACTCTCTATCGTATAAGTTGAAAGTGCGCCCGCAAATTTCTCATTCTCGGTCTTTTTACCTTTTATCACTGGTATTGCTAATATCTTTTCACAAAAATCTGCATAAATATCTAACATTTTTAATGTTTCTTGTTCTGCTTCCTCAAATGTTGTATGTGCCGTATGGCCTTCCTGCCATAAAAATTCTAAACTACGTAAAAATGGTCGTGTCGTTTTCTCCCAACGTACTACTGAACACCATTGATTATAAAGTTTTGGTAAATCACGATACGATTGGATAATATTTGCATAGTGCTCACAAAATAAAGTTTCTGAAGTTGGACGTACGCATAATTTTTCAGTTAGTTTCTCATTTCCTCCATGAGTTACCCATGCAACTTCAGGTGCAAATCCTTCTACATGTTCTTTTTCTTTTTGTAAAAGTGACTCCGGAATAAATATTGGCATATAAACATTTTCATGATTAGTTTCTTTAAATTTTTGGTCTAAAATTTTTTGTATTCTCTCCCATATCGCATACCCATATGGTTTTAAAATCATACATCCGCGTACGGATGAGTAATCAATTAGTTCGGCTTTCTTTACAATATCCGTATACCATAGTGCGAAATCTTTATCCATATCGGTAATTGCCTCAACATATTTTTTCAATAGTTACCACCTCGTAGAAATATTAGCATTATTTTATTTTAATGGCAATGCGGTATAAAAATTTTTTCACGTGCATAAATTTTATTATATTTTAATCATAAAGGATGATTCATAATGGATTTAGTTAAAGATAAAATTTATTTGGATAAAAAAATTGGTACGGAATCTTCTCAATTTTTAGTTGAGGGCGATATTATTGTCCCCGATATAAAACCTGATATGAGTTCTATCCTTCAGACTCATGCCAATATTATTACTGATAAAATTGAACTCCTCCATGATAAATTAAATTTTATCGGCCGCTTAGATCTTAATCTTTTCTATATCGCTAAAGATTCTGATAATCCTATCTTCTGTATTAATAATTCAATTGCTATTGATGAATTTATAAATATTGATGGCGCCGATAGTGAAATGTTTACCGATGTAAAAGTTTCTATAAATAAAATTGACTATAAAATGTTAAATGACCGTAAAATTAATTTCCGTGCCGTTATTGATATTGTCGCTAATGTCTTACAAGAATCTGAGTACGAAATTGTTTCCGCTATTAAAAATATCCCATCTTCTCAATTATTAAAAGAAAATCTTACTGTAAATCGATTAATTGAAAATCGTTCCGATAGATTTATTGTTAAGGACGAATTAAATATTCCATCAGGCAAACCAAATATCCGTGAAATTTTACAAACTGATATCGATATCGTATCACGTGATATAAAATCGGGTAATGGTAAGATTACAGTTAATGGTGAACTTCTACTCAAAACTTTATATAAAAGTGATTCAAGTGAGAATATTATTGAGATTGTCGAGCATGAGTTACCTTTTAACGGAGTATTTGATGTTCCAAAAGCTAAAGAATTTATGCTGGCAGACGTAAAACTTTTCGTACAAGATAAATATATTCATATCAAACCAAATGAAGATGGAGAGGACCGAGTACTTGATACTGAAATTTTTATTGGAGCGAATATAAAAATAAATTCGCAGGAAGATTTTGAGATATTAAGTGATGCATATTGTATTGATGAGAAATTAGAAATAATACGTGAGACGGTTAGCTATTCAAATATTATCTGCCGGAATAAGATGCAATCACCGATAAAAGAAATTATTCAACTTGATGAGAATTGTCCCGATATTTTACAGATATTAAAAATAAATGCGACAGTAAATATTGATGATAGTCATATAATTAATGATAAAGCAATGGTTGAGGGAATTATTGATATTGATATTCTTTATATTGCAAAAAGTGATGAGTCACCAATTTATTCGTATAAAACTGTTTTACCATACCGACAAACATTAGAAGTACGTGGAGCATTACCAGAAATGGAAATGAACATTGACACAACAATTGAGCATATTGGATTTAATATGCTAAGTAATAATGAGATTGACTTACGAATTTTATTAGGATTTAATGCAGAAGTTATAAAGCAGCAGCAATCAAAAATTATTACGGATATAAAATTTAGTGAGATTGACAAAGAAATTTTAGAAAATATGCCAAGTATGGTTGTATATATTGTGCAAAATGGTGACCGTTTGTGGGATATCGCTAAAAGATATAATATGAGTATCGATGAATTAAAAGATGTAAATGAAATTGAAGATGACGTACTGGTTGGCCAAAAACTTTTGATTTTAAAAAATGTTACCGTTTAATTTTTATCATTTCGTTTTGCACCAACTATGATAAAAATAATTGATGAAGCAGCTAATAAAAATGGATAATGTAAGTACGGAATGATTTGAAATGCACTGATATTGTTACCTAATTCTGACGCAGTTGATACCGCAATTAACATTTGTGCGCCGTAAGGAATAATGCCCTGAAAGACACATGAAAATGTATCGAGTAAAGATGCAGATTCTTTTGGACTGATATCATATTCATGACTAATTTCTTTTGCAATTGGGCCGGCCATTACAATCGCAATTGTATTGTTGGCAGTAGCTAAATCCATAGCGCCGACTAATAATCCAACGCCTAAACGTCCGCCAATTTTTCCTTTAAATACGTGGCGAATGAAAGATAAGATTGCGTCAAAGCCGCCGAATTCACGAATTAATGCACACATTGCCGATACCAAAATTGTTACCATAATTGTTTCAAACATTTGACATGTGCCGAGTCCCATATTATTTAAAATATCAACGAAATTTGTCGTGCCGGAAATTAAAGTGGTAAATGTTCCTGACAAAATTCCTGTAAGTAAAACTGTAAAGACATTCAAGCCGCAAATTCCACCGATTAAAACTAATATGTATGGAATGAGCAGCAAAAGATTGTATTGTGGAATTTCAATTGGATTTGACTTAACGTAAAAAGATTTTGCCAAAATAATTATCAGAGTAATTATTGCGGATGGTAAAGCGATTTTGATATTCGCACGAAATTTATCTTTCATTTCACAACCTTGTGAGCTACATGCGGCAATAGTTGTGTCAGAGATAAATGACAAATTATCGCCGAACATTGAGCCGCCCATAACGGCACCGATACATAATGGCAGAGAAAATCCTGAAACTTTTGAGACGGCAGTAGCAATTGGAACGATTAAAGTGATAGTACCGACGGAAGTTCCCATTGCAGTTGAAACGAGGCATGCAGCTAGAAATAATACGGCGACAGAGAAACGCGATGGAGTTACGGACAAAAGGAAATATGCGACAGCTTCAGCACTATTACGGCCGATAACGCCGACGAAAATACCAGCGACTAAGAAAATTAAAATCATAGTAACGATATTTTTGTCACCGATACCTTTAGCCATAATGTTTAATTTTTCATCGAGAGTTAATTTATGATTTTGAATACATGCGATAAGTAAAGCAATCATAAAAATTACAACGATTGGGATTTTATAAAAACCCATTTCAATATGTAAAATGTATTCAAAAATCAGTCCGAGTCCTAGATATAAAAATAAAAACGCAAAAATTGGCAGTAATGCCATAGGATTTTTTTGCGTTTTTTTTTCGTTTTTAGCCACAAAAATCTTCTCCTTACAAATTTTTATTTCAACTTTATTATAAATTAATACGTATAAAAAAGTAAAATGCCTTAATCCAAAACAAATAGATTGTGAAAAATCACAACACTTATTTTGATTAAGGCATATTTTTTATTTAATAATTAATTATAACAATGTTATTTTATTAATTTTTTCCAATAAGCATTTGAAATTTTTGGCTTTTTAATAACTGTATGTTTTGCTTTTTTGGCTTTTTCAATAATGCTTTTTTTATTTTTTTGTAAATTTTTTTCAATAGTTATGTAAATTAATTGAATATGTGTATTCAAATTTTGAGAAAAATTTTGTAATATCGGGATATGTTCTTCTTGAAGAACACAATATGGATCTTTTGTTTCAAATTCTTGTATTAATTTATTTGCTATTATATCTAATGATGTTATATCCATTTTTTTGTTTTGTATTTTTTTTATATCATTAATGATTTTAGAAATAAGATTATTTTTTTGAAAAGCATACATATTATAATGATCGTTAAGAACATTGCCATATAAATTTAATTCATTCAAGAAAAACTCTGAAAATTTAATTTCTTGAACATTTGCGACATTAAAAACAATGAAATTTAATAGTTGAAGGTATTTCATACTTTCTTGAGCTAAATTATTTTTTTCAGACATTAATGTTATCTCCTTTTTATAAAATAATTAATTACATATATCTGTAAATTCACATAAATTATTATTTGCTAATAATAAAATTTATCTAGGTTTATGAGTTGTTAATCTAGTTGCTTCTCTTTCGTTAAATGATTTAATTTTTTTTAATGGTTTTATATGCCGACTGTGAATTCCGGTACTCAAATATTGTTGTTTACGTATTTTTTTTAATGGATGATGTTTTGTTTTACTGGAATTTTCAGTTTTAAGTTTTGGCAGCTTACTTTGAGAATAGGGTATATAATCTTGTATTGTTTCATAATTTTTTTTAAAAGATTGTAGCTTACTTTCTATTTCTGAATCTTTATCACTTTCATAGTTTATATTTTTAATAACAGGTATATTTTTTAGCGAAAGATTTGGGAGTAGAATTTCTAAGTTTAGTTCTTTAAGAAATTGATAATATCCTTTATCAAAACATTCAATGTTTGTAGAAATTTCTCCAATGTTATGTTGATTTTCATGTGTGACAAGCAATTTATTTATGTTATCCAAGCAAGTGTTTTTTATATCTTGTGAATTTTTATAACCCACAGTAGCAGGACCAGTTGATTCAAATATTTTATCTGCGTTTGTATACATTATAGCAAATTGTTTAATGAGATCGATTTTTTTTTGATAAAAATTGCTTTTCTCTGGAATTTTTTCGCTTTTTGCTAAATTTGTATAAGAATTTATTACAATATTTATTGCATCTAATTCTCCATTTTTATCAAATAAATTGGATATACTCGAAAGAAGGTTTTTAGTATTTGGAATTACATAATTAAGTTCCATTTTTACATTTAAATGATTAATAACGTAATTAATATATTCTTTTAAATATTTAGCTACTGGACTAAGATCATTTAAAATATTAAAATTTGATGAATTGGGTTCTATTGTTTCTATTATAGATTTAATTAATTCAATATGCTCCATAAATTGAAGTAATATATCACTTTTTAAACCAGTTTTATCATTTTTTATTTTATCAATAATCATATCAATGTTTTCTTCAAAAATTGATAATTGTTGTTTTATTAAACTTAGTGAATTTGGCATATTAATCACCCCCTTATAAATAATTATAATTTATTATGGAATATTTTTCCAGATAATAAATTAAATATTTTTATTTAAAAATGATTCAAAGAATATTGCTACAAAAAAATTGCTTATAAATAATAATTATATTAAAAAACAATTTAGTTTGTTAATTTTTGCGTAATTTCGATTTAATTATAAATAATATTTATAGAGAAGTAAAATATAATAAAATTTTTATTTTACTTTTCTTGAAAGAAAAGTAAACATAATCAGCTTTGAATAAGCTGATTTCATGAAAGAACTTTAACAAAAAAATCTTTGTGAGAGTGCACAAAGATTTTTTTTATTAATTTCTTTTTTATTTTACTTTTTTCTTTTTAAAGAAAAAAAGTAAAGATTTTGTTTTTTTTATTAAAAATTTACTTTATAAACATTTGAGTCCAATAGATTGAACCATTTTTATTGTAGTAGCCAACACCAATTTCTTTAAAATTTTTATTTAAAATATTAGCGCGATGTCCCTCCGAATTCATCCATGAATTCATAACGGCTTGAGCAGTTTTTTGACCCTTCGCAATATTTTCACCGGCTGTCGAATAATTGATATTAAATTTTTTAAGCATATCAAATGGTGAGCCATAAGTTGGAGAAGTATGACTGAAATAATTTTTTTCGCACATATCTTGTGATTTATAGCGTGCGACACGTGATACTTGCCAATTTAAAGTTAATGGTGCTAATCCATTTTTTGAACGTTGTTGATTTACTAAGTCGACAACTTGTTGTTCGATACTTTTTGTAGTTTCATCGAGCAATGGGATAGTAACTTTATTACCGGGATAGATTAAATTTGGATTTTTAAATTGGTCATTGGCACTTATTATTTCAGAGATACCAACTTGATATTTTTGAGCAATTTTCCATAAACTATCACCTGATTTTACCGTATAAGTTTCAGTTGCGGCAAAAACATTTATAGGATTTATCAATGCTAATGAAAAAGTTAGCGCTAAAATTTTTTTGAGTTTCATATTAAAAACACTTCCTTTGTATTTTTTTGATAGCAATATTAAATTTCGCACAAAATTTTTTGCAAAATTAGTATTTACTTATAAAAATAATTTATTCAATGAATACGAATGAAAAGAATGGGAAATATAAATTTGAAAATAAAAAAATGAAAGGGATTTTATAAATGGAAATATATATTAAGCCGGTAAAAAAAATTTTACTCGAACAACGTCAAGATGTTTACCTCCAAGATATTACTGAAATTATTTCTGATGTAACTGATAAGTTAAAACATGAGAAAGTTTTTAAAATCCCACTAAAAATCCGTAAGAATTATCTCGTTTCCGTTACCGATATCATTAAAATTATTAAAAAAAAATTCCCCGATTATTCCGTTATTAATTTAGGTGAAAACGATACCATAATTGATTACTCGCCGGTAATCGTAAAAGAAAATAAATTCCTAAAAATCTTACGTATTATTTTTGTCTGTATCATTTTATTTATGGGCGCCGCTACTGCTATTATGAGTTTCCATTCTGATGCACAAATCCCTGATGTCTTTAAAAATTATTACAAAATATTTTTTGGCTATGAATTAGAAAATCCTAAAATTATTGCTGTCCCTTATTCAATTGGTTTAGCTGTCGGTATAATTGTTTTCTTTAATCATTTAGGCAATATAAAAATTACGCGTGACCCTACTCCAATTGAAGTTGAAATGTCGCTCTACGATACTGATATCTATAATACGTTAGTCGATTCGATTCAAACTGAACAAAATAATACGAAAAAAGAAATTGGGGGCGGATAATGCGTAATTTAATTCTAATCTATATCGGATTTAGTTCCGGGTTAATTATTTCCGGCGCCGTTTTCGCTTTCATAACTACTCTTGGTATTGTCCAACGTCTCGCTAAAAAAACTTCAAGTGAAAAATTTGTAAAGCTTTACGAACAAGCTATTATTTTTGGCGGGATCTTTGGAATCTCTACCGACTTATTTAATTTTTATCTCCCTATTGGAAAATTATTAGTCGGTTTCCTTAGTTTTTGTATCGGTATCTTTTATGGATGCTTAGCAATGTCATTAGCTGAAATGCTAAACGTTATCCCTATTTTAATTCGTCGTGGCTCTATTCAAAATGGCCTCTACTTTTTTATTATCGCTATTGCACTCGGAAAATTTTTTGGCTCATTATTATATTACTGTATCCCTGGCTTTTATCATTTTTAGAAGGTGAGTTCTATGCAAAATAATAAAAGTAAGTATCAAAAAATGGTTGAGAAATCTTCTCCTAATACTAATTTATTCCTAAATTGTTTAAATGCGTTTTGGTCTGGCGGTTTAATTTGCGTCATCGGTCAATTTATTACTAATTCACTACTGAATTTTGGCTGTGATTTAGAAATCTCTCGCACTCTTACTTCTATTATCTTAATTTTTATCGGTATCCTTTTAACCGGTTTCGGTATATATGATGAAATCGGAAAAATTGCTGGCGCCGGTTCTGTCGTTCCTATAACCGGTTTCGCTAATTCTGTTGCCGCTCCCGCTCTCGAATTTAAAAAGGAAGGTTTTATTTTTGGTGTCGGTGCAAAAATGTTTATCATTGCCGGTCCCGTTATCGTTTATAGTACATTAACTTCAGTTTTAGTCGGAATTATTTATTATTTGAGTAAATAGGAGATGATTTTTTGAGCAAACATTGTGGAAGACAATCAATTCGTTTTGAAAATCCTATCGCAATTATTACAAGTGCGTCAACTGTTGGCCCAAAAGAAGGTGAAGGTCCGTTAGCCGAATATTTTGATACAATTTTGCCTGATTCATTATGCGGTGAAGATTCATGGGAAAAAGCTGAAAGTAAAATAGTAAAAGATACATTTGAGGCGGCAATTGCAAAATCAAAAATTCCAATAGAAAATATTGATTATGTAATTTCTGGCGATTTACTGAATCAAAATAGTGGCTCAACTTTTGCAATTCGAAACTTTTCTATTCCATTTTGGGGAATTTTTGGCGCGTGTTCAACTTTTGGCGAAGGAATAAGTTTGGGTGCAATAATGATTGACGGTGGATTCGCAAATAATATTTTGGTTGGGGCGTCAAGTCATTTTTGTGCGAGTGAGAAACAATTTCGATTTCCATTAGAGTTAGGCACGCAACGTACGCCAACTTCAACATGGACTGTTACGGGACAAGGTTCAATTATTTTGTCAAATGATATAAGAGAAAATTGTCCGCGTATCACGGCAATTACGACTGGCAAAGTAATAGATATGGGAATAACTGACGTGAATAATATGGGGGCGGCTATGGCACCGGCGGCGTTCGATACAATTTACAATCATTTTACGGATTTAGCAATTGGCCCGGAGTATTATGATTTGATAATAACGGGCGATTTAGGCTACGTGGGACACGATTTGGTTTTACAAATGTTTGGCGAAAAAAATATTGACCTCGAAAAAAATTATAGTGATTGCGGAATGCTCATATTCGATAAAAATTCACAAGGAACAAATTCGGGCGGTAGTGGTTGTGCGTGCTCGGCCGTAACTTTTGCCGGATATCTTTACAAAAAATTGCAGCAGCATCAGCTAAATAAAATTTTGTTTGTACCAACGGGTGCATTGATGAGTCAAATTTCTGCGCAACAAGGTGAAACAATTCCTGGAATTGCATATGCAGTTGCAATTGAAAATTTATAGCGAGGTGAAAAAATGGATTACTTAAATGCGTTTTGGGTCGGCGGCGTAATTTGTGTTATCGGGCAAATTTTGATTGACAAAACTAAAATAACTTCCGCAAGAATTTTAGTTTTGTTCGTCGTTATCGGATGTATCCTCGGCGGTTTCGATTTATATGATAAATTAATTTCTTATGCGGGCGCCGGCGCCGCCGTTCCATTACCCGGCTTCGGAAATTTATTGGCTAACGGCGTCAAAGAAGAAATTGATTCAGAAGGTGCAATAGGAATTTTAACTGGTGGATTGAAAGCGGGCGCAGCAGGTATAACTGCCGCAGTAATTTTTAGTTTGTTAAACGCGCTAATTTTTGACCCAAAAGAAAAATAAAAGACACAAACTTAAATTTGTGTCTTTTTTGTGATATCAAGATATTTTGACGAAAATTATTTTTTGATAAATTTTTTGTAAATAGTGTCGATTATGACGCCAATGGCATTATCGCCTGAGATATTGCAAGCGGTACCAAAAGAATCTTGCGTGATATAGAGTGCTACCATAATTGCACAAATCGGTCCGTCTATATTGCCGGCTTCCGCGCCAAAAATTATATATAAAAATGGTAATGCAGTCATGATAGAACCGCCGGGCGCTCCCGGTGAAGCTACCAATGCGACGCCAAGAGTCATAATGAATTGAATTACGGTTATTAAATTGAGCGGCAACTGATTCATCAAACAAACAGCGGTTGCACAAGCCGAGATAGTTATCATTGAACCAGGCATATGAATGTTGGCGCAGAGTGGCACGACGAAATTACGAATTTGTTCGCTGATTCCATCTGCCGCTGCACATTGAAGATTAACAGGGATTGTTGCGGCGGAAGATTGTGTTCCGAGTGCAGTAGTGTAACCTGGAATTTGATTTTTGATTAAAATTAACGGATTTTTTTTGCTAACGGCGCCGGCGATACAAAATTGAATCAAAATGCACGCCATATGCATAAGAATTACGACCAAGAATACTTTCCATAAGATGCTTAAAACGGCAAAAGTTTTACCGGACTTAGTCATATCGGTAAAAGTTCCACAAATATAAAGTGGGAGCAGTGGAATAATTGTTTTATGCAAAACATTATCAATAATTTTTGACAAATCTTTGAATGCGTTATAAAGTGTGTTTCCGATTTCTTTTTCTTTCATAGCGGAGAAACTTAATCCTAAAGTGAATGCCAAAACTACCGCTGACAAAGTATCCATAAGCGGTGGGATTGTCAAATTGAAATAAGATTTTACAGAAATGTCAGCAGTAGCCGCAATTTGTACAAGTGCATTTGCACTCATAAAATGTGGAAACAAGAAAGAAGATATCAAATACGAAGTGGACCCGGCAAATAAAGTTGACAAATACGATAGAATAACGGTTATGCCTAAAAGTTTTCCGGCACCATGTGATAAATCTGCAATTCCCATCGTTACATAAGCTAAAATCATAAGAGGTATGATAAATTTCAAAAAGGAGCCAAATATACCGGACAATGTTACGACTAAACGACAAACATATTCGGGCATAAATTGTCCAATTAAAATGCCAATGATAATCGCGATAATTAATTTTGGGACAAATCCTAATTTTTTCATTCGGAAAACACTCCTGCGATAAAGTTGTAATATTGTAAATATAATATCATGGCGACGTTCATAAATCAATTCATAGAAAAAATCTCTTACGTTAAAAATAGCGCAAGAGATTTTTATTATTGCTTGGATTTTTTAATAAACGACTTTGTCCAAAATTCCTGTCAATTTCGCAATTGCCAATCCGTAATTTGTAATAGGAACATTTTGATTTTTTGCTTGCACGATTCTTGCAAGCATATATTTTCGATTAAACATACACGCGCCGCAATGAATAACCAAATCAAATCGTGATAAATCATCTGGGAATTCATGCGCAAATTCTATTTGACAACCAAATTTGTTTTCCAAAAGTCGTGGAATTTTTACGCGCCCAATATCTTCTTCGAGTGGAACATGCGTACAAGCTTCCGCAATTAAAACTCGAGAATTTTTATTGAGTTGCTCAATTTTTTGCGCGCCACGAATAAATTCCGTAATATCGCCTTTATATTTTGCAAACAAAATTGAAAATGATGTTATGAGTGAGTTTGGCGGTTTATTTTCGTAAACAAATTTGAATGCTTGTGAGTCAGTAATAATTAATTTTGGCGCAAGTTTTAAAGATTTCAATGCCGTCGTAAAATTATCTGTCGTTGTACAAATTGTTATACATTTTTTGTCAAGTAAACTTCGAATGGTTTGAACTTGCGGTAAAATTAATCGACCTTGTGGCGCCTGAATATCTTGCGGCATGACGAGCATTACCAAATCATTTTTATCAACCAAACCATCAACAATATTTTTTTCGGTATACGGCTTAATTTTTATCAATGCGTCTATTAGCGCGTCGATATTTTTTTTTGTTTTTGCACTGATACAAATTGGTTCAAGATTTGTTTTTTCACGTATTTTATTTTTTAGCGTGTCAATATTTTTTAACTCATCACATTTATTTATTGCAAAGATTGTTGGAACATTTTTATCAAAAAAATTTAACTCCATATCAAAATTTTCATCATTTATTAAAATAATTGCGGCGTCAATTTTTTTTGCAACGTCAAAAGTTTTTTGATTACGAAGTTGCCCCAAATCTCCTTCGTCATCAAATCCGGCCGTATCAATAAATAAACATGGGCCGATGCCGTGAATTTCCATTGCTTTTTGAACGGGATCGGTTGTTGTGCCAGCAATATTTGACACGAGTGAAACATTTTGATTTGTGATTGCATTAATCAATGTGGATTTGCCGGTATTTCTTTTGCCGAATATTCCAATTTGAAAACGGTTAGCATTCGGCGTTTTATCAAGACTCATTTTGACCTCCTAAAATTTATAGATAAATAATTTAAAAACCGTTCTTTTTTTATAAAAAAAGAACCAAAAAAATTTTAACAAAAAAATCACGCTATACGTGATTTTTTTATCGATTTCTTTTGATTACTTTTCTTTCTCTAAAGAAAAATAAGAAATTATTTTTTAGTAGTTTGTTTCTAAAATCTAAAATCGCGCGCGCCATTATTTAAATCAGTCATGTAATTTTGAACAAGTTGACGGACTTTTTCGTTCGGTATGTTTTGAATTTCGTCGCGTATAACTTTTTCGCCAATTAATTTTGTCTGCGGCGATGCATAATCTTCCAAATATTCTTTTAACGTTATGAGCGCGTTGGGTTGACAGCAATTTGCAATTTGTCCCGCTTTAAGCAAATTCATAAATCTGTCGCCGGTTCGATTTTCACGATAACATGCCGTACAAAAGCTTGGAATGTAGCCGAGTTGTAAAAGCCATCGTACAATTTCGTCAAGCGTTCGTGTATCGTTTAAATCAAATTGCGCACGCTCATTATTTTTTTCAGTGTAACCGCCAACGCTTGTACTGGACGCCGCACTAATTTGTGAAATACCGAGCCGTAAAACTTTTTCGCGTACGGCTGCAGATTCACGCGTGGAAATAATCATACCGGTATATGGAACTGCGATGCGTAATACGGCGACGATTTTTTCAAAAATTTCATCCGGTACGCAATTAAAATCATTTGTGTCAATATCATTTGCCGGACGAATTCGTGGAACACTTATAGTATGTGGGCCGACGCCAAATTTTTTTTCAAGATGTGCGGCGTGCATAAGTAATCCGATAAAATCGTAGCGGTATGAATTCAAACCGAATAATACGCCGAGTCCGACGTCATCTATTCCGCCAAGCATAGCGCGATCCATTGCTTCCGTATGATAATTGTAATTATGTTTTGGGCCGTACGGATGCAGCAGCTCATAATTTTTTTTATTATAAGTTTCTTGAAATAAAATGTAGGTTCCAATTCCGGCGTCATGCAATTTTTTATAATTTTCGATTGTTGTTGCGGCGATGTTGACATTAATCCGGCGGATTGCACCATTTTTATGCTTTATTGAATAAATAGTTTTGATGCTTTCCAAAACATAATCGATTGGGCAATTTGTAGGGTCTTCACCAGTTTCAAGTGCCAAACGTTTATGCCCCATATCTTGTAGAGCGATAACTTCATTTTTTATTTCAGATTGCGAAAGTTTTTTGCGCGGCATATTTTTATTTTTATAATGATAAGGGCAATAGACGCAGCCGTTGACGCAATAATTTGATATATAAAGTGGGGCGAACATAACGATTCGATTACCGTAAAATTTTTTTTTAACGCGGCCAGCTAAATCAAAAATTTGTTGATTAATTTCGGCATCATCACATTCCAAAAGAATTGCCGCATCTTTATAATTTAAGCCGGTGA
The DNA here is from genome assembly GCA_947427385.1 of uncultured Clostridia bacterium. Lineage (GTDB taxonomy): Bacteria > Bacillota > Clostridia > Lachnospirales > CAMVHY01 > CANEHT01. The sequence goes on along the minus strand of CANEHT010000013.1, from coordinate 4,249 downwards.
AATTTTCAGCTTTATGTAAAATATTTTGGGCAAGCAATTTGTTCGATTTATTTTTTTTCATGTAATCAATTGTTGACATAATTTCATCATGATTGATAAATTCGTCGGCGATTTCAGAGTCAATTTTGTACATAAAAAACATCCTTTCATTAATATTTATAATCTCCGCGGTCGACAACAATTTCATATCCAATTTTATTTACGCGTGCTGCCAAACATTTTATACATTCAGCAGCTTCTTCGCCCGTACAAATTTTGTTGTCATACAGTGAATATTTTTTTCGTACGGAAATGGGTGACAAATTTGGCATTAAAACATTTGCGCCGTGTAAAATTCCTTTTTCACGGCCGTCATTATCTATCGTACCTAAAGCTGTTGTTGCCGGGATTAATGCGTTGGGCAACATCAATCGAATTATCGAAATCAAAAATAATGTTAGTGCAAGATTTCCATTTGGCATCGCAGAAAATTTTGTATCTTTATGCGCGATGAATGGGCCGATACCAACCATATGCGGTGAAAATTTTTGAATGAAAAGTAAATCTTCCACGACATTTGCAAAAGTTTGGAATGGTGAGCCAACCATGAATCCACAACCAACTTGATAGCCAATTTTTTTTAAATCGTATAGGCATTTTTTTCGGTTTGCCAATGACAAATTTTTTGGATGCAATTTTTTGTAATGTGAATCGTTTGCAGTTTCATGGCGCAATAAAAATCGGTCGGCGCCTGCATCAAAAAATTTTTTGTATGCGTCAAAACTTTTTTCCCCGATTGACAAAGTTATGGCGCAATCGTGGAATTTTTTTTTGATGTGCGAAATTATTTCAACCAATTTTTCATCGGTAAAATATAAATCTTCGCCGCCTTGTAAAACAAACGTGCGAAAGCCGAGCGCGTAACCTTTTTCACAACATGTAAAAATTTCTTGATTCGACAATCGATATCGTTGTGCATTCAAATTACTTTTACGAATTCCGCAGTAAAAACAATCATTGCGACAGTAATTTGTAAACTCAATCAAGCCGCGTATGTAAATTTTATTGTCAAAATGTTTTTGCGTAATAGCGCGTGCTTTTTGCGCAAGATAATTTGAAATTTTGGCGTTAGAAAATTTTTGCAGTAAAATCAAAAATTCATCGGCTGTTAAAATTTTTTGACGTTCGAGTTTGTCAATTAATTTTTTCATTCTTTAATTATTCCGCCTCCGAGAACATTATCGCCGTCATAAAATACAACGGCTTGTCCGGGAGTTATTGCGCGCTGTGGATTTTCAAATTCAACTTCGATTTCATTTTCATTTATCGGTTTGATAGTTGCAGGTGTTTCAGATTGATTATAGCGAATTTTTGCGGTGATTTTCATTGGCTTAGTTAATTTTTCAATTGCAATCAAATTTATATCGTGCGCAATTAATTTTTTTTTGTACAAATCGTTTTCATCGCCCAAAATAATTGTGTCGCCATTTTTCGCAATAACATACATGTGTTTGCCGAAACTTATTCCTAAACCTTTGCGCTGGCCGATTGTATAATTTATACTGCCGTTATGATGTCCAAGAATTTTTCCATGTTTGTCAACAAAATTTCCGGATTTGTTTTCAAATTGAAAATTTTCACGTAGGAATTGACTGTAATTTTTATTTTTAACGAAACAAATATCTTGGCTGTCAGGTTTTTGTGCATTTATCAAATTATTTTTTGCGGCGATTTCACGTACTTCCGATTTCAACAAATTTCCTAGCGGGAAAATTGTTTTTGCCAATTCATCTTGCGTCATTGCGTATAAAAAATAAGTTTGGTCTTTCGTAGCGTCCATCGATTTTTTTAATACATATCGATTTGAATTTTCATCGTAAAAAATTTGTGCGTAATGTCCCGTCGCAATATAATCATAGCCTAAAAGATTTGCACGCTGTAAAAATTTCTTGAACTTTATAAACCGATTACAATCGAGACAAGGATTTGGTGTACGGCCATTAATATATTCGTTGGCAAATTTTTTGATGACGTAGTGAAAAAAATCGTCGCCAAAATTAAATACGTAGTGATTAAAATTCAAGCGCGCCGCAATATTTTTTGCGTCGAACACATCATTTAATGCGCAACAAGTTTTTGAATGCTCACCAATATTTTCATTGCTAAATAATTTCATTGTAGCGCCACAAATTTCATCGCCATTATTTTTTAAAATTAATGTGGCTACGGAACTATCAACGCCGCCACTCATTGCTACCATAATTTTTTTCATAATATAAAACTCCTACTTGACTTAATTCAAAATTTATGATACCATAACCTGCTTTTTAAATGGAGGTTTTAAAATTGAAAATAAAAACAATTATATTTGCAGTGATAATAATTTTTTTAAATCGTATTGATATTATGGCAGAAGATTTTATAGAAGCTGCTGAATTTGTTAGGTATTTTGATGTTCCATCTTCACATATTACAAAATTTATTAATGTTCCATATTTAGATCAAAAAGATATTATTTCAGGTTGTGAAGCAGTAAGTGCAACAATGCTTTTACAAAGTTATGGGTATTATGTTTCAAAGCATACTTTTTTTAATGATTATTTAATTAAAAAAGATTGGTATAAAAGTATGGAGAAGAATGAAATTTTTGGGCCGGATCCAAATTCAGCATATGTTGGTAATCCATATATTGAGTCAGGAGAAAATTGTGGATTTGGTTGCTATTCAAATGCTATTGAAAAATCTATAAATAATTTTTTTGCTGTAAATAAAATTAACTATCAAAGAGCTATTGCAATAAATGGTTTACCATTAAGTTTTCTTATTGAAAATTATATTTTAAATGATATTCCAATTTTAATTTGGGCAACAATGGATATGAAACCATCAAAATTAACTATGTCATGGACAATTAATTATGCTGATGAAAATTCACCATATAAAATTGGTGATAAATATACATGGATTGGCCGTGAGCATTGTTTAGTCCTTGTCGGTTTTGATTACTATCGTTATTATTTTAATGATCCATATAAAGCTCATGGAATTATTGGCTATGATAGAAATATTGTTGAGAAAAGATTTAATGAGTTAGGCAAAATGGCCCTTATTATTTTAAATAATTAATGCCTCATAAAAATTATGTATCTGGCATAAATTTAATTGTCACTACATAATAAAGGAGGCGTGTCAATGAAAACATACATAGAAGAGAGAGCCGTTCAAATCGCTAACTTTATAATTAAAAGTAATGCAACTGTTCGGCAAACTGCTAAAAAATTTGGGATAAGTAAATCAACCGTACATAAAGATGTTACTGAGCGCCTAAAGAAAATAAATCCTAAACTTGCCCTAGAGGCAAAAAGAATTTTGGATGTAAATAAAGCTGAACGCCATATACGAGGTGGCTTAGCTACCAAAGAAAAATATTTGTCTCTACTAAATAGTATTAGAATTTAAAATAAAACCTTACTTTTTTTGAAAGAAAAGTAATCAAAAGAACTTTAACAAAAAATCTTTGTGCAAACGCACAAAGATTTTTTGTTGTAAAGTTTCTTTTGTTACTTTTTCTTTTCAAAGAAAAAGTAAAGAATTTTCTTTCAAGAAAAGTAAGGTCTTACCGCCTTTAATAATAAGGAACGAACTTATTAAAATCGCGATGAATTGGCTTGCGCTTAAGGAATATATTATTTATTACAAGTGCTTCGATTAATGCTTTTAAAATTGAATTTTTATTTACGTTTTGAATTTGCATCTCTTTTAATTCATCTATCCGCTCATTTGCAAGTTCTAATACTTTTTGAATGATTTGAGCTAATGCCTCACGGTCAATCTTATCCTCAAAAATTGGACTACCTTCATATTCATAATCATTTAAAACTTCATCAATAATTGTTTCGAGTTCATGGCTTAATTCATTTTGTACCGAATAGTTACAATCACATTTCAAATCAAAATCTACATTCGCTATTAGTGATGGCGTAAACTTCATTTTAATTTTATCTTGTTTTTTATTATGACGGTATGAAAAAAAATCGTAAAGTAAATCTTCCATATCTGCAACAATATTATTTGTATATTGATACATTTTTTTTACCTCCCATATCTAATTTCTTTAACAATATATGAGTTATAAAATGAAATGTGAAAAAATTTTCCGTTTGCACACAAAAAAATTTGTGAGCTCACAGATTATTTTTAATGCGCCTTCAGGGACTCGAACCCTGGACCCACTGATTAAGAGTCAGTTGCTCTACCAACTGAGCTAAAG
>CANEHT010000012.1 GCA_947427385.1 uncultured Clostridia bacterium | reverse complement strand
CTATGGATTACTTCGCAGACTTTACTCAACAATTATTCAGTTTTCAATCTTCATTATTTCGCACAACTTTTTTATTCTAGCACCTTTTTTCTCGTTTGTCAAGTACTTAAAAAAAATTTTTTGCTTTTATTTTAAAACCTTACTTTTCTTGAAAAAAAGTAAAGGTTTCTACTTTTTATTACTCAGAATAATTATAAGTTTCTTTTGTAATTTGAATATCATGAGGATGACTTTCACGCATTCCTGCTTCTGTTATTTTTATAAAATTAGTTCGTTGTAAATCTTCGATAGTTCTTGCCCCACAATAATACATCCCAGATTTTAAACCATTTAACAAATGTTTTGACATATCAGAAAGTTTACCTGTATATACAACACGCCCTTCAACGTTTTCTAAATTATTTTCAACAAATCCTTTATGAGTTTTATATTTTCTGCCATGATAAAGTTCAATATCACCAGGACTTTCATCACAACTCGCAAACATATTCCCAATCATGCAAACATTTGCTCCGGCAGCAATCGCTTTCGTAATATCACCAGAATATTTTATACCGCCATCAGAAATTATTGGTATATCATATTTTTTTGCAACTTCTGCACAATTAAAAATAGCAGTAAGTTGTGGCATCCCAACTCCTGAAACAATATGTGCGGCAGAAACTGAAGAAGTCCCAAATCCAACTTTTATTGCGTCTGCACCGGCATCAATTAATTCATGCACGGCTTCAGCCGTAACAACATTTCCTGCAATAATTTGCAACGATGGAAATTTTTGTTTTAATAACTTTATTGTCGTAATAACTTTATCAGAATATCCATAAATTTCTTCGACAACAACAACATCAACTTTTGCTTCAATAAGTTTTTCAACGCGCGAAACGACATCGTCATCGCATCCGACAGCTGCCCCAACTAAAAGTCTGCCAGCACTATCACGTGAAGAATTTGGATATTTAATCGGTTTTTGGATATCTTTAATAGTTATTAATCCTTTAAGCTTGTTATCACTGTCAACGATTGGTAGCTTTTCGATTTTATGTTTAGCAAAAATTTTTTTAGCTTCCTCAAAAGTAGTTCCTTCGGGAACAGTTATCAAATTTTTTGAAGTCATTACCTCATAAATTTTCTTTTCACGATTAGTTTCAAAGCGTAAATCACGATTAGTAATAATCCCAACCAATTTACCATTTTCACAAACCGGTACACCTGATATATGAAATTTTGCCATAAGTTCATCTGCTTCATATATGTAATTATTTGGCGACAAAAAGAATGGATCCGTTATAACTCCATGCTGTGAACGTTTAACTTTATCAACCTCAGTAGCTTGCTGTTCAATCGACATATTTTTATGAATAATACCAATACCGCCTTGACGTGAAATTGCTATTGCCATTTTAGATTCCGTTACCGTTTCTAATGCCGCACTAATTAATGGAGTATTTAATGAAATTGAACGAGTAAGCTTTGTTGTTAAATTTATATCATCGTAATTGATAGATAGCTTTGACGGTAAAATCAAAACATCGTCAAATGTCAAACCTTCACTTATTTTTTGCATGACGAACACCTCAAATAATTTTTATAATATCACTAACCGCAATAATAACAGCGAAAATCATTAAAATAATAAAACCAACGAGATGTACAAATCCTTCTTTCTCAACATTAATTGGCTTCCGCCTAAAAGCTTCTATCAACAAAAAAAATAATCGTCCACCATCTAATGCCGGTATCGGCAACAAATTAAATATGCCAATATTTGCACTAAGTATCGCCATAAAATTTGCAATCGACTCAAGTGCGTAAATAAAACCTGCCGCTATCGATAAATTATAAGTATCGCCAATAATTTTTACAATGCCAATTGGGCCCGACATTTCACTTATTGAAAGTTTAAACGATAACAATCTAAACAAACCGATAAATGTCAATTTGATATAAAACAAAATCATAAAAAACGCATTCAAAAATATTTCGATCAAATTTATTTTACGTACTCCATCAATTTTTGCGAACAAACCTGAAACGATATCTTTCTCAAATCCTAAAATATATCGGCCATCTTCACTTTTAACAGGCGTGATCAAAAAATTTAACAATTTTCCGTCGCGCTTAATTCCTAATTCAATTTCTTTGTCACCTGAATCAGAAATGTAAAAGCTTAAATCTTGAGCAATATTAATTTTATTGCCGTTTACAGAACGTATGTAATCTCCCGGTAAAATGCCAACTTTTTTAGCTGGATATCCATCAAAAACTTTATTGACACGTGGCGTACTTGTGCCACTAAATGCGACAAGGAATATAAAAATAATAAATGCGAGTAAAAAATTCATGGCGGCACCCGCACTGACAATAATTATTTTTTGCAAAACGGACTTATTGCCAAACGAACGTTCACTTGAATTTACAGAATCTTCACCAAGCATCTGACAAAATCCACCGATTGGAAACAAACGTAGTGAATAAATTGTTTCACCTTTTTTAACCGAAAAAATTTTGGGGCCCATACCAATTGCGAATTCTTCAACCATTACATTATTTTTTTTAGCGGCAATAAAATGTCCAAATTCATGTATTATAACAATCACACTAAAAATAAAAATGGAAATAATAATTGACAAAGCCTACACCTCATAACTTAAATTTTGAATCCAATCATACAGTTCAAAAATTTCTTTTAGTCCATAATTAAAAATTGGCTGATGCACACACATAACATACTTTATAAATTTATAAATATCGGTAAAAGAATATTCATGGCGTAAAAATCTTTCGACAGCAAAATCATTTGCAATACATAAAACCGCCGGCATCGTTCCACCAATTTCGAGTGCTTCACGACATAAATCCATTCCAATCAAATTTTTATTTGGCACATCAAAAGTTAAAATATTTGATTTTTCAAAATCTAAACGCTCAAAATTATTTTCAACACGCAACGGATATGTCAAAGCATATTGAATTGGCAAACGCATATCTGATGGCCCAAGTTGCGCAATAATCGAACCATCTTTATATTGTACCATCGAATGAATTAAACTTTGTGGATGAACCAAAACTTTTATATTTTTCAACGGTACGTTAAAAAGCCAAAATGCTTCGATAATCTCGAAACCTTTGTTAATCATCGTAGCTGAATCAACAGAAATTTTTTGTCCCATATTCCACGTTGGATGGGTAATTGTCTGCGAAACCGTTACGTTGTCAAAATTTTCATATTTATGAAAAGGACCGCCTGAGGCAGTCAAATAAATTTTATCAATTTCGTTTGCATCATTTCCCTGCAAAGCTTGAAATATTGCTGAATGCTCACTATCAATCGGAATAATTTTAACGTTATTTTTTTTTGCCGCCGACATTACCAATTGCCCTGCTATAACCAATGATTCTTTATTCGCTAAAGCAATATTATTTTTTGCATAAATTGCTTCGAGCGTTGGCTTTAAACCGCTAAATCCAACAATCGCATTAACTAATATACTCACTTTTTCACGAGCTATGCGAATCAAACCGTCATGACCTTTTAAGATTTCAATACCAGTCAAATTTTTTTGAAGTTCATCAGCAAAAATTTCATCACATACACAAACTAATTCAGGATTAAATTCGTCAATTTGTTTTTGCAAAAGAGAAATATTTTTGTTGGCAGATAAAGCTTTAACTTTAATTTTATAGCCATTTTGATTTAAATTTCTTATAACATCCAAAGTTTGAGAGCCAATTGAACCTGTTGAACCCAAAATTGAAATTTCCATCAACAAAAACCTCCAAACTTCCGGATAAAATATATAAACATATAAACCAAAGGCGCAGTAAATAAAACGCTATCGAATCGATCTAAAAATCCACCGTGTCCCGGTAAAATACTTCCGTAATCTTTTAAATTGCCATAACGTTTAATAGCGGAAGCTGATAAATCACCAAATTGTGCAAAGATTGCACCAACGAAACAAATTATAGCACAAAAAAAATTTAATCCACAATAATTAATGTTAAATAATGGAGCAAAAAAAAATGAATAAATGAAACCGAGCGATGTTGCTCCTAATACTCCCCCAACCGCTCCCTCAATAGTTTTTTTCGGACTTAATTTTGGACTTAATTTATTTTTGCCAAATAAACGTCCAAAGAAATATGCAAAAGTATCGCAGCCCCATGCAGAAATAAAAATGAGCCAAACAAAAAATTCACCATAAAATTGTCTACGAACAAGAATGATGAACGACATCAAAAATGTTACGTAGCAAAATCCAAAAAAAGTTATCAAGCAATCAATAATATCTGAATTGCTAAAAATGAGCGATATCATTAATGAAATAATAAATGCGCTAAAAATAATGACAAATTTATTAAACGAAAAATCATTCAAAATTAACATATAAGCGCCAGAAAGTAAGTATCCCAAAATATGTAGCGCATGATTTTTCTTTGATAAAGCATAATAAATTTCACTCAGGCCAATCATCGAACAAATAAAAACCGCTAATTGAAGTGGCCATTTACCAATATGAATTAAAAAAATTATAAATGGCAAACCAACTAGCGCCGTTAAAATTCTGTTAAGCATTGAAAACCTCCTACATTTATCGAGTGCCAAAACGTCTTTTACGTGCGGAAAAATTTTTAATTGCATCCAAAAGATCTTGTTCACTAAAATCGGGCCAAAATTTATCTGAGAAATAAAATTCTGAGTAAGCAAGCTGCCAAAGCAAAAAATTACTCAAACGCATTTCACCGGCTGTTCTAATCAATAAATCGGGATTAGGAATATTTTTCGTATCAAGAAAACTTGCAAAAAAATCTTCAGTTAATTGTGACGGTAAAAATTTATTTGTCAAAACTTGATTACAAATATTTTTAACGGCACGCAAAATTTCATCATGCGCGCCATAATTTATAGCAATAATAAAATTCATACCATCTTTATCTTTTGTCATTTCCTCAATTTTTGAAATTTTTTTTTGTAAATCTTCTGGCAGCCCAAAAATATTTCCAATACATTTTACCTTTAAATCATTTTTGCCACAATTTTTTGTGAGCGCGTCAAAATAATTGCTAAAAAGTTGCATCAAATCTTTTACTTCACTATCAGAACGCTTCCAATTTTCTGTTGAAAACGCATAAACGCTGAGATATTTTACACCTAAATCATACGCGGTACGCGAAATTTTTTTTAGAGCATCCGCACCAGCTTTATGACCAAGCTTCACACTTAAATTTTTATTTTTTGCCCAACGCCCATTTCCATCCATAATAATAGCAATATGTTGCGGAACATTTAAATTTTCCAAACTAATTGCCTCCCCTATAAATTTGAATTATAGCATAAAAAAAACTTACATAAGCTATTTAACTTATGTAAGCAAAATTTAATTAACGATTGGGAAAAAATTTAAAATCTGAATTAATTTGTTGAGGTGGAATGTTTTCAAATTTTTCTTGTCCGATATCATTTACTTTTTTAAGCAAGCTATTTTTTACATTTTCAGGTTGACTGCTAGAATTTATGTCGTTCCATAATTTTTCACTTAAATCAAAAATTTCTTCTGATGTTTGTTCACTATTCATCTTAAATTTATCTATTTTTTGTTTTAACGATTTTTTTTCTAATTTTTGCAAATTAATCATTAAATTTTTATAAACTAAATTTAAAGTTATAAGAGCAATTCCTGTTAATCCAACAGCTAATTTTGTAAATAATTCTGAAATCACTAGCCTCTGTTCATTTATTGATTTTTCCGGACTATACCAATGTGGTTTTATACATTTCGCAAATTGTTTTTCATATGTTTTTGTCAAATTATCTTTATATTCATAATCGATTTCTTTATAAACAATATTCATCGCAGTATCAAGCGATTTTTTATAAATTTCTCTTTTTTCAGGAATAATTTTATCACTATAAATATAATCAAATATTTCTTGTGCTTTTATAAAAATAATCTGTTTTTTTTGTAGCGGTGTTTTTTTAAATTGCCACCACTTTTCACATATACATTTTCGAAAAATATTAATAAAATCTTCAGTATAAATTTTTCCTTTCGCCAAATCTATTGCTTTAGCAAGCGCTTTTCTATAAATTTCTCTTCTCCCAGGTTCAACTTTATCATTATGAATATCATCAAAAATTTTTTGCGCATTCGGCAAAATAATTTGTTCTTTTTGTTGTAAATTTTCTACTGATTCCGTATCTTTTAACAAAATTTTTATTAAATTTTCTGTAATTAATTCAATATCAATTTTTTTATCTAAAATAATTTTTGCTTTATCAATTAAATATATATAAATTTTTCTGTCTTCTGGTTTAACATTATTGTAAACATAATCTAATATTTCCATTTCTTTTTCCCAAAGCATTTGCTCAAGTGAATTTATGCTATTCCATTGATGTGAATTTACGATATTTTGGAATGTAATAATAATTTTAGTTTGTTCTTGAAGCTTTAAAATTTTATTTTTTAAATTTTCATTTTCATAAATTTTTTCATTAAATTTCACTAATGTCATATCTTTTTCTACAAAATTTGAATCAAAATTATAAGCACATATAAATTTTTTTATCATTTCAGAATGCGAATATTTAAAAAAAATTTCAAATTCAGTTGTATTAAATTTAACTGAATCACCTAAACTTTCACCCAAAACATACAAATTTTTATCATCATTCGCAAATTTTTCAAGCTTATCAATAAATTGATTTTTATCTGCATCATTCAAATTAAGTAATTTATCTTTAATAATTTCAAACATAACTTCATTTGTTGTTTGATTTATTCCAATTTGGCCTAATACTTTAGATTTTAAAACAAAATTTTTAATTTTACTTGTTTCATCAATATGCTCTTCACAAAAACTATCCAAAATATTTTTTATAAAATTATTTAATTCCCCTTTTGTTAATAAATCACTATCAAAAAAATTAATTATTGAATTAATCGGTTCAGATTTTTTATAAATAGACATTAAAGCTAAAAATTTTATCTGTAAATCTAATTCTAATTGAGCAAATTTAAATTCATCAACACCAAATCGTTCTAAGATATTTAACTTTTTTATGTAAAAAATAACTTCATTTTGAATAAACTCTTTATTTTCTTGCTGTTTTGCATTTCTTAATCTCACATATAAATTATAAAATACCACAGACAGAATAAATTTACTCAAAAATTCAAAATCTTCTTCAGTTTCCGGAAAAAATCTCTTTCCAAAATAAGCAATTATTTGCTCTTTAAAAGCTTTTTTTACTTTATCGTCAATAGGAAAATGTAAAGTAAATTTTTCATCTACAAAAGTAATTTTTCGTTCGTCTTCCTCAATTTTAACCTTTTCATTATAAAATTCTTCAAGGCCATCTTTAACATTTTCATTATAAAATTCTTCAAGGCCATCTTTAACATTTTCAAGCATATTAGAAACAATATCATAAGTCAACCTATCAAATTTAGATATAGTATAAACATCTTCACCATACTCAAAAGTAAAATTCGAGTATTCTTTTTCTGTAAAATAATTTTGTTCATAAATTCCTAAAATTAACCTCTTTCGATAAAAATTTACTTGTTCCTCTGTAAAATAATATTTTTGTCCTGCGAAAGTAAATTCTGACATAATAGTTTCACCTCACTGCGAAACATCTTTTTATATATTATAATATTTTTTCAACAAATAGTAAAGCTTCGGATAATCTCCGAAGCTTTTAATTAAAATCTTTATATAAGAAACTTGGCTGCACACCTGAATTATTTTGATATTTCCCAGAGCAATAATTTTCATAATTACCTTGAATTGTATGATAATAGATTTGGCAAATTTCAATACCTGCATAAATTTTTATCGGTTGGATGCAATGGATTTCGAGCGTCCAAAAACCTTTAAAGCCAACGTCACCAAATCCAGCTGTAACATGAACAAACATACCTAAGCGACCAATTGACGAACGACCTTCAAGCATTGGAATAAAATTATTAGTTTGAGTAAATTCAATAGTTTGGCCGAGATATAATTTCCCCGGATAAATAATTAAACCATCATGAGGGATTTTAATTTTATGGAACTTATTTTTATTACGCATATCTAAAATTTCCTCATCATAGACCAATAATTCATCAGCCAATCTTAGATTATAACTATTAGGATTAAGAGAGTTTTCATTAAATGGTTCAATAATAATATCATTACCCAAATGTTTTTTAATTTCAAGCCCAGAAAGAATCATCTTAAACCTCCATAATTAATATAACTGCCAAGAGGCAAACCATTTCAGGAATAAATCAACATAAAATTTTGAGACAGGCATACCAGAAATTACAGGATAGAACATAAAAAACAAGATAGCGGTAGCAATAATAATAGCGAACAAAATTTTCTTACCAAATTTGGGGTAAGCATAATCTTTAACAAAGTAAGTTAACATCAAAATTAAAAAAGGTATACATGGGAAATAATGATATTCAAAAGTTACACGCTTAATAAAAATCCATGAAACAATTTGTGCTAAATATCCAATTAATAAAAAGAAAGCGATTTTGTCAAACTTACGCGATAATTTTGCCAAACAATAAAAAAATGAAATCAAACCGCCGTAACAAATTATTGGATTAGCAAAACAACTTATTCCAGCTTTTAAATTTGCAGAATAGGAATGATTGTAAAATAAAATTGGGCGTAAATTTAAAATCCATTGCCACCACTTTGAACCAAAAGAATGCGTCCCATTTAAATATGCGTGATAGTTAAACATAAAATTTTGATTTTTAATTACGTCCGCAAAATTTTTTACGCCCTCCGTTTTTAAATATAAGAAATAAGTTGAAAAATAAATTGGAATCAATACCAAAAATATAAAAATGATACAAAAATCAAGTGTCGAAGAAAATAGTGGCGCAAATTTATTTTTTACCGTTTCATCGCCAAATTTTACAGCATACAAATATTCTTTATACCGAAAAAAAATAGTAGCAAAAAAAATAATAACAAGTCCGGCTAATGCATAAAATCCTTGCCATTTTGTCGCACATGCTAAGCTCGAAAAAATTGCACAAAAAAATAATGGTATGAGTGTCTTAAAAAATTTGGTGTCAAAAAAATTTGTGCTGTAATAAATATACATTGCAAGATACATCAAAATTATGAAAAAAACTGTATATGAATCAACTGTTGCAATTCGCGTTTGCTCAAAATGCATAAATTCAAGTGAAAATAAAATTGTTGCAAACGTCGCCCAAATCGTATACGAAAAAATTTTTTTCGCCAGCAAATAAAATATTGGCAGCATTAAAACTCCAAAAAGTGTCCCAAAAAATCTCCAGCCAAATGGTGTCATCCCAAAAATTTTTATTCCCAACGCAATAAAATTTTTACCGAGCGGCGGATGCGTTGTCTCGTAAACTTTTAATTTATGTAAAAATTCATAGCCCGTTCTAGCGTGATAAACTTCATCAAAATACATACTATTCATATAATCTGAATGTTTTGGCACAAGATATTGTTCATCAAAAAGTTGGCGACAATTTTTAGAAAGCACTCTCAACGGTAAAATTTTATCATGTTTGTCACGAAACGCAATCTCTTGAATATAAGTATCATCTGACAAAAATTTTAGCTTTAGAAATCGAGTTTTTGTATTCAAATTTTTCTCATGCCATTTGAAAACGGAACTTACGCCTTCGATATCAATTTGTGAACATTTTTCCCAAACATGTTTGTTAAAACGAAACACTTCAATTTTTTTATCAGGCCGAATTCCGTTAAAAATTTGCATACGACCAATATTTTTGACAGATTTAAAATCTACAATGACAAAATCATTTTTATTTGCATGAAAAAAAGATTGCGGCGATTTCGTATTACCTAAATTAAAAAATGCAATCAATGCATACGAAAATGTAATCAATAAAATCATAAGCCAATCTTTTTTTGTTAAACGTGCAAGTTTTTGTGAAGGCTCAATTTTTTCTGCGGGCTGTATTTTAAAATTCGGTAAGGTTTTCTTTTCAATATCTAAAATTTTTTCATTACCTTTCGCAAATATATTTTTTGCAAAATAAATCATAAGTAATGTCAAAAAAACATTTGCCAATGAAAAAATTTGTGCTGCCTCCGAAAAAATATTTACGTTCCCATTCACCATTTTTTCATGATAAACTATAAAACAATTCATAAATAATGTAAATGAAAATCCACCGTAAAATAATAAATATTTTTTATCAGTCTGATAAATAAATGCCATCAGAAAAAATATTATTGCCGGATATAGATAACGCTCGTGCATTTTAAATGTAAAAACGAAAACCAAAACGTTCAATATCGCAGCCGTAAAAAAATATTTTGACCTCGACTGACTTTTTACTAAAAACCAAAATGCAAATAAAGTTATACATATCAACAAAATAACTTCCACTATTTGCACGGCAATTCCATTCAACGCAAACCAATTCAAATTTAGATACATATACGAATTAAACGCATTAACTACAAAATATTTATACTCGGAAAAAGTTTTTATGTATTGATTAATAATCGGTATAAAATTAAAATTTTGCGTAAACGGAATTAAAAGTGCAATAAAAATTAAAGCCGAACACAATACATATTGCAACGGCAAATAAAAAGATTTGTTCTCAACAAAAATTTCATATAGTGCATACAAAAAAATGGGCGCAAATATAAATGCTTGCGGCTTAATCAAAATTGCCAATGTATAAGTTATGAAACCATAAAGATATTTTTTTTCGGTTACAAAATAAATTGCGGCCAAAAGAAAAAATGTATAAATCGAATCAACTTGTCCCCATACTGTTGAATCAAAAATAATTGCAGGATTTATCGCGTACGACAAACTTAACAAAAGCGACCATTTATAACCCAATTTTTTGCACGAAAATTTATAAATCAAAATAGCAGAAATTATATCAGCAATTACGGCTGGAATTTTTATCAAGCATAAAAATTCTTCACGCGAAAGATTTAAAAAATCTTTAAGTGCACCTAATACGTACAAAATGTACATATAACCTGGCGGATAATCTTTAAAAATTTTAAGCGAATAAAAATTTTGTAAACCATGTTTGTATAAATTCTTTGACCACGACATAAAACAATTTACATCCGTATCATAGCCATATTTTTGCAAAAAAAATATACGTGTCAGTATCCCGAAAAAAATTATTAAAAGATATGGATTACAAAGCGCATGAAAAATTTTGCGTGTATCACAGATATAAATCAGTAAAAATATAACCGCCAAAAAAATTGCTACGGCATAAATATTCATAATTACCCTCCAATATTTTTTCTTGATTATATATTATTGCCGGGCATTTTTCATCAGAAATTTCTTGACTTATTTTTATTCCAAATATATAATTATTTGCGGTAGGAGCATAGTTCAGTTGGTAGAACGTCGGTCTCCAAAACCGAATGTCGTGGGTTCGAGTCCTACTGCTCCTGTTTTTTTAAGACCTTTACTTTTTTCTTTGAAAAGAAAAAAGTAAAACAAAAAAGAAACTTTATAAAAAATCTTTGTGCAAATGCACAAAGATTTTTTTTGTTAAAGTTCTTTTGTTTACTTTTCTTTCAAGAAAAGTAAAGGTCTTGATTTATAAGAATTTATAACTAAGCTTGAATAATTTCGATAGTAACTCTTTTACCGTTATGCATAGCGGCAGCTTTTATAATAGTACGAATAGATTTAGCGATACGGCCTTCTTTACCAATAACTTTTCCCATATCTTCAGGTAAAACCTTTAATTCTAAGATAGTAGTTTGTTCGCCATTAATTTCGTTAACAGAGATTTTATCAGGATAATCGACTAAGCTTTTAACTAAAGTTTCTAATAAATCTTTCATAAGAAATTCCTCCTAAGATTAATTTACACCGGCAGTATTAAATAATTTTTGAACGGAGTCAGTAGGTAAAGCACCTTTACTGAGCCAATAATGGGCATCACTTGAATTAATAGAGATAACAGCAGGATTAGGCATAGGGTTATAGAAACCGATTTGAGCGATAATTTTACCATTACGAGGGGTACGAGAATCAGCAACAACGATTTTATAAGAAGGATTTTTTTTAGCGCCAACTCTACGCAATCTAATTTTAACAGACAATAAACTTCACCTCCTTTAAATTATTTAAAGAAATTGAAGAGAGATTTTTTATTAGAAGTAAACATTTTAATCATTTTTTTAGTATCACTGAAGCGTTTCAGTAAAACATTAACGTCATTTATAGTACGGCCGGAGCCGTTAGCGATACGTTTTTTCCGAGAGCCATTAATAATTTGCGGATTTTTACGTTCCTGAGGGGTCATAGATAAAATTATTGACTCAATTCTAGCGTAAATTTTTTCATCAGGCTCTAAGTTATCCAAATTCAAATTTGATAAACCAGGAATCATTTTCAACAAATTTTTTGCGGGACCTAACTTTTTGACATTTTTCAATTGCTTATAGAAATCCTGGAGATCAAATTCATTTGTCAAGAATTTTTTTTGTACATCTTCCATATCGTCATCGAAAGAAGCTTGAGCTTTTTCGATAACGGATAAGATATCACCCATACCTAAAATTCGTGAAGCAATACGATCGGGATAGAACTGTTCTAAATCTTCAGGCTTCTCACCAACACCAATAAATTTTATAGGTTTTTGAGTAACGGCACGAACGGAGAGCATTGCGCCACCACGCGTATCACTATCGAGTTTAGTCATAATAATACCATCGATACCGATTTGGTCATTAAAACTTTGAGCGATATTAACGGCTTCCTGGCCAATCATTGAATCCAAAACCAATAAAATTTCCTGCGGGCGCACAACTTTTTTCATTTCGAGCAACTCATTCATTAATTGTTCATCAAAATTCAAACGCCCAGCGGTGTCTATTATAGCAACATTGAAATTATTTGTCAATGCATAAGAAATTCCGTCCGCAGCAATTTTAACGGGCGAATTTTTATCTTCCAATGCAAATACGTCCACAGAATTTTTTTCACCAAAAACTTGTAGTTGTTTAATTGCGGCAGGCCGATAAGTATCAGCAGCAATAAGTAAAACTTTTTTACCTTGTTTTTTTAACATCAACGCTAATTTTCCAGCAGCCGTAGTTTTTCCGGCACCTTGTAATCCAACTAACATATAAACGGTTAATGAAGAAGATGAGAAAGTTAAACGAGCGGGCGTCGTTCCTAAAATATTTATCAATTCGTCATTAACAATTTTAATAATTTGTTGACCGGGCGATAAACTTTGCATGATTTCATTGCCCAAAGCTTTTTCAGAAACAGTATTAATAAATTGCTTAACGACTTTGAAATTAACATCGGCATCTAAGAGCGCAATTTTAACATCACGCATTGCGGACTTAATATCGTTTTCAGTTAAAGTACCTTTACGCCGTAAATTTTTAAAAATATCCTGAAACTTATTAGAAATATTATCGAATAAAATTTGTACCACTTCCCTATTTTTTATTAATTTTAAATGAAAAAGCGAACTAAATCAATAAAATTGAAAAAGGCAAATCATTTTTCATATAATAGTTAAAAATTAAGAAGCTAACGAAAAAATTTTTAGTGAGGGAAAAACAATGAATATATTAGCGATAGAAACAACGGGTAAAACGGCAGCAGTTGCAATTGGAAATTCAGAAAAAATTTTAGGCGAAATAAATTTAAATGCGGGCTACACTCATTCTCAAACATTATTGCCAATGATAAATGATTTGCTAAAGATGTTAGACATGCAACCAAATGAAATAAATTACGTTGCGTGTTCATCAGGCCCAGGTTCATTTACGGGCATAAAAATTGGCGCGGCAACTGCAAAAGCTTTTGCACACGCACTAAATATTTCAATAATAAATGTACCAACACTTGATGCAATGGCAATGAATATATTTGCGCCGGATAAAATAATTATTCCGATAATGGACGCACGTCGTAATCAAGTTTATTGCGCAATTTATGAAAACGGTCAAAGAATTTCAGAATATTTGAATTGCAGTATAGATGAAATAATTGAGCGCGCAAAAAAATTTGAACATGAAAAAATATTTTTGGGCGATGGCGTTGAAGTTAATAAAGAAAAATTAATTGACGCAAACTTTTTGCTCGCACCAGAAAATTTAAATTTACAATCAGCAAAAAGTGTTTTGTTATACGCAAAAAAAATGCTTTCGGAATCCAAAAGCATTTTTTCATACGAAAATTTTTTACCGTTTTATTTACGAAAATCTCAGGCAGAAACTTTAATTTCTTCAAATTAGATTTACATCTGGTGCTTCTAACAGCGGTTTTTCTTCTCCCATTTTTTTTATACTTTTATCAATTTTACTAAATACACTTTCTGATCTATTTTTAGGAAGAAATTCACTACATAAATAAAGTAAATTACATTGTTCTTCGGCATCGTAGCCATCAAAATATTTATTAAAACTAATAGAACTTTTATTATCTAATAATGCTTTTCTCAAATTTACTATTTTATATAAGAATACACTTGGATTTTTACTATATTCTTTCATAAAAACACAAGTGTAATTTTTAAAACCATTATAATTAAAGCTTTCATAATATAATGAATGATTGAAAGTATTGGCAAAAAAATTTCTTACTACTTCTCTATCTCGCCTTCTGACTTTGGATAAAATTTTTTTAACTTCAAACACTGATTTAAAAATTTTAGCCAAATTAATATTTCCTTCTGATTCTAAAAGCATCACACATTTATCAATAAAATCTTTGTCATTGTATACATTCAATAATTCTTCAAAATTTTCAAACAAATTTTTAGGCAATTTTTCAAATAATACATTTAACTCTTTAAATTTTTTTTGAAAATTTTTGATGTATTCAATTGGATTTGAATAATAATCTCTTTTATCTTTGTTAGAAATTAATAAATAATTTTTTTGCATCATATCCATTTCAGTTGAAAATTTTTTTACAACAAAATTTTTGACGTTTAATTTTTCATTAATAAATTTATTTTCCATGTTTCTAATTTGTCTTTCGCTAAATTTATTAATCCGTAAAAAATTCTTCCATTTCATAAATTTTTTAGTAACATCTTGAAAATATTTAATAGGTAACTTTAATAAGGCAGTTGCATTTTGTCCAGTGTTTAAAATAATTTTCTCTAACAAATTTAATTCTTCTAAACTTAAAAAATGAATTTTTTTGAAAAAATCAGATTTTAAATTTTCATCTATTCTTAATCGTGAAATCAATTTATAATTTTTTTCTTCAATATTTTTTTGCTGTGAAATAAAATAATTTATATTAGCTTCATCAAATAAAACTCCTAAATAAACTTCTAAATTTTGGAAATTAAATTCATTTTTATTTAACATTTTCATTAAATCTAAAATAAGTAACAAAACATATTGAGTATTTTCTTTATAATCGATTAATAAATTTATTATTTTTTCCTGAGATACTTTATCAATTTTAAGAAAATTATTCAGAAATTCATCATATATATCTGATGGCAAAAATTTTTCTATAGGTTCAATCTGAAATAATTTTTGCGTTGAAGAATAAGAAAGATTATTATTAAAAGAATTTGCTAAAACAAAAATTAAAAAATGTGATTCTTTAAAAAAATTGCAATTATTAGGATGAATACGTATTATAAATTTTTTAAATTTTTCTTGCGAAAAATTATCGTTATCAATAAAATATAATTTCAAATTTTCTATTTCTTTTTTCGTTAAAATTTCACCTAATAAAGCTATCGTTCTTAAAAGTCTTATATCATTATTTTCAAAAAAATCTTTTGGAAATTTTTCACCAAAATTATATAAAAAATTATTTACCCTAAGTCTTATATTTTTTTCATTATATAAAATCATCATACCAAATTTATCTATATCTGTATCAAATCCAATAGGAGCAAAATTATTTCCATTTGAACAATGAATACAAATACATTCTTTTTCTGCAGAATTCTTTAAGATAGCATTAATTTTTTCATTTGTACTTTTTACTTCATCTTGCGAAAGTTCTGATAATTTTTTTACACATTCTTCTAACTCAATTTTCTTATCTTCTGATTTTACATAACAATATCCTGATTTAACTTTATCTGTTCCGGGACTAACAATTAAAATTGGTTTTTCTAAAACTTGTGAAATTAGCTTAAAGAAATCAAAATTTGTCAAATCTATATTTTTATCTTTTTCATGATTTAATATTATTTCAAGATAGTTATTTAAATTTTCATCATTACATTTTAAAATTACATACGCACGCAAATAAATTTCCGGTGTTGAAAAATTCTCATCTGAATCATTAAGCCAATTCAAAACTGTCTTTTGTACATTATCTATTTTAAATTCTTTATCATTAATATCAACATATATTCTTGTCTCATTAAATTCTTCCGGTGTAATACAATCTAAAATTGAAAGAAAAAATGAACTTATTCCTGTACTTTGAGTATTTTTTGGTATTAAATTGCTATTATAAATTTTTATTTCTGGAGCACGTTCCATTTTATTACAAATAGTTTCAATTTTACTTTTTGAATTTGTATAATTTTCCTTTGCTAATTTCTCAAACTCTACATTTTTTGTTGTTGTTTCAATATCTTTTAACTTTTGCAATTCCAATTTAAATTCATTCAGTTTAAATTCATCCAGCATTTTCGTTAATTGTTTATATTCATTTGCAAATTTATCAGTCAATTCATTAAAAGTTATTTTTGAATTTAAATCAACTACTGATTTGTATTTATTAAATTCATTCCCATAGTCAATATTATTTTCATCTTCAATATTATTATTATTAATTACTATTTTTATTATACAATAGCCAAAAAAATCAATAAGTAATATTTTTTCTACACTATTATCACGTGCATCATCTATATAACTATTTCTTTCTTCAGGTGTTTGAAATACATTTTTTTGAAAATTACTTATTAAACCATTTAATTCTTTTTCTACATTTTTTTTCATTTCATTTAATTTATTGTTCAAATTTATTTGAAACTCATCTATTTTTTTCTGAGGTTCAGTTCTTAATGAAAGATTAAAGTGATTAGATATCAAAGGATCATTCAACACAAGATATGAAAAATAATTTTCTCTTTCTTTAGGAGAAAATATTGACATATTTGCTCTTTTAAATAATTCATTCACTCTAGTTCTATAAACATTTTCATTCCCTTGCACATTAAGATAGTAATAAGCTAATTTGCTTTGTTTTTCTGGAAAATTAATTGGATTAAAAATTCCTTCTGTAAATCGTCCTTTAAAATTATTTGACTGAACAGGTACGTAGTGATTTATGAAACCTCTAATTAATATAACTTTTTCTCCAGATAAAACTGCATAATTTCCAGAATCATTTCCAAGTGAATCAATAATTTCTTGAATAAAAAAATATGTATCATATCTACATCTACGGCTTACATGCTGCAATTCTAATTCGTTTGCAGCAGAAGCAGAATATTGCATAATATTTTTTTTATAAGTATTTCCATTTGGCAAAGAATAACAAAATCTTTCTGTTGTTGTACCATATTCTTTTCTTTGAAATAAAACTGCCACTGAATAACCTGTCAATTCTGCAATAGCATTAAAAATTATATAACTAGCTTCAATATATCCACCATTAGTAATTCCCAAAACAGCTAATAGCTCGTTTTCAATTCCATTTACAGAATTATTATTCATTTCAATCATTTTTCTCGCAATTGCAGCACGCACACAAATAACTAAATCTTTATTTTCTCCCATTTCTCCTGCAATTCTATATTTAATTATTATATCAAAAATTGTCGTTTGCCCATCTTTTACAAAATAACCCTGAATTGTAGGACACAATATATTATTTTTTATTGCATAATCTACAATAGCATCAACTATTTCTTGAGGTAAAAATGCTAAAAGTGAATGAATAAGGCAAGAGCCATCTGGATGAGAATAACCTAAATTTCTATCACTTATCCCTATATTAACATCGAAATAAACTATATTTTCTACAATTATAATAAAACCTTTTTGCATATCAAAACTTACATAAAATTCATTATCCTTATTTTCTTTTATAGCTCCTGAATATATTTTTTTCCTCGCTGATATTATTTTTAATGCCATAAAAATATCATTTGGAGAATTCTTTTTTAATTCCCAAATTCTTTTTATAAATTTTTCTTTATTTTCAATAAGCGCAGTTTTATCAGTAAGTCCATTAGCAATTTTTTTACGAACTTCCAATTCAAATTTAACTATCTCATATTGTTCTTTTTCATTCGAAAATTCATCATAAAGTTCATTAACGCTACTTAACAAACCATTTAACTTTTGAAAATTATTAGTATCACTTAAAATAGTCTTGTAATTTGATAAACTCGTTTGCATTTGTTCATCAGCTTGTTTACTTTTTACATTTTCATAAAGACTGTCTAAAAAAATCTCAAAATCATTTAACAATACAAATTTAAATAGACCAAGCATTTCATTTCCAAATCTTTTCGCATCTAAAGCAATTTGTAACTTACTGCATTCAGAAATAATATTTTTGATAACAACTTTATTTTCATTTGAAAAATTATTTCCATTCCAAAATTCATCATTATCAAAATTTTCTCTTGTTATTTCCGACATATTTACTTCTAAAAGATTTGTAAAATTTACTGTCGATTTTATTGCATTTATTACATCCTCAAGTTGTTTTTTAGATTGACTCTCATTCGCTCGATTTAAAATTTCTGTAAAAACTTCATCTGTAATAATTACTTTTTCTTCAATAATCTCTTTTTCAGAAATATTTCTTTCTTTATAAACTGATTTTTTTATTGACTCAACATCTTTCTCAAAATTTTTTTTACAAACTTCGGCTTGTTTTATCAAAGTGGGAAAATAATCAAAAATTCTACGTACTAAATTAAAATTATCATTTTCGTTTTCATTCACAGGTGCTATCATAAAACTCACCTTCTTTAAAAATCCATTATCTCTTTTATAAATTATACAATATAAATGGAGATAAAACAATTTTTTTAGTTAAATAAAATTTTTTCGTGCTAATATATTTTTTAAAAACAGAGATAATAAATTTGAGGCGAAACACTTTGCGAAAATTAATTAAGTCTGCTACTTTCGGTTTCATTATTGGTTTTATTAATGGTTTATTTGGTGCGGGAGGTGGGATGATTTTAATCCCGATACTTCAAAAATTTTTTAATACCGAATTAAAAAAATCTCATGCTACTACTACTGCTATTATCCTCCCACTATGTATCTCGAGCTCATTTATTATGATAAAAAATTTTCAACTTAATTGGTCTATGGTAATACTAATAAGTTTAGGAGGAATAGTCGGTGGATTTATTGGTGCTAACTTCTTAAATAAAATATCTAACTCTAATCTTAAAAAAATTTTTACCGTCTTTATAATAATTGCCGCTATAAAAATGATTTTATGATTACATTTCTGATTATTGGATTTATATCCGGGATAATTAGTGGGATAGGAATTGGTGGTGGAACTATTTTAATTCCCGCATTAAATATTTTTTTTGGTACATCTCAACAAATTGCTCAAACGATTAATTTAATTTATTTCATACCAACTGCATTATGCGCAATAGTTATTCATATTAAAAATAAAAATATTGATAGAGAAATTTTTTTACGTATGATATTTACTGCGATTTTAGGAAGTATACTTGGCTCAATAATTGCAATAAAAATAGAAGCCGATATATTAAAAAAAATTTTCGGCTTCTTCCTATTAGCTATTAGTTTCTACGAATTAAAATGCTTACAAAAATAAATTTTACGTGCGAAATATAAAATTGGCGTATCTAATAAACTTGTAAAAATAAAAATTACGTAGCTCGAAAAAATTAATTCCCATATGATTGATAAATTATAAATTCCATAAAATGCTGCAAACGTATAAAGAAATACATTTAAAAATTGTGATATTAACGTTGCGAAATTATTCCGCAGCCATAAATATTTTTTTGAGTCGCCACTTATCTTTGACGTTATCTCCCACAATTTATGATACAACCAAACATCAAATTTCTGAACGATAATATAAACAATAAAACTTGCAATTATTAAACGTGGTGTGTTTGAAAAAATTATTTTCATATGTGCTGCCGCAAAATCATTTACATCCGGTTTATAAAATAACCACGACTGCGAAATAAAAATAAATATCAACGACGAAATTATTCCAATATCTACTGCTCGCTGTGCAAATTTTTTCCCGTACGTCTCACTTAATATATCTGTAACTAAAAATGTTGTGGCAAATAAAATATTTCCTAAAGTCTGTCGCATCCCAAACGCATTTATTATTATTAAAACTTCAATGTTTGCTAAAATAGTTGCAATCGCACTCCAAACATATAAGCCAATATTTTCAAAAAGATAGAAAAAAATAATTACACATGAGTATAAAAAAATAAGATTTAAAATAAGAATCAATTCATTACTCATAATTTTCACCTGAAAAATTGTAACACAATTAGCCGACACCAAAATCATTATTACTAAATAAAATTTCAACGCGTGAATTATTTTTATAAAGTGGGAAAATATTTTCACGAAATAAATTTATAACATATTGGTCAGGAATAATCTTTGTCGAATTCTTATTCATAATATTAATACAAACGCGAGCAAAATATTTTAGAGCGATATCAATATCATTTTGCATTGACTCTAAAGTTTGTCCATGTATTCCAAAAAGTAAACAAACTTGCTGACAAAATTGAGCAATTTCATTCGGTAAAACATTCCCAAAACCTTTTTGTAAAATTTCTTCACGCATATATGTATCAAAAGTTTCGACGCCAATTTTAAAATTTAAATTAATCGGTGCAAAAAATTTTTTCGCACTTGAAATTTTTTCGTGATACATCCAATGAGTTTCAAAACAAACTCGTTGGATATTTTTTTGCAAGCATTTTGCTTTTATAAATTTTAAAGTTTCCATATCTAACTCACAAAAACTTCCCGAGTTAATAACTTCAAGATTTTTAAATACGCCACTAACTTTATCGATAATTTTTTTATTGAGTAAAAAATTTTTTTTTGCGTCTGTCGAAAAATCTAAATGATAGTCACAAAATTTACATCGCTTCCATTTACATCCTAATCCTCTCAATAAAATAATTTCTCGTGGATTCTTTTCAGCTATCACATTATATCTAACTAACTCCATATTCCCTCTCCCATTTATCGACTATTTTTTTATTGAATATATCTGCAAAATATTATAAAATATTTTTTATTACGTATAAAAGGAGCGAATCCTCTTGATATATTTCAATAACGCTACTAAAATTTATGATAATCAAGCTAAAGGTATTTATCATATTACTTTGTCTATCCAACGTGGTGAATTCGTTTTTATTGTCGGTTCAAGTGGCTCCGGTAAATCAACTTTTATTCGCTTACTCCTAAAAGAAGTTGAACTATCTGATGGTGAAATTATTGTTAGCCGTCAAAATATTTCTCTTATCCATCCTAAATTATTACCTTTTTATCGTCGAAATATTGGTGTCGTCTTCCAAGACTTCCGATTACTCCCAAATAAAACTGTCTATGAAAATGTTGCATTTGCTATGAAAATTGTTCAAGCTCCTACTAAAGAAATTAGACGTTGTGTCCCAGCCGTATTATCAATGGTGGGCCTCGAAAAAAAATATAAAGCTTATCCAAATCAATTATCCGGCGGTGAGAAACAACGCACCGCTTTAGCTCGTGCAATTGTAAATCAGCCACCGGTTTTATTAGCAGATGAACCAACCGGTAATCTTGATCCCGATAATGCACTTGAAATTATGACACTACTGGAAGAAATAAATTCAAAAGGAACAACAGTTTTAGTAGCGACGCATGCAAAAGATTTAGTAGATAATATGAAGAAACGCGTAATAACTTTAGATAATGGACAACTTATAAGCGATATCAAAGAAGGTGGTTATGACCATGAAAATGCGCAGTTTTAAATTTTATTTTGAGGAAGCATGCGATAGTTTAATAAAAAATAAATTAATGGCATTTGCCTCTGCAGTTACTGTTGCATCTTGTATTTTTATTCTTACTATCTCATTTTGTATCGCACAAAATATAAATTACGCACTTGAACAATTAAATGAATCGATTGGCTTATCCGTAATCGTTACCGATAATTTACCCGCTGATAAAATTAATGCACTATATGAAAAAATTTTATCTGTTCCATATGTAAATGAAGTTAAATTTATTTCATCAAGTGAAGCCCTCACTGAATTATCACTTACATTGGAAGATTCATCAGAAATTTTAAATGGCTTACAAGATGATAATCCATTGCCTTGTTCTTTTGATATCACATTAAAAGATAATAGGTTTTACGGTGCGACAATAAAAATTTTAGAAGAAATGAAAGAGGACGGAGTTGCAAATGTAAAGCATGCGAAAGATGAAACTGATGTTTTAATTTCTATCAGCAAAATAATTCGTATCATAAGCGCAATAATAATTATTTCACTTGGCATTATCTCTATCATAATTATTATGAATACGATTAAGCTAGCCGTTAATGCGCGTAAAGATGAAATAAGTATTATGAAATATATTGGCGCAACAAATTGGTTTATCCGATGGCCATTTATTATCGAAGGAATGATAATTGGATTTATCGGCTCATTTTTTCCGCTAATAATTTCGTGGCCCGGTTATAGTAAACTTGTTTCTGTCATTTATAATCGTTTTCCCGCTATTAAAAATTTTTTTGATTTCAAATCAAGTTTTGCCATATTCTTTAAACTTTTACCGCTAGCAATATTACTCGGCGTTTCAATCGGTATAATTGGAAGTTTTACATCCGTCCGAAAATATCTTGATGTTTAGGTGGCGTACATATTATGAAAAAAATTTTGCTGTTACTGATTTTTATTTTTTCATTTGTAAATATAAATTGCTATGGGAAAACATTATCGCAACTCCAACAAGAAGCTAACAGTATAAAAAAAAGTTCCGACCAAACTAATAAATTAATAAATCAAACTAAAAATCAGAAAAAAACAATGCAAGAAGAAATAAATAATCTTGATTCAGAATTAGTAAAGGCTTCGTCATCCTTGATTAATACTTCAAATAAACTTGAAGAATCGAAAAAAAAACTTTCTGAGAGTGAAACCGAACTTACAAATGCGAAAGAAAAAAAGGAGAAACAATATGAATCATATAAAAAGCGTGTTCGATTTATATATGAAAATGGAAAGATGGCATACATTCATATAATGTTTAAGGCACATAGCTTCCACGATTTTTTAAAGCGTACCGATTATATCAATTACATAATTAAATATGATTCAGAATTGCTAACAAAACTTAAAGAAACTGAAGAATTAATAGCGAAAAAAATTGAGGACATAAAAGTTGAGCAAACTGAAATTACAAATCTTATTGAGCAAGAAAAAAAACATAAGAAAGAATTAGAGACAAAAGTTCAGGAAAAAGAAAACTTAATGGTAAAAATGAATTCAGATTTAGAAAAATACCAGCAGCAACTTAAAGACCTTGAGGCATCCAGTAATAATATTGAAAAACTTATTCGCCAAGCTCAAGCAAATAATAAAACGAAATTTAATTATAGCGGCGGAAAATTAGAATGGCCTGTTCCCGGAAGAACAACAATAAGTTCCGGATACGGACGGCGTACAAGTCCGATAAGTGGCCGCGGTGAATTTCATACCGGCTTAGATATTCCGGCGCCGACCGGTACAAAAATTTATGCAGCCGAAAGCGGCGTTGTTATAAATGCAGGAACAATAAACGGTTATGGCTACACAGTAATAATAGATCACGGCAATGGATTAAGTACACTTTACGCGCATAACTCACGACTTAATGTAAAAGTTGGGCAAACTGTAAAACGTGGCGACTTAATTGCGTTTGCAGGAAGCACTGGATATTCAACGGGGTCACATTGCCACTTTGAAGTTAGAAGAAATGGAAAGCATACGAATCCATGGAGTTATCTGGGTAAATAAAAAAAATGGCGGAAATCATCCGTCATTTTTTATAATTAATTTGAGGTGAAATTTTATGATAGACATAAAAAAATATTTTGCCGATTTCACTAACATAACTAAACATCCATCGCTTGATACTATGAAATATTTTTGCAATGAGTATGGAAATTTTGAAAAGCAAATGAAATCTTTGCACATAGCCGGTACAAATGGAAAAGGAAGTTGCTGCGAAATTCTTAGTAAAATTTTAATTAATCAAGGCTATAAAGTTGGAAAATTTATGTCGCCACATTTAATAAAATATAACGAACGCATAAGTATTAACAACGTTGACATTTCTGATTTAGATTTTTCAAATTTAATCAAAGAACTACAACCAAAAATTATTGCCTATCACAAAAATGTAACCTTGTTCGAAATCGAAACAATTATTGCTTTGTTATATTTCTATCGAAATAATGTTGACATTGCGATACTAGAAACAGGTTTAGGCGGATTGTATGACTGTACAAATATTATTAGCCGGCCGTTGGTTTCAATAATAACTTCTATATCATACGACCACACCGATATTTTAGGTGAAACGCTTAAAGAAATTGCGGTACAAAAATCTGGAATAATAAAAAAAAATTCACATACCGTATTTTTTTCACAGTCAATGGAAATTAATAATGTTATTAAAAATAAATGTACAACTGAAAATAATACTTTACATTTGATAACTGAAAATCAAATCAAAAATTATAGCTTCGACGAAAATTTTCAATACTTTGATTACAACAATATGAAAAAAATTGCGCTAAATCTTAAAGGTAAAAATCAAATTAAAAATGCGTGTCTTTGCCTTGAGTGTACGAAAATATTAAATCAACTCGGCTTCCAAATTTCTGAAACAAATATTAAAAATGCCCTTGCAAATATTATTCACAAAGGCCGTATGGAAATTTTGCATAAAAATCCACTGATTATATTTGATGGCGCACATAATGCTGCTGCGATTAAAAATTTATTCACAACTATCGATATGTATTATAAAAATTTTAAGCGACAATATATAATTTCGATTTTGCACCGAAAAAATTATGAGGCAATGCTAAAAATTTTACTCTCAGATAAATCCGCAACTTTTATATTAACTAATGGTAATGACGAAAAGATTTATACGCCGGCTCAAAAATTATTTTCTGCCGCACAAAAATATAAATCTGAAAATCAACTCATATGTATAAAAAAATTAGATGATGCCATCGATTATATCACTCAAAATAAAAATGATTCGATTAATTTCATAATCGGAAGTTTTTATGTTTATAACTCTGTAATAAATAAATTACAAAAACAAATTTAAATATAATATTCAATATTGCATTTAATATCTTTTTTAGGTAAAATAATAACATGAGATTTGTAAACGTTGAATTAGGAAGTGATAGTATGAATGAAATGACGAATTTTAAAATCGGTCCTACCCCTAGCAAAGCATTTTTTACAAATATTGTAATAAAATTAATAAATAATATATTAGGCGTTTTATTTTGTATGCCAATTGTTCAGTTAGAAAATATTTTTAATAATTTTTGGGTATCCAAAGTAAATACATGCCAAACAAGAACAGCTTATATGGGTAACCAATATGGAGTCGAATCTCCAAACAGAAGCTTTATAATTGAACTTCAAATTTTTATATATTACATCAAATTAAATATAACTGATGAACAAGCCCAAAAAATTATAGGACAAACTTCTACAGGTAAACAAATTTCTATAAAAATAATTATTACCGCACTTGAATGTGTTATAGATATTTGTCATATGCAAGATTTTCAAAAATGGATAATGCCTAACAGCGCACCCTTCAAAAACATCCTTAAAATTAAAAAAAACAGAATACTAGTACTTAATGGTGTTGGACCTGGAGATAGTGATCCAGTTGGTGCATCAACAGATGAAAACACAAATGCAATATCACAATTTTGTAAAGGTATAAATCTTTCATTTACACGTGGCAGAGTCACAGTTTCTTTGGAATGCAAAAATAAATCTAACTTCAACACTTTAATTAGCAATACACCAGAAGATGCCATAAAAATAAATAAAATTGTTGCTGAAATGCTCAATCAGCATATTCATAATTTTAATTTGCCAACAAGCGAACCCGCTAGAACTGCCAGACAAAAAGATAAAAAAGACTTTTGGACAGGTAGCTTCTTACTAGAAACAATTATGTTTGCAATTATTGAAAGAGAACTTAATTTACCTAATTCAACACAATTTAGACGTCGTAAAATATTAGAAAACTTTGCTTTTCTTAAAGAAGATATTAAAAATAAAAAAGGCGGTTTATTTAAAATCACTAATTTAACAAAAGCAAATTATAGTGATTTAATATATGATTTTTGTATTGATTCAATTTATGATGGTGTAGAAATTATAGATTGCGAACATAAACAACCATTAATTAATTTATCAAATAATTTTTATTCTCAATTTAGAAGTGCAGATCATGAAACACAATTACTTTTTTTCGTTTTTGATGATGATGGCAGAACATTTAATGATATGTTTATTGGAAAAAATGATATTCTTTGTGCACCTTTATCAATTGTATTAGAAAAATGGATATATCCTCATATACCATATTATAAAAAAAACGGATTAAATATACTAGAAATTATAGAAATAATAAAAATATTACAATGCGGACTCGGAGAAAAATTAACACCATCTAAATTAAATGAATGCAAAATGCTAAACGTTTCTGAACATTCAAGAAAATTTGGAGAATATAAAGATGGAAATGAATATCAAATCCCAATTAACTATAGTACAAATATAACCATTCAAGATTTATACAAATGCTTCGATCTTAATATTATAAAAGCAAAAGATATTCGATATAATAATGGAAATATCGATGAAAAAAAGCTTTTAGAGTGCCTAAAAAATAATAAAAAGTTTAAAGACGAAAATGATTTTAATAACCTTATTAGCGCTAACGACTTAGCAACTTTTTCAGAATATGTATCATATGATCCTGAGAAAAAAGCAGTTATAGAAGAATTATTAAATATTTTGTTTTCTTTATATTTTGATTGGATAAGAAAAGATTTTAATAAATTAATTCATATACCTATGTCTTTATTTGATAAATTAACTGAAAACGATTTTGAAAATATGAGCGAAGATCAACAACTTGTAATTTTAAATAAATGCAATAATCAATTAAAAGCAAATGTAATTTATTTGTTTGCTACTTGCATTAAACCTAATGCAATAGCTACTTTGCAATTAACTGTTAATAATAACGAAGCATTCGCAATGAAAATTAGTAATCTCGTTCCTTACTTTAATGCAGAACAAATAAATGCAATTGATTTTGAAGCTCTCGATTATAGTGAAAATTTACAACACACTAAAGAAATGCTAAATAATCTATTATTTGTAAAACTTAATTTGATTTCAGTTAAAAATTTAAAAAAAATTAATTTAACAAATATAGATGAAGAACTTTGCTTGAAAGTTTTAACTGAAAGATTATTTGATGAAAACGAAAATTTATTAATAAGTCAAAAACAAATTTTACAATTAAATGCTAATATTGCAAAAGAATTAGATTCAAAAATAATAATAAAATTGATGTCAAAAAAAATACAATTTTCTCCTGAATTCACTTCACAAATTGATATTATTAATTTTAAAAAAGAAATGTATACTAAAAAAGATTTTTCTATATATTACAATTTCATAATAAGCAATTATCAAAATATTTCTGACAAACAATTATCAAAAATAAATCTTGACGAAACTTTTCCTGATACTAATTTTGAAAATCAAAAAAAATCTACAGAATTTTCATCTTTAACAAATTATCTTATAAATTTGAAAGACCCTTTATATAATGTAGTTTTTAAAATTAATAATTTTACTATACAAGAAAAAAATATTTCATCAGAAAATTTTGAAATTGAAATTTATAAAAACGCTTGGAAATATATATTTGAAAATCATATTTCTTTTGAGTATTTTATTAATAATTTTTTTGCAGAAGGCGAAAATGTTAAAAGTTATAAAGATGAATATGGTATTTTTAAAGATGAAAAATTTTTATCTGAATTAATTCAAGCATTAGATTTTTCACTTTTATCAATAAAAATTTTAAATAAAATAATTGAACATTTTTTAAATAAAAATATTATATTTTTAAATAGTCAATTAAGTAGTATAAAAGATTTAAGTCAATTAATCATATATAATTTGAAAAAATTACTTATCATCAATAAAAACGAAATAAATTCAGACCATTTAAAAAGTATTTTTACAACAAATAATATGGAGGATAGCAATTATGTAGAAATTGTTTTATTTATTTTGGCAAGTGATTTTGATTATAAAAACTGTATAAATTTCATAGACATAAAAAAAATAAAAGAATTTATTTTTGAAATTAATTCATCTAGTTTAAAAGAAAATTTTATAAAAGTACTTGATGAAAATATTATGTATTTTAGCCAAAAACAAATTGTAGATATTGGTATTTTAAATAACGATCAAAATATAACATACCCTTTTGTATTGAAACGTTTGGAAATAATTTTAGGAAAAAATGTTTATTTGAAAAAAGCATTAAAAGAAAAAGAAAATTTACCTAAATCAAAAGAATTTTCAGAAGAACCAATTTCAGAAGAAAGCAAACGAAAATTAATTAATTTAAAAGATACTTTTGTAAATTTATATGAAGCTTCAACATATAAAACTGAATATACCAAAGGTTTAATATCTAATTTATATGTTTTAAAAAATAAATTTGTAGAGTTAGATAATAATTGGAATAAAAATACAGCAGTTGATTTATTAAATCAAATAAGTTCTATATATCAACAGTTAGTTCAAGAACAAAATTCTGAACAAAAATATTTAGACGGTATGTTTAAAAAATTAAATATTCCAGATAATACAAAACAAAGAGATATATTTTTAAATTATAAATCAAAATTTCAAAGCTTTGCGGGCGCATTATGTGAATTGCCTTTTATACAATTAGTTAAAATAAATTTAGATAATGGTTTTAAAAGACAGCAACTTCCAAAAAGCATTAATTTAATTACTCCTAAATTATTAGAATTAGAACAATTTGATTTAAAAGAACAGAAAATTAAAATTTTCATAAAAAATTTAGCAAATAAGAATTTTGCTATATTATTAATGTATATATACACAAATTCAAATGAATTCAAAAGCAAAAAAACATTAGATGCTATATTTGATTTAGTTATTGAGAGCGATCCTAAAAAAGATTCAGAAAATAATAAATTTATTTCTGAATTATTTAATATTCAAGAAATAGGTTTTATGAATGAAAAAATGCAACATTTTTTATCAAACCATCTCGTTAATCATTTTGCTCGTTTCCTTGATTTATTAAATCAAACAGATAAATCAACTCTAAAATACAAAACTTTAATCAATTTTTTCGTGACTATAATTAATACATTGAATGATGAATTATCAAATAAAAATATTGAAAGTGAAACTTTAAATAAAATCAAATCAGCAAAAATCATTGATGAAAATGATAGTGATGAAAAAAAAGAAAGAAAAAAATTAGAAATAAAAAACAACTTATTTGGAATTATGGATTATTGTTCTAAAAAACATTTATTTAAATTTGATTTTAATTATTTTATACTTGAAATAATTAAATCTCTTGATCTTCAACTAGAATATAAAGATATTCAAAAATATTTTATAAATGATAAAAAAAGTTTAGAAAAAACAGTTTCATTAATTAATATAACTTTTCTTTCATTAAATAATTTAAAAACAATAATTGAAAACTTAAATGAAAATGTAAAATTTTCAAAATTGCAATTATGGAATATTTTAAGATATAAATATTTTCACGAATTAACGCCTCAGCATTTATTAAAAATAGTAATATATAACATAAATGAAATGAATAATAAACAAAAAGAAATATTTTTTTCAACTTTATTTGATTGTGAAAAAAATAATTATAAATTTTATTTTTCTAAACATGATTATGATATATCCTTATATAATCATTTAAAAAAATTTGCTATTAAAACTGATAAATATGACCATTATGAGCCAATATATAAAATTTCAACAAATGAAACTTTTTATGACTTATTTAGTTTATATAACTCAAGCTCAAATGATCTAAAAGAATTTTCAAAAAAAATATTTAGTTGCTCCATTAATAATTGGAAAAATTTCAAGAATTTTTGTTTGAACATAGGACCTCATTTTAAAAAAAAGGGAATAGAAATACTTTTTTTTAAAATGATTTTAGATAATATAAATAATCTTTCTGATGAACAAATTGATATATTTGAAAAAGATGACTTTAAATACCTATATACTTCTAAAAAATATAATGAAATAATAAATACATTAATACAGATAATTAATAAAATTTCCGATTCAGCTAAAAAAAATAAATTTTGCTCTAAACTTCCTATGAAAATATTATTTAAAGTATGTTTTAACGATGATATCTTTAATTATATTACTAACGAAGAAAATTTAAATTTGCTTTTTAAGGAAATAATTGAATCAAAACATAATAATGAAGATTTTATTTCGGAAGATATTTCTTCTTTTTTATCAAAAAATCCTCAATATTTATTAAAGCAAATATTAAACATTAAATATAATGATTATAAATTCACAATCAAAAGTTATCTTTATCGCATAAGAAATTTTGAAAAATTATTAAGAGAACTTATAAATTTTATAGAGACAAATGATATTATTTTTAAAAACGAAAAAAAATTTCTTGAGTCTTTTAAGCTAGTTTTTAATTATAAAAGCAGCAATATTTATGAAAAATTAAGAGGGGTAATTGATGATTTTTTTAATAGTATACAAGAAAATTATAATAATTCATTACCAAAATTAGCAAAGGCAAATATTAAATATTTGCCTTTTAAATATTTTGAAAAATTTGCAGATAAAATAAAACTTTCAAATAAAGAATTAAATAATATGAACAAAGCTTGCAAAAAAAACTTAATTAATATAGAAAATTCAGGTATGAAATTTTATTATTTCTGCGAAAACAATTCATCGGAAATTAAAAAATTAAATAATAATTCTTTGGAACTAATTTTTGAACCTGAATTCAAAAATAATAATGAATATACTATCAAAAAAATAATAATGTTTTACTTTGAGATTTCTTTAGACAAATTTTCAGTTGAAGATATAACTGAAATAAAAAAATTTTGTAATGATAGTAATAATCAAAAAATAATTACTACATTGTGTAATAATTTTTTTTTTAAGAAATGTTCCAAGTTACAAGATAAATGATGCTCAACGGTTTACTCAGTTTTTCTCAAAATTAATTTCAAAAAATGAAAATCAACTTAATTATCTGCAACTTTTGGCTACTGAATTATATGATAAAAAAGAAAGATTGATGCATTTTCAAAATCAACTTCCTACATTTTTCGAAAAAGACGAAAATCAAAATATAAAATTTAAAGATAAAAATACTGAAAATTTTCTTATAGAAAATCCATTGGAATTTGAAGTAAACTCTCAAAATTTATTTGCTAAAAATACTAATTTTAACTTAAAAGATAAAATGCATTCTATGAATTTATTCCCTTTAAATTCGATAAAAAAAATATCCACGAAAAATGATCTTATTTTACAACAAAGTTTTTATAACTCTTATGAAAATTCATATCTATTACAATTAATTTTTAAAATATACGGGAAATCTAACGAATCCCAAATAAAGAAATATCTCAAAAAACATAAAATGACTAGCTTCGAAGAAAATGAAAATTTAATAAAAAAATTGAAGAAAAATTTAAATTTCATACAAAATGCAATTGACAATTTAAAAGCAAATATAAAGTCAATTGAAATAGAAAAAATCAAACAAAATGCAGATGATATTTTAACTAAAATTGCCAATATAAAATTAAAAGCAGAATATAGAAATGGTTGCGTAAATTTAAAAAAGAAATTAAAAATATTAGCTAAAATGCAAATATCAGAATTTGAAGTAAAAAATTCATTAAAAACTATAAAAGAAATAATTAAACTATATAACTCCCTAAATATTAATGATATCTTAAGAAAACAAAAAAATGAAGAAGAAGAAGAAGAAGAAGAAAATGAAATTGACAATAATTTAAGTCAAATGAAAGTTTCAGTGAAAAACATTGAAAATATAAATATGATCGATGAAATCAATATTAAACTTTCTCAAATTAATGATGAAGAAAGTGTCGAAGAATTTATAAGAAATTTAAATGATATTCTAAATTTAATTAAAGAAATTAAAGAAAAAAATTCAAATGACACAAATAATTCAAATGAAGATTTATTATCAGAGATTAATAATTTTGAAAATAATAATGCAAATAGTGCTAAAATACAATTTTTGATAAATAATGTAATAAAATTACCTTCAATACTTGACGAAAAAAATACTATAGAAACATTAATCAAAAATTTTTTATTAAATGATTTTTTCGGTGTCATAAAATATTGCAATGATAATATTCAAAATCAATTCATAATTAATGCATTAATAATTTGTATAAAGTTTATCAAAGATGAAAAAATATCCATTGCATCACAATTTAATGCAACTGAAAACAAATCTTTTGCACAAAAAAATTTAATTATAATATTTAATTCCTGTTTTCAAAAGTATCCGTCAATTTTAGATGAAAAATTTTACAATAACATCTTATATATAATTAAAAATTTTCAATTCGATGAAAATTTTCCTATCGAATTTTTAAATCAAGTACTTGAAAATTCATCAGAAAATACGTCTTTTTCAAAAGAAATTTTTACTGCTATATTAAATAATCCTAATTTGTTAAATTTGTCATTTGAAATTTTTGAAAAAATTTTGAATAGTAATATAGAACATATTAAAAAAAATTGCTTGAATAGTATTTTTAGTTCTAGCTTTGATAGCAATAATCCAGATTATTCAAATAAAAAAATATTAGCTTTGAAATATAATTGCACAAATGATATTTCTGCAAATGAAATTACTAATATTACAATTTATTTTTCTTCAGAAAATCAAAGTAACTCAAACCTTAAATTTTCTAGCGACGAAATAATTGACATATTAAATCAAATTAATGATTTGAACATTCCTTATTCTACTTTTGATGTTAAAAAAATAAAAATTCTAGCTGGATTAAATTATTCTCACTTCTGGAATAATATTTCTGATATTAATAAAAAAGCAATTTGTTTTAGTGAACTTCCTACAAATGAATTAGTAAAAATATATTTTTATGATTATAATTATAGTTTAAGAAAATATATCATTAATGATGATATTTGTAAATCTATTTATATTGATAATGCACATTTATTCTTAAATAAATTATCTAAACTTAAAATAGAAGATTTTGAAAATGAATTTACAGAAATATTTATCAAAGATTTTTTTGAATATAACTTATTTGATTTATCAAAATATATATTTGAAAATAAAGAACATTTATCTTCAATAATAAAATATTTGTTTCATGCTTTTGCATATTATGAGCATGAATTCAAAACACAAGAAAATCAAATGGAAAAAAATGAGTTAAAAAAATTTTTGCTTGGAAATTTCAATTATTGTATTGAACAAAATTTATTCGATGAAAATAATGAAACAAACGAAGAAGAAGAAGAAAATAACAATCTTTTATTAAAAAAACATTATGCTCAAGAAATTGTTAATGCAATGAACGCATATAATATTGAATTATTAAATCAAGAACTTAATAAATATAAATATTTTCTCAGCAAAGAATTTTTAGGCAATGATAATGACAGTGATAATGATAACAACGAAATGTTACAAAAACTTTTTAATATCATTAACTTTAAAACAATTTCTCCGCAAAATTTTAAAATAATAAAATTAACATTAAATAAAAATAATAAAATAAAATTT
Source organism: uncultured Clostridia bacterium (assembly GCA_947427385.1). Lineage (GTDB taxonomy): Bacteria > Bacillota > Clostridia > Lachnospirales > CAMVHY01 > CANEHT01. The sequence continues at coordinate 4,335 of CANEHT010000012.1, read as the reverse complement.
TCCGATGAACAACTTCAAGATATATCAGAAAATGAAAATTTATCTGGAAACCTTATTAAATATTTTTCTAATGACGCTTATGAAATACTAAAAAAAATTATTGATAAAACTAATTTGAAAATAATTTCTTTGGAAAATTTTACTGAAATAAAAGAAAAGTTAAATGAAAATAATAAAATAAAACTTTCCAATGAACAACTTCAAGATATATCAGAAAATGAAAATTTATCTGAAAACCTTATTGATTTTCTTTGTGATTATTATAATATTGAAAAAACAGATTACTATACAAATAAGTATAAAAAAACACATAAAAAATTTAATACTTTTGAAAAAAAATTAGCCTTGTATGATATAAAATCTATAAATTTATTATCTTTAGATGATATAGAACAAATCAAACAAAATAAATTTAAAACAAACAATTATAACAAAGAAGAAATTTTAGTCACTATTGAAAAATTAGTAAAAAACGAAGGAAATAAAACTTTTTCACAAGAAATAATTAAAATTATTGGCGTTGGCATATATTACAAAAGTGATAACAGAATGGAAACTTACGATTTTATTTTGCCATATTTAGACGTATTCTTTTATGAAGTTGAGGATAAAATAGAATTTATAGATGAAAATTCAAAACAAGAAATTGCTAAATTAAAACTTCAAAAAGATTCGTGTATAAATAATTTTTTTGATAAATTTAACGATAATAATATAAAATTTGCTTATTTAAGTAAATTTCCTTTAAAAGCAATAATTACGACACTGTTTAATGATAATAATATATTTGATGATAATAAAAGAATTGAATTTGTACAAAATTATTCACTTGAAATTTTATCTAAATTACCTGAATTATCTTCTAGAGACTTTAACAAAGATATATCTGAATTCTTTGATTTCATTTTGCCTCAATATTTATTTAACATATTGAATTATATGTTTGAAAATCAAAATCAACTATCAATATTTGATAATTTGTTTTCATTGATACTGAATTATATAAATAATATTTTTGATGAATTGTCTGAAAATGAAAATGATTTAATAAATAAAATAGAAATTCCTGAAAATGAATCAACATATTTTGAATTCACAAATCTTTTATTTAAAGTTTTTAATTATTGCATAAATAATAATTTATTAATAAAACAAATAAATGCTTCAAATTTTTCTCGAGTAATATTTGAAATACTGTATCGTAATGATATAAATTTGATTAACTATAAAAATAATGGAGAAGTCGTATTAATCAATAAAGAAATTATAAATAATTTTAACGAAAAAAGTATCACTGAATTAATGAAAGTATTTGATTTGGAAAACTTAAATAAAGAAATTGTAGAAAATGGAATTGCTATTTTAAACACCTTTAACAATCTAGAAAGCAATGACGAAAATAATAGTTCAGAAATAAAATTAACAAAAACTCAATTTGATAACATAATAAATAATGATAATTTTTCAAGTTTACCTATTGCTATTTTAAATTATGTATTAATATATAGCGAATATGCTAAAGAAGAAATTAAAAATAAAAATTTGTGTGAAGAATTTGATTCTAATTGCGATAACTATAATGGAAAAATATTATTGTTAATTTATCTTGATCTTATAAATTTTCAGCAAGATTATATAATTAAAATTGCTGAAATTATTGAAACATATTCCTCAACAGTGAATGAACAAAATAAAAATAGATATTTTTCGAAAAAAAATATTAATAAAATAAAAAACAAACTTGATGAGGCAAAAAGAAAATTTGAAATAGAAAATAATAAGAAAGCTAAACAAAAAGCTGAACAAGAAAAACTTGCTAAAGAAAAACAAGAAGAACAAAAGAAAGCTGACCGTAAAGCTAAAGAAGAAGCTAAGCGTAAAGCTAAAGAAGAAGCTAACCGTAAAGCTAAAGAAGAAGCTGAGCGTAAGGCTAAAGAAGAAGCTAACCGTAAGGCTAAAGAAGAAGCTAACCGTAAGGCTAAAGAAGAAGCTGAGCGTAAGGCTAAAGAAGCTGAGCGTAAAGCTAGAGAAAAAGCTGAAAGAAAAGCTAAAGAAAAAACTCAAGAAGAAGAGGAAGAAGAAAAAAGCAATGAAAAACAAAATGTTGATAATGACAATAAAATAAAACCAACCATGAAAAATGATAAGGAAATTAATAATGATAAAAAAAGTAGTGACAACGAAACAAACCAAGATATAAAAAATGATAATGATAATAAAAATGATAATGAAATTGAAAATCCAGAACAAAAAGTTTTACAAAAAGAAGAAAAACCTAAAAGCACAATTCTTAATTCACAAACTTACAACTATTATAAAAATCATCCACAAGAATTTATACAATTTTTAGTAGAACGATTAGAAGAAAACGAAAATTTTGGAAAATGTAGTCTCTTTCTTCGTAAATTTTTTAAGGAACAGCCAGAAGCAAAAAAAATAGTTGAACAATATTTAAATGCAGCAAAAGAAATAGTTAAACAAAAAAAAGAAACTGCAAAACTTGAACAACAAAATATAAGTAATTTAGAACAAGAAAATAATGATAATGATAATGAACCAATAAATTCAATCGATTTAAATGAATCTAATCAAAATCAAATCGTCGATTTAAGTGAAACTTCAGATGAAATTTCACAACAAATGCAAAATAATTCAGATAAAGATTCATCTTCTGCCACAAACTCAAAACAAGATAGAAAACCTAAAATTAAAGATATAAATCCAATACAAACAACTACTTTACGTAAATTTTTATTGGAATTAAAAAAAATTTTGCCATACATTGGTTTACCTTTAGGAATTACATCTGGATTAGCCGCAATTGCAATTACAATATTAACTTTTGTAATTCCTATTATAGGACAAATTTTTGGAATTTCTTTGCTTGCAACTTTCTTCGCTATTGCTATGGCTTCGATTCCTCCATCTGCAATTAAAATAAAAAATAATAAACCAGAAAAAAGTTCAGTAGAAAACTCTGAACCTGAAATATCAATCGAAAATCCAAATAATCGACCTTCTCTTAGAAATAGTTTTAAAAATGTCCAAAACTTTAGTAATGATAAACCAATTCCGCAACTTGGCAATTCAGAAACAAAATCAGAAATACAAAAAGAAAACGGTGAACCTTGATAGTTTCACCGTTTTTTATATTATTCGTAATTTTTTCGGATAATTATTTAAAAGTTCGCAGCCATTATCAGTTACCAAAATCAAATCTTCTATACGTACGCCAATTTTATTTTTCAAATATATTCCGGGTTCAATTGAAAAAATCATACCCGGTTTTATTGTGTCATGATTACGAAAACTAACTGTCCCAAATTCATGACATTGCAATCCAATTGAATGTCCAGTTGTATGGATAAAATTTTTTTCATATCCATTATCTTTTATAAAATTTCTTGCGGCCAAATCTATATCGCAAAATTTTGCGCCCGGCTTAATTTTATTTATTGCCGCCAAATTTGCTTGCAATACTATATCGTAAATTTTTTTATCAAAATCTGTTGCATATCTATAAAAAAATGTCCGTGTCATATCTGAACAATAATTATCTTTTACAAAACCGATATCAATTACGATACAATCTCCCGGTTTTAATTTTGTTTCATTTGGAATATGATGAGGCTCTGCCGCATTCCCTCCAAATGCAATTATCGGTTCAAATGAAAATGCGTCAAACTCTAATTTTTTCTTTATATCTTTTAAAATTTCTACCAATTCTAATTCGCTTTGCCCTTCATAAATATTTGCAACAAGTAAATTCATTGCGTGATCACTTAAATATGAAGAACGCCGCATTAAATTTATCTCGTCCGTATCTTTTATTAAACGTACATATTCCAAGACATCGCTAACAAAATATTTAACATCACAAAAATTCATAAGTGGCAACAAAAATCTTGCAGGAAAATTTTTATCAACTAACACTGATTTATTCTTTAACATATCCGCTAAAATTTTTATTGGGTCATCGAAATCGGCATAATAAAAAATTTCAACATCATCAATATTTTTTAACTTAAATAATTCATTCACTAAAATTTTTTTTGTACCATCACAATTTAAATACATACCAAAAAATCTTTCACCTGGATCAATTAATTGTCCCGTAAGATAAAAAATATCAAACGGATCAGTTATAATTATTTGGTTAATATTTTTTTGCTGCATAAATTTTTTAACGCGTTCAAATCTATTCATTTTTATTCACCTTTCATTTTTTATCTTGATTTTTATTTTTATATATTATAAAATAATTATGTAGTTTTTATAAATATATTTAAAAGGAGTGATACTTTATATTTAAAAGGAGTGATACTTTATATTTAA
>CANEHT010000011.1 GCA_947427385.1 uncultured Clostridia bacterium | reverse complement strand
CTCGAACCCTGGACCCACTGATTAAGAGTCAGTTGCTCTACCAACTGAGCTAAAGGCGCTTACTAAATTTTTATTTTATATCCATCACTTTACTTTGTCAAGAAAAATTTCATACCTACTACAAAATTTAAATTGATTTTCTTCCCGCAAATTGTTATCATACATTTAAATTAATTTTATAAGGATGTAGATATAAATGGCTGGGAAAAAAGTTCTTCTAACTGCCGAAGGTTTGAAAAATCTTGAAGATGAACTCCAAGACCTTAAAATTAATCGCCGTAAGGAAATTGCTGAAAAAATTAAAGAGGCTCGTAGTCAAGGTGATTTATCTGAAAATGCTGAGTACGATGCCGCAAAAGAAGAACAAGCTGCCGTTGAGGCCCGTATCGTTAATATCGAAAAAATGTTACGTAATGTCGAAGTTATTACTGAAAATGAAAATAATAAAAATAAAATTAGTCTCGGTAGCAAAATTAAATTATTAGATATCGAACTCAATGAAGAATTTATTTATACAATTGTTGGCTCTACTGAATCTGATCCCCAAAATGGTAAAATATCTAATGAATCACCTCTTGGCCACGCATTAATTGGCCACTGTGCCAAAGATATTGTAAATGTAAACTCGCCTTCCGGAATTATTAAGTATGAAATTTTAGAAATCATGTGAGGTATCAGTTATGAATATAATTTGCTCGAAAGAAAAATTGCTCGAAGGTATTAATATTGTACTAAAAGCTGTTCCGTCTAAAACAACTTTACCAATTTTGGAATGTATTTTAATCCGTGCGCACGATAATGAAATTAAATTGTTATGTAATAATCTCGAAATGGGAATCGAAACTTCAGCTATCGATGCAACTGTAATACAAGATGGAAATTTGGCAATAGATGCAAGAATGTTTTCCGAAATAATCCGTAAACTTCCCGATGATAATATCTCAATCTCGAATAACAAAAATATTACAGTAATAAAAGGTGGACGTTCTGAATTTAAAATTTCAAGTCAAAACGGCGATGATTTCCCAACATTACCGCAAATTGAAAAATCTGACGCATATAAAATTTCGGCCGAAGATTTCAAAAATATGGTTAAACAAACTATTTTTTCAGTCTCACTCGATGAATCAAAACCAGTTTTAATGGGTGAATTACTCGAAATAAAAAATAATAGAATGAATATGGTAGCACTTGATGGCTTCCGAATTTCTTTTAAAAGTTGTGCAATGCCGCAAAATTCTCCTGACATTAGTATCGTTGTCCCAAGCAAAACTTTAGCCGATATCACACGAATTCTTGCAAACTCAGAGACTGAAGAAATTTCGTTTTATGTTACAGACAAACAAGCATTGTTCGAATTAGATGATTGCAAAATTGTGACGCGGCTCATCGACGGAAAATTTTTGAACTACGAAAACATTTTCACTGATGACTATAAAACAATCATGACAGTAAATCGTGAGGCATTTTTGGAAAGTGTTGAGCGCGCATCATTAATTTCTGCCGACAACAAAAAAAATCCTATCAAGTTCAAACTCGACGAAGATAAAATTATTATTACATCAAATACTGATTTAGATGCGTCGTATGAAGAAATGTCGGCTGATATTGACGGTGAACCGCTCGAAATTGCATTTAATCCAAAATATTTAAGCGATGCGCTCAAAGCAATTGAAAGCGACAATGTTACCGTTCAATTTACAACTTCATTAAATCCGTGCATAATAAAACCGTCGGATAATTTTGACGCCAAATATTTAATTTTGCCACTGAGATTAAACGTTTGATGCAAAAAATATTTCTCAAAAATTTCAGAAATATTGATGAAGCTTTAATTGAGTTTTCCGACTCAGTAAATATTTTTTACGGTCAAAATGCACAAGGTAAAACAAATTTGATTGAAGCTTTATATTTGTGTGCAACAGGGCGCTCGATACGAACAAATATCGAACAGGAAATGATAAAGTTTGGTTCATCAATCGCAAGTGTCAAATTAGCTTTTTTTAATGGCGAAACTATTTGCGTTAATTTTGAGAATGCAAAGAAAAATATTTTTGTCAATGGAACACAAATAACTAAACTCGGTGAGTTGCTTGGCAAGCTCCCAATTGTAATATTTTCGCCCGAAGATTTGCAATTGATAAAGTCAAATCCATCTGCGCGTCGAAAGTTTATGGATACTGAAATTTGTCAGATAAATAAATTTTACTATTACAAGCTCAAACAATATTATCGAATATTGCATCAACGTAATGCGTTTTTGAAAAATAATCCGACCGTAGAAATGTTTGACGTTTGGGATAATCAATTAATTGAACACGGCTTGAAAATTATTAATGAGCGCGAAAAATTTATCCAAAAAATTAATGAACAAGCCGCAAAAATTTATTCCCATATCACAAATGCAAATGAAACTTTACGCGTCATTTATAAACCAAATGTAACATCGGAAGATTTTGCAACCAAAATAAAAAAGCATCGCGATTATGATATATTTAATGGTTCGACTTCAAACGGCATTCATAAAGATGATTTGACATTTGAGATAAATGGTAAGTCAGCAAAAATTTATGGCTCGCAAGGTCAACAAAAAACCGTTGCACTTACTTTAAAGCTTGCAGAAATTAATTTGATTCACGAGGCAACTTCTAAATTTCCTGTTTTACTTTTGGATGACATTTTGTCTGAGTTAGATGAATCACGTCGCCATTTTTTGATTGATTATGTAAAAAAATTTCAAGTTGTTTTGACTTGCAATAATCTCGAAAATTTAATTAAAAAAAATTTAACTGCCGCTAAGTTCTTTCGCGTTCAATGCGGTAAATTTTTCAATGGAGAGTAAAAAATGAAAGATTACGATGAATCGCAAATTCAAATTTTGGAAGGACTAGAGGCCGTTCGAAAACGCCCCGGCATGTATATCGGCAGCACTTCAAACGCCGGATTACATCATTTGATTTATGAAATCGTTGATAACGCTGTCGATGAAGCACTCGCTGGATTTTGCTCTGAAATCGACGTTACCATAAATCCTGACAACTCTGTAACTGTCAAAGATAATGGACGCGGAATCCCTGTCGGCATCCATCCACAAAAAGGTATTCCTGCCGTTGAAGTTGTCTTCACAATTTTACATGCCGGCGGAAAATTTGGTGGCGGCGGTTATAAAGTTTCTGGTGGTTTGCACGGTGTTGGCGCTTCTGTCGTAAACGCTTTATCGGAATGGTTGAACGTTCAAATTTTTCGTGATAATAAAATTTACGAACAAAAATATTCGCGCGGAAAAGTTATATCAAAACTTCAAGTAATCGGTGAAACAGATTTGCAAGGCACAATAATAACTTTCAAGCCTGATGCACAAATTTTTGAGACAACAATTTTTGACTTTGAAACTCTTCGGCAACATTTTCAGGAAGTTGCTTTTTTGACGAAAAATTTGAAAATAAATTTTTGCGATTTACGTGAAAAACCTGCTAAAAAAATAACGTTCCACTACGAAGGTGGAATAACTGAATTTGTAAAATATATCAATCAAAATAAATCAACTTTATACGACAATATTTTTTATGCTGAAGGAATCAAAAATGACGTGCAAGTTGAAATTGCTTTTCAACATAATGACGGATTTTCTGAAAATATTTATACATTTGTCAACAATATTAATACAATTGATGGCGGTACGCATCTATCTGGGTTTCGGCTTGGCCTCACAAAAACTATTAATGATTACGCACACAAATTTAATTTTTTGAAAGAAAATGAAAAAAATCTTGCAGGTGAAGATGTTCGTGAAGGTTTGACAGCCGTAATAAGTGTAAAGATTTCTGAACCACAATTTGAAGGTCAAACAAAAACTAAACTCGGCAACAGCGAAGTTAAAAACATAGTTGACAATCTTTTGTGTGAAAAACTTGGCTATTTCCTCGAAGAAAATCCTGCTATTGCTAAAATTATTGTTGAAAAAGCTTTACTTGCCGCGAACGCTCGTAAAGCTGCCAAAAAAGCACGTGAACTTGTACATCGTAAATCTGTTTTAGAAAACGGGCGATTACCTGGAAAATTAGCTGACTGCTCCGAAAAAGATCCAGAACTTTGTGAAATATATTTAGTTGAAGGAGATTCAGCCGGTGGTTCAGCTAAAAATGCACGCACTCCAAAAACTCAAGCTATTTTGCCATTGCGTGGGAAAATTTTAAACGTTGAAAAGGCGCGGCTCGACCGTGCACTGTCAAGTGAAGAAATTCAAGCAATGATTACAGCGTTCGGGACCGGTATTTATGACGATTTTTCGATTGACAAATTGCGCTACCACAAAATAATTATCATGACTGATGCAGATGTTGACGGCGCACACATACGAACTTTGTTACTAACTTTTATGTTCAGATTTATGCGGCCATTAATTGAAAACGGTAAAGTTTATATTGCACAACCTCCGTTATATCGCGTTGAAAAAAACAAAAAGGAATATTACGTTTACAATCAGGAAGATTTAGATAAACTTTTGGATGAAATTGGTCGTAATGATTTGAAGCCGATTCAGCGCTATAAAGGTTTGGGTGAGATGGATGCCGAACAACTTTGGGATACAACAATGGATCCACAACGTAGAATTTTATTACAAGTAACAATTGACGATGCAATTGCTGCCGATTTAATTTTTACGCAACTTATGGGCGATAAAGTTGATCCACGCCGTGAATTCATTCATCAATATGCTAAATTTGTTAAAAATCTTGACATATAATAAAAAAATTTTCAAATAAAAAAGCTTTGCGTAACATATGCAAAGCTTCTTTTTATTTAATACGCTTAATTTTTAATGTTCTATTTCTGACTTATCAATTTCTGATTTTGGAATTGGTTCTGTTCCCATAACTTCAGGATAACGTCTTGAAAAATTATGTAAAAAATGAATAATATTACTAATATCATTAATATCATCAAATTCTTTAATCATATTGATTATAGAATTTATTTCATTGATTTTATTTTTTTCACAAATATCACCGATAAAATTAATTAAATTAATTATTTGTTCATTTGAAAAATAGTTCAAAAGTTTGCCATGATAATTGCTTAATGCTTCTGCTAAATTCAATATTGGTTGAAATTTACTTGACACTTCAATTTCGTTTAAAAATTTTATATTCATATCATAGTTTGATGCCCAAAAAGTTATGAAATCATTCACTAATCCTGAAGGTATATGAAAAAATATTTCTTTTAGCTGAAAAAGAGAAGCTAAGTCAAGCAAAGAATCAACTAAAGTTCTATCAATACCATTTAGTGAATTAGAAATTAAAGAACAAACATGATTTATTTTTTCGATTTCACTATTATTTACCATACTTTCACAGTATTGGGAAATGCAGATATATTCTTTAGGAGATAAAATTTTATCTTGATATTGTAAATTCCATAATTCATTATCAAATTTTGCGATTCCTTCACTATTTAAATCATCTTGGGTTCTTTCCATTGGATAATCTTTACCCGGAATTATTAATTCATTTCGAAGTTTATTTAAATTATCTGAATTGAATATTTGTGTTACATATACAAATTCAAATTTATATGGTTCTAAAGGTTCTAAAATTTCTTCAATTGTTTTGTTCGAAATTTTTTCTATTCCATTCAAAAATTTTTCAAATAAATACATATGTTGTAAAAAAGAAAGATTATATTTAATAGCTTCCTTTAAATTACTAAAATAAAACCTACGTTCCGAAACATTTTTCCGAGAACATATAGGTTTTTTAAGCAACTCGTTATTAATAAAATTAACCAGTTTTTCAAAATCAAAATTTTCGTTCATAAGTAAAGGATCGTGTTTAGAAAAATTATGTAAAAAATGTACAACGTTAATAGAATTAATCTCATCGAATTCATGAATTATATTGCATACAGAATTTATTTCTTCACTATTATTTTTTAAAATATCTTCTAAAAAATTAATTACGTTTTTAATTGTTTGCGGTGAGAAAACTTCTGAAAGTTTATCACGCATATCGTTTAACATTTTAATTAAAGTTAATAATTTACTAATGTCTTGCATAGCTGAACGAATTGCAACATCATTTTTTAATTGCTCAATCTGTTGCTCAATAGTTTGGTTTCTATTAGGTTCATTTATAGTAAAAAGATTTGAATTTTTTATTTCCAACCCTACTTCTTTTGGCTCTGGCGTTGAATCAAACAAATCATTTATATTCGATTTGTTATCTGAAAAATTTAAAGAAGTTGGATGTAAAGATGAATTTGAATTTTCTAATGGATTACGACCATACATTTCAACAGTGTTTTCAAATAAATTCGCTTCTGATCCTGTTTCTTGCCTATCACCAAAGATAAAAGCAAGTTTATATTTTTCGCTATCAAAATTTGTATTATGTGGATAATTTTGCTCGAAAACTTCATTCATTATGTCCACATCTAAAAATCCAACCATTATAGGTGAAAATAACCCCTGCTTTAATGGAAAAATATCTTGTGATTCAAATTTTTGTTGATTCAATTCCGAAATTATTTGTTGCTGGATGTTTGAAATCTCATTAGGATCATTTATATTAAAAACATTACTAATAAAAAATTCAATGATAGGTTGTAACAAATTATTTTCACTTATTAAATCTATCATCGTACTAGAGCTTAAATTAAAATTTTTGCCTTGTGCTTTTAAAATTCTTTTTATATACATTAAAATATGTATAATATAATCTATAAACTGCATTTCTGAAATATTATAACGTGTAAAAATTGGTTTAAGTTTAGGAATAAACATTTTACTATTTACACAAATCTGCAAAAGATTTATAGACGTATTAAGTATTTCTTTCATCGCTTTTTTTAAATCATTAATTTTTGTTTCATAATTTATTGTTTCTTGTGACAAATTAACCACTCCTCAAATTATATTTAATTTTTTTGATACATTAATATTATAACAAACAAAAAATATAATATCAAATTTTAAAAATAGTAAACAGAAAATTTGTCAAAATAAAATCCCTATATAGAAATATTACTACGGAATTTGACACGCATTTTTTTTTATAATACAATGCGTATTATTTCTATCGAGGGATTTTATTATGTCCAAACATATTGTTGCCATTATTGGTCGACCAAATGTCGGTAAATCAACTTTATTCAATAAACTTTCCGGCCACAAAATTTCTATCACTAAAAATACTCCCGGTGTTACTCGTGACCGAATTTATTCAGATGTAAATTGGCTTAACTATAATTTCATTTTAATTGATACCGGTGGGCTCGAACCAAATTCATCTGAATTAATTCCTAAATTTGTTTTTGAGCAAGCACAAATTGCAATCGATACTGCCGATTTAATTTTATTTGTCGTCGATGGACGTGAAGGATTAACTGCTTTAGATTTAGATGTCGCACAAATTTTACGCCGCTATAAAAAAAATGTTTTACCTGTCGTAAATAAAATTGATAATTTCAAACGTGATGAAAATCTTGTGTACGAATTTTATTCTCTAGGATTTAATGAACCAATCGGCGTATCAGCTGAACAAAATCTTGGTATTGGTGATTTATTAGACCGCATAGTTGAAAATTTTGATGTTCCCATTGAAACAGAAGATAACGACGCAATTAAAGTTGCAGTCGTCGGCAAACCTAACGTTGGTAAATCTTCATTGATAAACAAAATTCTTGGACAATCACGCTCAATTGTCAGTAATATTCCCGGTACAACGCGTGATGCTGTTGATACATATTACAAAAAAGATGGACAAAAATATATTTTTATTGATACTGCGGGGATTCGTAAGAAAAATAAAGTTAAGGAAGCACTAGAATATTACAGTGTTGTTCGAGCTGTCAATGCAATTGAACGTGCGAACGTTTGTATTTTAATTATAAATGCGGAAGATGGAATTACGGAACAAGATACAAAAATTGCCGGTATTGCCCACGAAAAAGGCAAGCCGACAATTATTGCAATAAATAAATGGGATAAAATTGAGAAAGATAATAAGACAACCCAAAAATTTTCACAAGCTATTGATAAAAAATTAAGCTATATGCCGTACGCACAAAAAATTTTTGTATCGGCATTAACTGGTCAACGACTCGTAAAACTTTTTGATTTGATACAAATAGCTTGGCAAAATACAAATTTACGTATAAAAACCGGCGTACTCAATGAATTATTGCTCGAAGCAATAACAATGAATCCGCCGAAAGCTGATAAGGGCCGTCAATTAAAAATTTATTACATAACACAAGTATCAGTTTGTCCGCCAACTTTTATACTTTTTGTAAATGACAGCCAACTTTTACATTTCTCATATCGTCGCTATCTTGAGAATCAAATTCGAAACGCATTTGGATTTTTAGGTACGCCAATTCATTTTATAGTTCGAAATAAAAATTAAGGAGATTACGATGTTCAGAATTTATTCACTATTAATTGGTTATATTTTCGGCTGCTTCCAAACTTCTTACTTTTTAGGTAAGCTTAACAAAATTGATATACGTAACTATGGCAGTAAAAATGCCGGAACTACGAATGCAAATCGTATACTTGGTAAAAAAATTGCTGCCATAGTTTTTTTTACCGATATCACTAAATCTGTTTTAGCTTTCATTTTTTGCTCTTACTTATTTAAAAATAATTTAGCTGGAATTTGGAGTGGACTTGGCGTAATTTTAGGACATGACTTCCCATTTTTTTTAAACTTTAAAGGTGGTAAAGGTATTGCGTCAACTATTGGCTTAGTTCTAATTTTTAACTATAAACTCGCCGCAATTTCTTATCTAATTGGTATCGTTACTCTTTTAATTTCGCATAAAGTTTCTATTGCATCATTAATATTTGTATCGTCATTACCTTTTATTTTTATGAAAAGTAATTATGAAACACTTTGCATTTTTATAATCATAACTGTTTTAGATATTTGGCAGCATCGCCAAAATATTAAACGTATAATTGAGAAGAGTGAGCCAAATCTTTTTTAACTACTTCTTCATCGTACTAATTCGTATCTTACTCGCACTCATTCCTGTTTTACGTTTTACAATATCTTCAATTTGAGCAATTTCTGCCTGTGATAGTGCTTCCTTATTTACTACGACATCAACGGTTTCATCATCGATACGAACATAAACTTCACTAAAACCTTTTGACTCAATCATTGATTCCGCGGCAGTTTCTTTTTCAATACGTTTTTGGATTTCAATTTTTTGGTCTGCACATTCTGAACGTTTACTATCATTCAAATTTTTATTATTAATCATTTCATCTAATATTTCTTTTTGTTTTGAGCGAGCCTGCTCACGTTCAAGTTTTACCTGAACGAAATATGAAGAATCAATTGAATTATTAACGAAGACAGCGGTCCCAGGTTCACTAGCATTAGTTTTTTTCTCATCATTTTCATCAGGAGTTAAAGCGATACCGACTTCAGAATCCATATTAGAATTTGCGGGTAAGCTATCATTTGGGACTAATGCGGCAACTTCTCCATCATCATTTAACATAATTTCATTTCCAACGGATGAGTTATCGACATAATTTAAATATCCGGCAACTGCAACCATAATAACTAAAGCAGTAATAATAACTTGATTTCTTTTAATCACAAACATCACCTTTTTCCTCCAAAATTATTACTTCATTTTCATAACATGAATTTTATGAGCGTCAACATTTAATATAGTTTGTGCTGACTTTATCAGTTCATTTTTTATAAATATGTTGTCACCACCTTGTGCAATTATTATGATGCCTTCAATTTTTGGTTCAATTTCTTTTAGTGCTAAAGGATTTTTACCGTCCAATATTATTTTTTTGGACTCTTTTTTTTTATCACTACTTTCTTTCGTACTCCCAACCTTATCAATTTCTTTTACTATTGACTCATTTGTATTTATATCTTCAGCTAAAATAATTTCCTTACTTGATGCTAATGTAATCATTACTTTTACATTCCCAACTCCATAAACTTGTGATAATAAATTTTCAAGCCGTAGCTCTAAATCTCGCTCATAATTATTTGTATGCTCAATATTTTGTATCGGTTTTACTTCTTTTTTTGTCGGTATTGAAAATATTAAAATTACCAACCCTAAAATAAATACCGAAATTAATTTCATTACCATATTCTTATCCCGATTACCAAATAAATTTTGTATCAGGTTCATTCGTATCGCTCCTCAATTAAATTCTATCTTTTGCATGTCAATATCGTATAGTAATCCTAATGTCTTTCTAAAATCTTCTACCTGCTTCTCACTTATTTCATCTCTTACTTTTATCTTTAGCTGTGTAATTTTATTAGTATCTTCAAAGATTTGAATATGAGAGATATCAAAGCCTACGTTTTGTGCGATACTTTCAATTTGTTTTTTAATTGCATTATTGCGCACCTCCATCATATTTAATTTATGAAAACTATTAGAAAAAAGATTATTAATCGGTGTAAGCATTATTAATATCAAAATAAAACCTGATACAAGGCTTATATATTTTTTATATTTATCTGACGGTAAAATTATTCCAATAAATGCATCAAATATCAGATACATTGCGAGATTCCGTAAGTAATCTTCCATCTCTATCTCCCTACATCGATATAAAAATAATTACGGCAAATAAAAAAATAATTACCGCACTAAAACAACAACTAAGTAAAAGACTACATGCAACCGTAATCGCTTCAATACATTTCGTAATACGTTCATCACTTATTGGTTGAATTACCGCCCCAAAAATTTTGTACATAAAAATAAATACTGCAAGTTTTATAATCGGTGCGATACATAAAAAAAATACCGCAATAATTATTGCAACTAGTGCCCCATTTTTAATTACGTACGCCCATGAAATTACTGAGTCAACTGCACTACTAAAAACTTCCCCAACAATTGGTACAGTATTTACGGCAAACTTCGCACTTTTTATTGCCGCAGTTTCTAAAAGTGGCGCCGTTATTCGCTGTAATGATAAAATTGACATAAATGCAAATGAAATTAATTTAAGTGACCAACTTACTAAACTTTTTATTAGCTCACCAAGATTTGCTATTAAATTCCTACCGGTCATATTATTTATAACTTGAACCGTTACGAACATAACGATAGCGGGAAGTAAAAAATTTATAATTAAAATTAAAATATCAGATATTAGAAAAATAATTGGATGGAATATGAAATTCCCACTCATTGTCATTAAACTTATAATAATTGGTAATGCTGCTTGTATCGTCTGTAATAAATTTTGTAGGAGATTTTGTGCAATCCCTACGGAAATTTTAAAACTCGCAAATAAATTTGTAATGATAACCATATAAGTAATATAAAATGCAATTTCTGCCGTCGATTTCGCATTAAATGAATCCGCTAAGTTTTTTATTATCCCTGCAAATATTACTAACATAAATAAATTTCGTATGTCATAAATATTTTCACGTACGTCTCGTAAAAAAATATCTATTGCCGTATCAATTAAACTTATAAAATCAAATTGCCCACTTATAATTTTTTTTGTCAGTAATTTAAAATCTACACGCTCAATATCTTTATCAAGTCCTCCATTAATTACACTGCTAATCGTCGTAAAATCAAAATCATTTATATGCTCGTCCATCTCACTAGCTAAAATATTTTGCGGTATAAATAATAAAATTAATACCGCTAATAAATATTTTTTCATACGTACGCACCTCATCTGCTAAAATATATGCAGATAATTTTTTATTAATGACAAGGTGAATAAGTTGATTGAATTTACTAAGATGCACGGCCTCGGTAATGATTACATCTATATCGATTGCACTAAAAAATATTCTGTAAAAAATCTTATTGCCGCTGCTAAAAATTTAAGTAATCGTCACTTTGGTATCGGTAGTGATGGTTTGATTCTAATTTCACCAAGTAATATCGCTGACTTTAAAATGCAAATAATAAATTCTGATGGCAGTCAGGCACAAATGTGTGGGAATGGAATAAGATGTGTCGGAAAATTTATTTTTGATAATAAACTTTCCGATAAAACAAATTTAACAATTGAAACTCTTGCCGGTATAAAAAAATTACAACTCAATCTCAAAAATAATTCTGTCGATACCGTTACAGTTGATATGGGAAAACCAATATTTACGCCCGAAAAAATTCCACTGCTCGCAAAAAATAATTCCATTGAAATAAATTCAATGAAATTTACTTGCCTCTCACTCGGTAATCCACACGCCGTTACAATCGTTAATGATATAAATAAAATTGATGTAGAAAAAATTGGCCCACTCATAGAAAATGACAAACATTTCCCTCAAAAAATTAATGTAGAATTCATAGAAATCATTAATAAAAATCATGTTAAAATGAAAGTTTGGGAACGTGGTAGCGGTTTGACTTTAGCTTGTGGAACCGGCGCATGCGCATGTTGTGTCGCCGCAATAGAAAATAATTTGGCAAATAAAAATGAAAATATAAAAGTTGAATTGCCCGGCGGTTTCTTGACAATAAATTGGCACAAAAATATTTTTATGACCGGCCCCGCAACTACTGTTTTTACTGGAAAAATTGATGAAAAACTTTTTTGCTTGGAGGAATTTTAAATGTTTATTAATGAAAATTTTTTAGCACTCCAAAATAATTATTTGTTCACTGAAATTGAAAAACGTGTCAATGAATACAAAAAAAATAATCCGGATAAACATGTTATAAAATTAGGCGTCGGTGACGTCTCCCAACCTATTCCACAAATTATTGCTGACGAAATGAAAAAAGCGGCCGATGAAATGACAAATATCAAAACTTTTCATGGATACGGCCCTGAAACAGGCTACGATTTTCTCAAACAAACTATCTTGGAAAATGAATATAAAAATATTTCACTGTCGGAAATTTTTATCTCTGACGGTATCGCTTCCGATATCGGCAATATTCTCGATTTATTCTCTGAAAAAAATACTGTCGCAATAACTGACCCTGTCTACCCTGAATATCTCGACACAAATATCATGAATGGACGCCAAATAATTTTTTTGCCATGCGTTGCCGAAAATAATTTTGTTCCACCAATCCCTGATGAAAAAGTTGACTTGATTTATATCTGTAATCCTAATAATCCTACTGGTACCACAATAAATAAAAATGATTTGCAAAAATGGGTTGACTATGCCGTCGAAAATAATTCCGTAATTTTATACGATGGCGCTTATGAAAAATTTATTTCGTCAGAAAATATCCCGCACTCTATTTATGAAATACCAAACGCAAAAAAATGTGCAATAGAATTTCGTAGCTTCTCAAAATCTGCTGGTTTTACCGGACTTCGCTGCTCTTATACAATCGTTCCAAATGAATTAGTTGAGCAAACAAAAAATATTTCATTAAATAAATTTTGGAATCGCCGACAATGTACAAAAACTAACGGCGTTTCGTATATAATTCAACGTGCCGCGCAAGCTGTTTATTCTCCTGAAGGTAAAAAAAATTGCGCCGCCAATATAAAATATTACATGGACAACGCAAAAATAATTTATGATGGATTAAAAAAATCCGGATACGAAACTTACGGCGGTATTGATGCTCCATATATTTGGTTCAAAATCCCTGAAAATTTTTCATGCTGGGATTGGTTCGATTATTGGCTGAAAAATTTAGGAATCGTTGGCACTCCCGGTATCGGTTTTGGCAAAAACGGCCAAAAATATTTTCGCCTCTCAGCTTTTGGCGACCGAAATGAAACTTTACAAGCAATAGATAGAATTTTATACAAAAATTAATTTTTAATAAATTGTAATTTGAAATTATTGAAACTCCTAAAAAATCATTATATAATAAATTTATAATTATTTTTTAGGAAAAATTCAAATGGAGTCTATTTTCTCAGAAACTATTTTTGATTGCTATATCTCTAAAATATCTTTTTACGTCGGTCGCGGTAATATAAACTCTTTAAAAGGCATAAAAGAAGAATTTTCACAAAAAATATCTAATTTTAATGATTACCAAAAATTAAAAAATGATATTAATCGTTTTAATGGTCTGATAAATGCAGAATTTCTTTCGATGTTTTCAATGATTATCCCTCCAGAATCCCAAAAAATTATAATTGACAAGAATAATGAATTATTAGAAATTGCAAGAAAAAGGTTAAATGAACTGCAAAATCAACAAGAAACAGATAACGTTCCACCTTTAGAATTTGAACCAGAAAAAACTGACTCTTGTTTAATAGCATAAAATTTTTCATAAAGAATCCGAGCTTTTAAATATAAAGTTTGGATTTTTTTATTTGCAAAAAACGTAGAATTATTATACGATAGCATTATAAATAACTTTTAAGAGATGAAAAAAATGGGGGAAGAAAAAAATAAAGAAATTGACGTTGTAAAAATATTTGAAGAAAAAGATAAAAAATTTACAAAAATACTTGAAAGAAAAGATGAAAAAGGAAATATTACAAAAATATTTGAAGGCAAAAATAAAAAATTAGAAATTACAAAAACATTTGAAGGTAAAAACGAAAAAAATGAAAAAATTGAAGAATTTTATGTAACTGAAAAAACAGAAGAAATAGTTGAAAATAAAGAGATAGATTTTAGTTATGTCCATGATCTTATGAATAAAAGAAAATCTGCGACTACATTTGACCAGTTATTAGGCAAAACTGTAAATTCAATGGAAGCTAAACAAAAATATTTGGAGAAAAAAGGTAAAATTTTAAAAAAATATGCAAAGAAAAATAAAATTGCAGAAGAATATTTAGATGAAATTAAAGCTTCACAAGAAAATTTGGAAAAATTCAAAAAAGCTGTACAAAAATATTTAAAAAATAAAAAAATGAAAAGAAAAAATTGAAACATTTTATTAAGAAACAAATTGCAAACAAAATATGAACCAGAAAAATAATAAAATTTTCATAAAAAATCCGAACTTTCACTGATAAAATTCGGATTTTTTTATTTGTAAAAAATAATTTTCATAATTCAATTGCATCAAATTTTTTAATGAAAAAATCACCGGTAAACAATAACAACAAAGAATTTATCGCGCCGCCAATTAAATCAAAAATATTCCAAGCGTAACTAAAATTTTTTACGTAACTAAAAAGTATGACGCTTATAATTCCAAAACATATTCGCAAAAATTTATTCATTCTCAAAAATTTTCCCGACATTCCCGAAAATATTCCAACAACAGAATATGCAATGATTTGCGGCAAAAAATTTTCTTTGATGAAAAAACTTGTAACAATTCCCGCTATCAATCCCATCAAAAACGCTGATTGTAATCCAAAAATCATTCCTGTCAAAATAATTATAAATAAATCCAAGTACAAAAATAAAATTGGTGAAAAAATAATTTTACTTAATGCAACCAATACTGCTAAAAGTGTAATTAAAATAAATTTGTCAAGTTTACATCCATTCGCTAAAAAATTTCGGAATAAAATTAAAATCAAAGTAATAATAGCTGCAATAAATCCCTCGATACGTACGGCGTCGTCAGGTTCCTTACCCGCTATCGAAAACATAAATGCTGCTACCAAAATTAAAATGAATGTAAAATAATCTTTTCGCATTTTTAAAAATTCCCCCATATTTTCATATCCTATCGCATTCTAAAATATAAATAAGTATAACACAAAAGCAGGGATTTAAAATGCAGAAACTCGTGGAATTTTTTCGGCTTAGTGCCTATAGCACAATTATTTCTTTCTTTATGTTAATTACTATTTTTATCACTAAAAATTATATGCCGTACGAATTATTTTTACGTGAGGCACTTCCTTTTTATAAAACTGATTTCAAATTTCTATTCACTACTAAAAATTATAATTTACCTAATAAAAATAAAAATGATTTTAATAATAACTGTGAAGTTTTTAATGAAATTGAACCATCTGATTTGATTAACGATATTGAATATAAAAAAGTTACTAAACCAATTTTCGATAGTGAACAACTTTATGATTTAACTTTCTTGAAAAATAAATTTTATTCCGTTGATAAAAAAACTGATTTGACATTAAATGATTTTGACATAAAAAAATTCTTAGCCGCTGATACTTCAATTAATAATTCTACCGATAATGTTAAAGTTTTAATTTTCCATACTCATTCTACTGAAATGTATAAAGATAGTGATAATAATAATATGTATGATGGAGTTGTCGGGCTCGGCGCTAAATTAGCTCAAATCTTAAATGATAAATATAAAATTAAAACGCTACATCATACTAAAAGATATGATATCGTAAATTCAAAACCTGATAAACGTGGCGCATACGAACGTATGGAAACTGACGTTATCAAAATTATTAAGGCTAATCCATCTATTGAAGTCGCTATCGATATCCATCGTGATGGCGTCGCTGAAAATATCCATCTCATTGAAAATATAAATGGTAAACCTACTGCTAAAATTATGTTCGTTGATGGACTTTGTAAATTATTCCGTAATAATATTTTGACTCCACTAAACAATTTACCAAATCCATATTTAGATACGAATTTAGCTTTAAGTTTTAAAATGCAACTAAAATGTTACGAGCTATATCCTAATCTCGCTCGTAAAATTTATATCAATGCCTACCGCTATAGTTTAAATATGTTGCCAAAATCTTTATTAGTTGAAGTTGGCGCTCAAACAAATACTAAACAGGAAGCATTAAATGCTATCGAACCTTTAGCTGATGTGTTAGCAAAAGTTTTATTGGAATAATAAAAAAAAATTCGCAAACGCGAATTTTTTTTTAATAATTTTCTCGATACTCATCCATATACTTTTTTAATAATTTTGCTGTAGTCGGCGGCGTGTATGAAATTGCATTTGCCCCAGCCTTAATCGTTTTCAATATACTTTCGTCAGTTTTTCCGCCCGTCGCTATTATCGGAATATCTTTAAATTTTTTTCGTATCTGCGCAACAATTTTTGGCGTATTCTCACCGCCACTTACATTTAAAATATCTGCACCTGCTTTTAATTTTTGTTCAATGTCTACATTTTCTGACACAATCGTAATAATTACCGGGATATCTACAACACTTTTTACCTGCGAAATCGTTTGTAATGATGTCGGCGCATTTAATACAACTGCTAGTGCGCCTTGAAACTCTGCGTGCAATGCAACATTTTTTGAACGCAATCCTTCCGTAATTCCTCCGCCAACTCCACAAAATACTGGCATATCCGCTATTGATATGATTGCTTGCGTAATTGTAGGATGCGGTGTAAATGGATAAACTGCAATAATTGCATCGGCATCTGAATTTTTTATAATTGCCACATCAGTTGAAAATAAAATTGAATAAACAGTTTTTCCGATAATCGTTATACCACTCGCTTTCTCTCGTATTATAGCCGGTACTTTTACTAAATTTTTATGCAAATTAGTTGTATATTGCGGACTAGTTTTCTTGACCATATGCACTCCTTCTATTTCAAAAATTTATATAAAAAAATGAACGGCAAACTATTTGCAGCGTTCATATCTAATCGGAGAAACAGGATTTGAACCTGCGACCTCTTGGTCCCGAACCAAGCGCTCTACCAAGCTGAGCCATTCCCCGTTTCCCTCACTTAATATACAATATTTAATTTATGCTGTCAAGTTCATAGATTTGCTTAAATTTCTACAAAAATCATTCTTGAATTTTTTACATAATTATTTTATAATAAAATTATGAATTTTTATGTGCGAGGTGAGAAAACGTGGAAGTGGAAAATGATTTTGAACAAATAACTTCTGATGAAATGAATCAAACCAATGATACTCCATCAAGTTGTTTTGATGGTAATACTATAGGCATCAGTTTACCAATTGGCGGAATATCAGAAAATTTTATAAAAAATTTGTATGAAGAATATCATGGTAGTTCACCACGATTTCCCGGTGGAAATTGCGTGTTTGATTCTATATTAACATTTATGTCTTATGAAAAAATAGACAACACGGTTAATTATGTTTTAACCAAACTAAAAGAATTTGACAACGAACAACTTAATGATATTATCGTTCAAATTTTTAAAAATACGCCAAGAACCAAAAATCGCGATATTATTTCTTACATGCGTGCTTATGTATATATTTATCTTGTTGAAAAATTAGGTAAATATTTTAAAATAGGCGGTACAAATTCTCAATTAATTAATTTAGTTAACGGCGGATATACTTTTATTGATCAATATACAATGCAAGCTTTTTGTGAAATGACAGGAACAAATATTTTGGTGTTTAAGGAAAACGGATTTAACGCTTTACATAATCCAATATTATGTTCTGTTAAAGATGGCAAATATTCCGATGAAAGAATAAATATTGAAAACGAGAGTAATCGTAATTCCATAGAAAATTATGCATCTTCTTTGCAAATATGTCGTGATGAAACTGACCCAACTGTAAAGCCAAGCAAATTTAACAACAAAGATACAATTTCAATTTTTTGTTTTGGAAACCATTGTACACCATTTGTTACCGGACATTCTTCAATGCTTGCTTCATTTTTTAATTTTTGTGGAGCAACAATTTTAGCTAATTTATTTTCCTTGTTTAATTTTTTTCAACCTCGAATCGGAGCAAAAGAAATTAATACGCAAAAAATTAGTAATTTTGTCTCGAGAGATTTTATTATGAAAAAACAATTTGATGTATCAAAAAAAGATATAATACAAAAAAATGATAAACTTAATTGGAAAACAATCGTAGCTATAACTGCCGGAATTATTTTTGCATTAGGTGTAGCAACAGTTAGTGCATTAACTTTTGGTTTACCTTTAATTTCTTTATTCATCGCAAAAATTGTTATTCCTATCGCTGCAACTCTTGCAATTGCCACATTCACTTATGTCGCTGCAAAATTAATCAAAAATAAAAAAGAACAACAGTTTAATTTTACTGAAACTAATGAATTTCATCCAATAACTCAAGAAGAAATAGAAGCTGATAAACGAGAAAATAGTTGTTGGTATTGGTTTCGAAGAAATCACAGTAAAAATAAAGAATCTCCGAAATCAAGTACAGATTCTCAAAAATCTTTAATTCCAGAATAAAAAATTTTAATTGAAATAAAAATATATTAATTTGTATAAGATAAAATTTTATATGCTACAATAAAAAGGTATAATAAAAATGTAATGTTAATAAAAAATTAATTTTAAAGGAGACGGTAATTATGGCTGAAGAATTGACTAAAAATGACAACGCCACAGAAAATGATAAAATATCATTTAAAATTAATTGTAAAATTAAAAATGCAAATGCATTTTTGCTTAACGGCAAATTTTATCAGCTTGATAATGAAAATCAAACTATCTGCGAATACGAAAAAAATTGTAAAATGAAAATAGAATTTGTTCATTATGATGAGAAAAAAAAAAGATTTTACTATCTCCCTGAAACATCTGTTTATGAATTTAATACCTCAACTTTTAATAATAATAATAATTCAATAGAATTAAATATTGATGAAAATGGTAATTGCGACGCAAAAATTACGTTTACTAAAACCTCAATTAATCATGAAAAATCAGCAAATTCAGAACTTGGTTTTGGTATTCCATCAGCTATTGCAGCAATCGGTTTTGCTTTAGCTTTATTTTTTGGTGGACTTCATGCAATAATCGCTTTGCCATTTATTATTGGTTTCGGTTGTTTAGCTGTAGTATTAATAACTATAGGTAGTTATTATAAACATTACATATTAGAATCTAAAACAGAAAATTCTTACGAACAAAATTCAACACTTAACCGAGGCACCTACCAAAGCATCGACCAAGACATCGACAATCCAATTTGGACGCAAACTAGCACTGAACCTAATCCATTATTTAATGGAAGTAATGATGACGATGAAATAATGCATACTGGCTTCGAAGAAAGTTGGGGTGAAAATGTAATTTAATCATTCGAAACAAAAACATCCGATATTTGGCGGATGTTTTTTTTATGGGAAAAAATTTTTGAAAGAGGTAATAAAGTTGTCCAAAAGGAAATATAAATATCCATAAAGAAAATTTTATGGAGTGATTTAACAAATGAATTATTATGATGAAAGTTATACGCAAGTAATAAATAAATTCGGGACGGATTCTATCAACGGCTTAAATAATACGCAGGTAGTTGAAAATCAAAATAGGTACGGAAAAAATATAATAAGTGAACAAAAAAAAATAAGTAAGCTTAAAAAATTCCTCATGCAATTTAATGACTTCATGGTCATTATTTTACTAATCGCCGCAATAATCTCATTCGTAATAAGCTATATCAATCAAAGTGAATTCATTGACCCTATTATTATCTTCATCATTATAACTATTAATGCAATTATTGGCTTCATTCAGGAAAATAAAGCTGAAAAATCTATCGACGCACTTAAAAAAATAACTCGCCCTACCTCTAATGTTATCCGTAACTCATTAATTCAAAATATCCCTGCCGATGAAATCGTCCCCGGTGATATCATCCTTATTGAAACCGGTAACTATATTCCTGCCGACGCTCGCCTTATCTCATCTATTAATCTAAAAATTGATGAAGCTATGCTAACCGGTGAGTCTATCCCTATCGAAAAAAATGCCGACTTAATCCTAAATCCCGATACCCTCTTAGCTGACCGTATTAATATGATTTATTGCGGTAGTTTTGCAACTTCTGGTCGTGGTAAAGCTATCGTTACTTCTATCGGAATGAATACACAAGTTGGAAAAATTGCCGATATGATTATGACAAATGATGATAGTGAAACGCCACTCCAAAAACGTTTAGATCATACCGGTAAAATTTTAGGACTCGGTGCATTATCTATCTGCGCCCTCATTTTTATCATGGGCCTATTCAAAAAAATTCCACCGTTTGAAATGTTTATGACGAGTGTAAGCTTAGCCGTTGCCGCTATTCCTGAAGGCTTACCCGCTATCGTTACAATTGTTTTGGCAATCGGTGTTCGTCGTATGGCAAAACAAAATGCGATTGTGAAAAAATTACCGGCCGTTGAAACTTTAGGTTGCGCAAATGTAATTTGCTCCGATAAAACTGGTACTCTTACTCAAAATAAAATGCACGTTGTTGAAATAAAAAATTATCTGTCAGATAAATCTAAACTTCTCGAATACGCTTGTCTGTGCAATAATACAATATTAAAAAATTCTGAAACTATTGGCGATGCAACTGAATCCGCATTAGTCAATGCGGCACTTGATAGCGGTATAAATAAAAATGATTTGGATAAAAAATATCCACGCATAAATGAAATACCGTTTGACTCCAAACGTAAACTTATGACTACCGTCCACAAAATTAATGGAAAATATCTCGTAATAACTAAAGGCGCGCCCGACGTTTTACTTTCACATTGTAAAGATGCTCACGAAAAAACAATTGTCGCTGACAACAAAAATATGGCGTCAAAAGCGTTAAGAGTTTTAGGCGTCGCGTTCAAAATCGAAAATCAATTTCCATCAATACATATTGAAAACAATTTAACTTTTGCCGGATTATTTGGAATGATTGACCCGCCACGCGATGAAGTTACTGACGCCGTTCAAAAATGTAAAACCGCCGGCATAAAACCTGTCATGATTACCGGCGACCATATCTTAACGGCTGAAGCTATCGCTAAAAAAATTGGTATCTTACAATTCCCCAATAAATCTATCAGTGGCGCCGAACTCGCTAAATTAACTGATGATGAACTCGCAAAAAATATTTTCGATTACAGCGTTTTCGCACGCGTTTCCCCCGAACACAAAGTTAAAATCGTTAAAGCTTTCCAAAAAAATAATTCTATTGTCGCAATGACTGGCGACGGCGTAAATGATGCACCTGCATTAAAAATTGCCGATATCGGTTGCGCTATGGGGAAAACTGGAACTGATGTTGCTAAAAGCGCTGCCGATATGATTTTAACTGACGACAATTTTTCTACAATCGTTAAAGCCGTAAGTGAGGGACGCGGAATTTATTCCAATATCAAAAAAGCTGTGCATTTCTTACTTTCTAGCAATATCGGTGAAATCATTACAATTTTTATGGCAATATTTTTTGGTTGGAAGTCGCCGCTACTTGCAATTCAATTGTTATGGGTCAATCTCGTTACAGATTCTTTACCTGCAATTGCTTTAGGACTTGAGCCGCCACAAGAAAATATTATGTATGAAAAACCTGTGCGCAATACTCAAAGTTTATTCACTGGTGGATTATGGCAACGAATAATAATTGAAGGCGCAATGATTGGAATGATAAGTTTAATTGCGTTCGCACTCGGAAATGTCTACTACAATTTAACGGCCGCACGAACTATGGCTTTTGCTACATTAAGTATCTCGCAACTCGTCCACGTATTTAATATGCGTACGGAAAAATCTATTTTTGAGTCAAATATCTTTGGTAATTTATATATAATCATGGCATTCATAATTTGTTTCGTACTACAAGCATCAGTAATTATGATAAAACCATTGAGTGAAATCTTTCACGTATGTCAATTAACTTCGACGCAATGGCTTATCGTAATTATTTTATCACTTGTTCCAATATTTGTAGTAGAAACTGAGAAATTTTTAATTGAACGGTATAATTAATTTTTGATACCTAAAAATTTTTTAAGAATCGCACCAAAAAATTTCGGTAATTTAATGACTTTAAATTTCATTTATACTCACCTCAACAATAAAGAATCCAGAAACCGATAATTATCATAATAGCGGCGAGGAAATAACCCCATACCGGTACGAATAAGACTAAAAACATTCCGAGGCCCATTGAAAATAGGACTAGCCCGATAACTTTTTTCATTAATTACACCTCAGAGTTTTTTTTGATATATAATACGGCTCGTAAGATTAAGAAGTTACAAAAAAAATGGCGCATAGTGCGTCATTTTTTATCAACTTGATTACTAAAAATATTTCTGATAGAATTTAAGTTAACTGTAAACAAATGAAATTTTCTATAAGTTATTCACAACCTGTTGATAATTTTGTGTATAACTTACCTATATTTTTCATAAAATCGTACAAGTTTTTAGTTTGTATTGTCTATAATTTTTATCCACAATTGTTTGTATCATATCAAAATATATGTACAAAAAAATTTTTTTATGCGTACCTACGTAAAAAAAATGGAGGCACAAAGTTATGCACAATCCTCAATCTCTTTGGAATGATACTTTAAAATTATTAGAGAATAATTTTACTGAAGTCGTTTTTAATACTTGGATAAAAAAATTGGTACCAATTAAAATCGAAAATAATTGCCTAATCCTAAGAACTGACCAGAATTTCTTTAAAACAACTATCGAACAACGCTACCTAAATACAATTATAAATTGCCTGCAATCCGTCTCAAATTCAACTATTACCGCTAAAATAGTAATTGATAGTGAATTATCTAATGAACCAAAAATAAAATCTCCATCAAAAAATAATTTAAATCCCAAATATATTTTTGAAACATTCGTACGCGGTAAAAGTAATGAATTAGCATATGCAGCAGCATTAGCAATTGCTGAAGCACCTGGTCAAACAACTTATAATCCTTTGTTTTTGTACGGAGGAGTTGGTCTCGGCAAAACACATCTTATGCATTCAATCGGTAACTATATTTTGAATCAATCACCAAACTCAAAAGTTCTTTACGCCTCAACTGAAACTTTTACAAATGAATTGATAAATTCTATCCGTGAACGTAAAAATCAAGAATTTCGGAATAAATATCGCGACATCGATGTTTTGCTAATCGACGATATTCAATTTTTATCAGATAAAGAAGGAACACAAGAGGAATTTTTCCACACGTTCAATACTTTGTACGATGCAAATAAACAAATTGTAATTTCGAGTGACCAACCTCCAAAAGAAATTAAAACTTTGGAAAATCGTCTGCGCTCACGATTTGGTTGCGGTTTGATAGTTGATATAACGCCGCCAGATTTTGAAACTCGTAGTGCAATTGTTGAAAAAAAAGCTGAACTCGACCATATAAAAATTTCTCCTGAAGTTACGAAATTTATTGCAAAAAATATCGCGTCAAATATTCGTGAACTCGAAGGTGCGTTAAATAAAGTTGCGGCATATTCTAAATTGACTAACACACAAATTACGTTGGAGCTAGCTGAAAATGCACTGCGAGATTTAATCAGTGAAGCAGCGCGCCCCGATATAACTGTTGAGTTCATACAGGAAATTGTAGCAAATTACTTTAACATAACAGTCGAAGATATGCGTGGGAAAAAACGTACGCAAAATATAGCTTATCCGCGTCAAATTGCAATGTATCTTTCACGTAAATTAATTGATACATCTCTGCCAAAAATCGGTGAGAAATTTGGTGGCCGCGACCACTCAACCGTTATTCATGGCTGTGAAAAAATTTTTAAGGAACTCGAAAACGATATCGAATTGAAAAAAACAATTGAAGAATTAGAAAAAAAAATTAAATGTGAATAAAATTGCGCCACTCAAAATAAATTATTTTGGGTGATATTTTGATTTTCATAACTGCAAACAGCGAACAAAATAACTTTTGCATCAATAAAAATTATTGTGATGCAATAGCTTCATTCGGACAAACTCCAATTCTAATTTCAACTTATAATACAAATCTTATTGACAAAATAATTTCCGTGGCCGATGGAATTTTATTAAGTGGCGGCGCCGACATTCATGCAAAATTTTTCAATCAAAAGTTGCATCCTGCAGCCCGAAATATAAATGAAAAACGTGACGAATTTGAAATTTTGCTTTGTCAAAAAGCAATCGCAAAAAATTTGCCAGTGCTGGGAATTTGTCGCGGTATCCAAATTTTAAATATTGCGCTCGGCGGAAATATTTTTCAGGATATTCCTAATCATATGCAAACTACTCCGCGCGATCTTCCATCTCATCGTATAGTGGTAAAAAAATCTTCAATGCTTTTTAAAATCACGAATACAACTGAAATTGATGTAAACTCTTTCCATCATCAATCAGTAAATGTTTTAGGTAAAAATTTAGTGATAAGTGCAACAGCTAATGATGGAACAATCGAAGCAATTGAACATACTCAAAAAAAATTTGTGATTGGTGTGCAGTGGCATCCGGAAGCGTTAAATAAAGTTTATACAGTACATAATAAAATTTTTGAAGCATTTGTCAATAAAAGTAAAATACGTTCTTACTAATAATTGGTGCAAAATTTTTAATGATAATTTTAAATGCGTCGAAAACATTAAATAGCTATAAAACATTTTAAATTATCGTTCTGACATATATTTCTGTATTTCCTCTGAAGTCAATTTTCGTATTTGTGTGCCTGCAAATTCTCTGTATTCTTTGGCCATGAAAACCAATTTCGTATCTTTGCAAATTTTTCCCTCGTTATTTTTCAGATATAACTGTAAAGCTTTTATATCTGCAAAAATTTTGTATAAATATCTACCGTTTTTATTTTTTATCTCATAAATACCGCATGTTTTTTTCATTTCGTAATCAGCTGTACGTAAATATAATTTTGCAACTTCCAATGACTTGAAAGGAAAATTCCATCGCTGTAATCCATGCTTAGATTCATGTTCAATACAAATACATCGTCCACATGTCCCACAAATATATTGTGTATGATTCTGCAGGCAATTTAACGGATTTAGCAACGGTGTTATTCTATTTTCATCAATATAACATTCCACGCACATTTTATTTCGCTCCCAACTTTTATTTTCAACTTATTACTTCTATTGTAACGACATATGTAAGATTATCGCAACTTGAAAATAGATTTTTTTTGTAATACAATTTTTTGTGGAGGCGATATTTATGGATTTAAAAGGTAGTAAAACTGAAAAAAATTTGATGGCCGCATTTGCTGGTGAATCGCAAGCCCGCAACAAATACACATATTATGCATCGCGTGCAAAAAAAGATGGCTTTGAACAAATCGCTAATATTTTTTTGGAAACCGCTAACAATGAAAAAGAACATGCAAAAATTTGGTTTAAATTGTTAAACGATGGCGACATTAAAAGTACAGCTGAAAACTTAGCTGATGCAGCTGCAGGTGAAAATTATGAATGGACAGATATGTATAAAACTTTTGCTGCTGAAGCAAAAGAGGAAGGCTTTAACAAAATTGCATATTTGTTCGAAGCTGTAGGTGAAATTGAAAAAGAACATGAACAACGTTATTTGACATTGTTAAAAAATCTTGAAACACATCGAGTTTTTGAGAAAGATGGAAAAGTTTATTGGCAATGTTTAAATTGCGGACATATTGTTGAAGCAACAAAAGCTCCTGATATTTGCCCTGTTTGCTCGCATGCAAAATCTTACTTTGAATTGAAAAAACAAAATTATTAATAATTTTTTTGGATTCATTCTATTTTATATCTGAATTTGATATTTATCAAAAAAATAAAAGGCGCTTAATTAGCGCTTTTTTCATATAATTCAATCCAAATTTGTGATATAATATCGAATAAATTTTATTTGAAAAGGAAAGAAAAATTATGAGCGAAAAAAACAAAAGTAGTTTCTCTGATAGATTAGGATTCGTAATGGCGGCCGCCGGTAGTGCCGTCGGTCTCGGAAATATTTGGCGTTTCCCTTATTTAGCAGCAAAAGATGGCGGCGGAATTTTTATTTTTTGCTACATCATATTGGCCGCAACTTTTGGCTTCACTCTCCTTACTACTGAAGTTGCAATTGGCCGAAAAACAGGTAAAAGTCCATTGACAGCTTATGGTCAGCTTCATAAAAAATGGGGCGGCATCGGAATTATTACAACGCTCGTACCAATCATGATTTTGCCATATTATTGCGCAATTGGCGGCTGGATTCTAAAATATTTTGAAATATATCTAACCGGACAAACACAAATTGCGGCCACTGATAAATATTTTTCTGAATACATAGCTAGCAACTTTCAGCCGGAAATTTTTATGATTATTTTTCTTGTCATCTCCACCACAATAGTTTTTTTAGGCGTTGACAAAGGAATTGAACGGCTCGGCAAAATTTTAATGCCAATACTTTTAGTCATCATCACCGCAATTTCTATTTACTCGATAACTATTCGCCGCACCGATATTAACGGCGTTGTACGAACAGGCATTGATGGCTTAAAGCTGTACATCATTCCCGATTTCACCGGCTTAACTTTGAAAAAATTTGTCATTATCATGATTGACGCAATGGGTCAACTTTTCTTTTCAATCAGTGTCGCTACCGGCATCATGGTTACTTATGGCTCATATGTAAAAAAAGATGTCAACTTGATGAAATCAATCAACCAAGTTGAAATCTTTGATACAATCGTTGCTATCCTCGCCGGGCTTATGATTGTCCCCGCCGTCTACGTTTTCATGGGTACAGATGGAATGTCAGCCGGTCCTGGCTTAATGTTTGTCTCATTGCCAAAAATTTTTTACTCAATGGGAAAAATCGGAACACTATTCGGCGCAATATTCTTTTTGATGGTAATCTTCGCCGCAATTACCTCAGCCGTATCTGTTATCGAAACCATCGTATCAAATCTCATTGACAAATTTAATTTCTCACGCACAAATAGTTGTGCAATTGTATCTTTATACGGATTTATCGGTGGAATTATTATGTGCTTGGGCTATCAACAATTATATTTTGAATTCAAATTACCAAACGGCGTTACCGGTCAAATTTTAGATATTTTCGATTACGTCAGCAACAATTGTCTGATGCCACTAGTCGCACTCTTGACTTGCATATTAATCGGATGGGTAGTCGGTCCAAAAACTGTTATCGATGAAGTTTGCCTCGGCGGATACAAATTTAGTCGCCAAAAATTATATATCATAATGGTAAAATTTATCGCGCCCGCAATGTTATTTTTCGTATTACTACAATCAATAGGAATAATGAAATTTTAAAAATCCATTTTTTTGTAAAATAAGTATAAAAAATCTTTGTGTAAACCTACACAAAGATTTTTTTGTTAAAGTTTATTTTTGTTACTTTTTCTTTTCAAAGAAAAAGTAAGGTTTTGTTAAATTAATTTTAATCTATTTTTTTCAGTCCAATTCCTGTTACACCACTCAAAATTGAAAGAATCGGACAAATAAAACTAAAGAATGCAAACGGTAAAAAATTTATTACCGGCACACCTAAAGTATTTGCTGCAAATGCACCTTCAATTCCCCACGGTATAATGTAATTCGTTAAAGTTACACTGTCTTCGAGCGAGCGACTTAAATTCACTGGCGCCAAATTTAATTTACGATAAATCGGTTTGAATGCGTTGCCCGTCAAAATAATTGCCAAATACATTTCACCAATAAAAAGATTCATGAGAATTCCGACTAATACCGTTGCGAAAATTAAAGTTGCAGACGTTTTTAATTTCACAATTAATGGATTCATTGCCGTCTCAATAATTTTTAGGCGCATTAACAATCCGCCTAATGCCAACGCCATTACTATTAAAAATACGCTTTCCATCATGCTATCAATACCACCACGACTTAAAAGTGAATCAATAATCTGATTGCCCGTTTGCGCCGAATAACCTGACTGCAAAAGATTTGCCAATTTCAAAAAATTAAATGTCGCATCGTCAAAAAAAATTAACACGACCGAAACTGCAATATTC
Source organism: uncultured Clostridia bacterium (assembly GCA_947427385.1). Classification (GTDB taxonomy): domain Bacteria; phylum Bacillota; class Clostridia; order Lachnospirales; family CAMVHY01; genus CANEHT01. The sequence continues at coordinate 12,619 of CANEHT010000011.1, read as the reverse complement.
AAAAAAAGTGTAGGTATCGCCGGTAATTTAAACCATGCGCAACCAAACATCAATAACACTGGAACTATCGTCCACACGCTAACATTAAAATGTGCCTCTAACAAGTTAATCATATTTTGTATCTCGTGCAAATCTGCTGTCGAATGTGTTTGACCCAAAATAAAAAACAAAATCAGTGAAATGATAAAAGCTGGAACCGTTGTCCACATCATATTTTTAATATGTGCGAATAAATCTGCGCCTGCAACTCCTGGCGCAAGATTAGTTGTGTCAGATATTGGCGACATTTTATCGCCAAACATTGCGCCCGAAATAATTGCGCCGCAAGTAAGCGCCGGATTAATTCCTAAAGTATAGCCAATGCCGAGCGTTGCAATCCCAATTGTGGAAATCGTAGTCATACCACTGCCGATAAATAAACCAACTAATGAGCAAACGATGAAAACGGACGGTACAAAAAATTTGACATTAATTAACTTAAATCCCAAAAGCATCAGCGATGGAATAACGCCAGCTTTCACCCATACGGCTATTAACGCGCCGATTAAAATAAAAATAACGATTGGAATGACGGCAACTTTGATACCGTCGACAATTCCAGAATCTATGTCGTCCCAATCATATCGGCAAACATAACGGCCATAAAAAATCAAAACACCAATGAAAAATAATATTGGCATTTGCGGCGAAATTCCTAAACCAATAACACTGACGCCTAAAATTATTAACATTAGTGACAAAATTAAAATGCTTTCTGTAAAAGTAATTTTCCTCATAATTTTTGCGCTCCATTAATTAAAAAGCTGCGAAACGGACAAGCCTTCATGTACATGTTGAATCGCGGCAGAAAAAATATGTGCAACCGAAATCAATTTTAATTTGTCAAACATTTTTTCCTTCGGCAAATTAATCGTATCCAACGCAACCAATTCATTTATGTCAGATTTATTTATCTTTTCAATTGCGTTTGCCGACAACAACGCATGCGTACAACAAGTATAAATTTCTTTGGCGCCGCGTTCTTTCAACGCATTTGCCGCATTCGTAATCGTTCCCGCTGTGTCAATTATATCGTCAACCAAAATCACCGACCTATCATTGACATCGCCAATTATGTTCAAAATTTCCGATACATTCGGCTCTGGCCGCCGCTTATCAATTATCGCCATTGGCGCATTTAATTTCTCTGCAAAACTTCTTGCACGTGCAACACTACCAAAATCCGGCGCAACAATCGTAATATTTTCATGTTCACCATTAAATTTATTTTTGAAATATTCCACAAACAAAGGCACACCAACAAGATGATCAACAGGTATATCAAAAAAACCTTGAATCTGTGCACAATGTAAATCCATCGTCAAAATTCTATCCGCGCCAGCACATGTAATAATATCCGCAACAAGTTTCGCACTAATTGGATCACGCGCACGTGTCTTACGGTCTTGGCGTGCATAACCAAAATACGGAATAACTGCATTAATACTACCGGCGGACGCCCGCCGCATTGCATCTATCATAATTAAAAGTTCCATTAAATTTTCATTTACGGGCGGTGAAGTTGATTGGACAATAAAAACATCATTGTCGCGTACCGTTTCATTTATACGCATATTAATCTCGCCATCACTAAATCGCTTAACCTCTGATAAACCTAAAGACAAGCCGAGATCAGCAGCAATCGCTTCAGCCAAATTTTTGTTCGCATTACATGCGAAAATTTTAATGCTACCATCTTTTAGCATATGTATACCTCTTTTTCAGAAAAATTATTAATCCCGAAACGATTATAACACTTGTCAGGAAATAAGTTCAAACTGAAAAAATTTCGCGTATAAAAAAGCTTCCTTAATTTAGGAAACTTTTTTGTGTAAAAAGTATTTATTGTTTGGCTAAACTGTTATTAAATTCTTGTTCCGGTTGTTCTTCTTGCTTTTCAGGTATACGTTTATTCAAAGGTCTACGCCCATCATCTACTGAATTGGTTGTATCTTCATTTGATTTATTATTCTCTTTTGAAAATTTTACTCCAAAAATAGTAAATAATATTATACCAAAAGTAAATAATCCTCCAGCCAAACTTGCTCCAATCGCAAAAGTTAAAGGGCTAAACAAAGCTAACATTAAAAATATAAATGCCAATAATTCTGCCAAAGCACCTGAACTTATGAGGGCTACATTACATTTTCCATATAAAGATTTTTGTTCTTCGACTTCATTTGTTTTTAATTTATCATCAAAATCTGAATCATTTTTGCTAATATCTGATTTTTCTGTACTATCATCCGCATTTTTAACATCGTTTTCATTATCATTTGTATTTACTTGCATAACTTTAATTTTTCTAGCGTTTGATAAAGCTTCTATTTCATTTTTACTCAACTGATTGTTATGGTTCAATTTAGAAATCATGTAATTATATCTTTCGTTGCTTAGTGCTCGTACTATAGAAAACAATTCTTCTTTAAGAGCATACATTAAAATATCATCTGACAAATAATCAAAATGTTCCTTAAAACAATTTGCCATAATATTTAATTCTTTCAATTTGTCGTTTTGATATAAATATTCAGCAAATGGCAAAAAATTATCTCGGGTAATTAAAACTATTATATTTTCATATTTATTTATGTATAAATTTTTGCACAATTCTAGCAATTTTTCATTTTTTATATTATTAATAAAAATTGTTGATTCCTGCTTAAAGTCTGAATTTTCCGACATATTATCTATTTGCTGTTTACAATTACGTAATATTTCAGGTTGTAATAAATTACCAAAAATATCATCTGAAAGAATAGAAATAAATTTTTCTTTATATTCATCCATCATTGATAACTGTAACATTAATTGTATCGGAAATTTTTCAAATTCTGAAAGTACAGCTTTTTTTAAGATACCACTAAAACAAATTTTATCTGTGTTATTTCCTTGCAATAAATTTATTGTTTCAGGCAAATACTTTTCAGATAATAATAATTTTTAACAATATCTTGAGGAATTTCATTATTAATATGATTAAAATAAGCATTTAACACAATAATTCTTGAATCTAAATCAAAAGTATACCAATAATTATCATCATTAGATAAATTTTTTTCTGCAAATTGTGAAAAAATAAGTTCTACATGCGAAGGTAAATTAGTTTGATTTTTGCTCCATCTAACTAATTGTGAAAATTTATTTCTGTTAATTTTTGATGAAACAATTCCTAACAACTCTCTATCAATTTGCTCATCTTTCATCATTAAGTTTATAAATATTTCATTATCATCTATATCATTCACTAAGTCTGGATTAGACTTTAACATTTCCTGCAAAATATTTTTATTTTCATTGTATGCAATATTTACGAAATCATTAAATTTAAATAATTTATCTGGTTTAATATTTTGTGCAATACTTTTCAAAAATTCAGTGTCACTATTTTTTATTAACTCCAATGTTTTTTCGTAATCATGTAAATTAATTATTAGCATTATATTATTTTTCAATATTTCTTGCCAAATTGTAATTTTCTGTATTTTCCCCTTGGCATATATAAATTTTTGCAATTCATTGCATTTAGTAAAATTTTCATCAATTAATCCATGTTTTTGAATTTTGTCTAAATTATCATAAATTTGTTCTACAGAAAAATAATTTACTATTTGCGGTAAAGTATCTAATACCAAATCATTCATTTCCCACTTTTTTGAAAATATATATTGGAAGAATTTTAAACGCCAAGTCGAATTAACTTTTCCTTTAGAAAATAAATCATTAAAATATTGTTTTAGTTTATTTATATTACCTGACTTTTGCGAATCATCATTTATTGGCAAACACATCATAAGATCAAAAATTTTGCTTGGTTCTACATCATTAAATTTATCATACAGTCCAACAAGTATTTTTCTAAAACCACCAAATCCTATTGTCCCATTCTTTACAAAATAATCAATAAGTTTTTCGAAGCGTTCTTTTGGTAAATTAGCTAACGCTTTAGATTTTATTTGGTTTAAATTTGTGTAAATTATTTCTATTGGCAAATTATTAATCAATTCATAATTTACATTAACTTTTGTTATCAAAATTTCATATGCTAAAGATTTTTGTTGCGGCGCAAGTGAATCAATATCCTTTATTAAATCATGAACATATTTACTTGGGAATTCAGCGATACGATTTTTTCCAGACCATGGCAGATAAAAATTTAAAATTTCATTTAAAGGAATATTTAAAACTTGAAAAATTAATTTTGAAAAATATTCATTCCTTAACAAGTTATCAAAATTTTTCTGTTCTCTACCTTTATAAAGAAATTCAAGAAAATTTTTTGTAACCGAATCACCAATCCCATTAACATTTTGTTTAACTTGAGAGACAGCATGACTATCAGACGGCGTACTAAAAATGAATATTTTTTTGAAATCAATATAATTTTGGTATTGCACCATTTTTGCAAATAAATTTTCATTAAAAATTCTCCACAATTTTGGGTCTCCATTAATAGTTCCTATTTGTGCTAAATGAACATTATAATCACTTTGTAATAAACCATGTAATGAATAAAAAATTTTCTTTACAAAATTTACTGATAAGTTTTCATTATTTACCAAATGTTCAACTAAACCTATAATTACATCGATATTTAAATCGCTAAATGATTCAATATTAATATAATTATTCCAATCAATAAATTCTTTTGCAGTAAAACTTTTAATAAAATTGCTATCACTTTCAACAAAACGAGCAAAAACTTTTTGTTTAATATCGTCATTAAAATTATCAGACTTATTTTTCAAATAATAAAGATATTCAATTCGCTTTGTATTTAATTCTAATAATTGTTTATTGCTTAGATAATCTATATTTTCAATTATTTTATCAGCTTCCCAACTTTGCAATTCTTCTGCAGGTAAATTCTTAATAGAAATTTCATGTTCATAAAAATTAACTTCATCCGGTAAATTTTTATAAGCATCTATTGTTTCCTGAGAAAATTCTAATTTCCCTTCCTTTTCCCGCATAACAAATTCATAAATTGTTGGAAAACCTACACCAACGTTTCCATTTTCATTCTGAAATAATTTTTCATTTGGAAATAAAGAAATATCACCTTCAGTCTCTCCAAAGCTTCCTTTATTTTTTGGCATTTCTATTTTACAATTCAATAGATTTAAAAATTGTTCGCGATTATCCCAAAATTTATTATCTAATTCTTGGCAAAACGCTTTTAAATTTTCTTTCGGGAATTTTGAAATTGCAGATATAATGTCTAAATTTTTTAATACATAGTCTTTACATTGATCTAAAATTAGCAAACTGTCCAAAGTAGTATAAAATTTTTCACCAATTTGAAACACGCGTGTTATCCAAAAAATCAATAATGGAATTTGATTTGGTTCTGTAGGTTTAACAATACAAGGAATCGTTATGTTTACTTTTTTATCTTTTACCGCAGTTTCACTCATAAAAATCACCTCTATAATTTCCATTTACTCTAATAATTTTATTATAAATTATTTCAGCGAAAAATTAAATTATAAATCAAAAAAATTTTTGTATATAAAAAAGGTATAAAAAAAATCCACACACGTGGATTTTTTAGTAGTTAAACCGTCATAATTTCTTTATTTTTATCATCAGTTAATTGATCGATTTGCGCAATATATTTATCAGTAAGCTTTTGAATTTTATTTTCACAGCCTGCCAAATCATCTTCAGTAATTTCATTTTGCTTATGCAACTTTTTAAAATTATCGATAGCATCACGTCGAATATTTCTTACAGCAATTTTACAGTCTTCGCTTTTCTTTTTTACATCTTTTGTCAAAGATTTTCTACGTTCTTCAGTAAGCGGCGGCAATGTGAGACGTAAAACTTTTCCGTCATTAGTTGGATTTATTCCCAAATCTGAAGCCTGTATCGATTTTTCAATTGGCTTCAACATATTTAAATCCCACGGCTGAATAACAATCATACGCGCTTCTGGAATAGTTATATTTGCAACTTGATTAAGCGGTGAATCGGCGCCGTAATACTCAACAGTAATTTTGTCAAGCATATGTGGATTGGCACGCCCGGCACGAATCGAATTCAATTCTTCCTTAAAATTTTGTATAGATTTTTGCATATTTGTCTCATAAACAGAGATATCAGGCATAAAACTCCTCCTCAATATTATTTGACACAAGCGTTCCAAACTCAAAAATTTTTTCATTATCCAAAACAGCAGTTTCAATACTATTTTTATGTTGCAATGCAAAAACAATGGATGGAATCTCGCGCGATAGATTCATTGCAGAAATATCGATTGCTGACAAATTATCTTGAATTATTTTTTGGTAAGAAATTTTTTTATATTTTTTAGCGGATGGATTTAATTTTGGATCGCTGTCATATATTCCATCAACATTTTTCGCATAAAGTATGCAATCGGCTTCGAGCTCAGCCGCTCGCAACGCCGTTATGGTATCAGTCGAAAAAAATGGATGGCCGATGCCGCCGCCAAAAATCAAAACGTTTCCACTGTTCATATTTTTCAACGCTGATTCTTTGGAAAATTGTTTTGTCATCGTCCCGACAACAAACGGCGTCATAATTTTATTTTTAATGTCGTGTTGATTGAACGCATCAGAAAGATACAACGCATTCATAACCGTTGCAAGCATTCCAATTTGATCGGCTTTAACCTTGTCCATACGCGGATTAGCAGTGCGTCCACGCCAAAAATTTCCGCCGCCAACAACAATTCCTATTTGAATTTGCTTTTGTAAAATATTTTTGAACTGCCTTGCCAAATCAGAAATAATTTCATCGTCAAATTTATTATTCACACCAGCCAATGACTCGCCACTTAATTTTATTATCACGCGCTTGTACATTTTATTCCTCCAAATTGGTTTGCTCCAAATTTATTTGTTCTTCGGAAATTTTTGCGGTGCTAATAACGCAAGCATCTTTGTCGAGATTAATTAACTTGACACCAGTTGCGTATCTGCTTTGCGTTGATATATCGCTGACGCGGATTCGAATTATCACACCTTCTGAATTTATAAGCATAACTTCGTCGGAATCTTTGACAAATTCGAGCGCAATAACTTCACCTTTATTTTCACGAATTTTGTAATAAATTCGGCCTTTGCCGCCACGTTTTTGAACCACAAAATTTTCATACTCAACACATTTACCAAAACCGTTTTTGGATACGAACAACGTTTTCAAATTCTCTGCAATTAATCCTGCGCCAACAACTTTATCATTTTGTGACAACTTTATCGCGCGTACACCCATAGCTGTTCGGCCGGTCGGACGTATATCATTTTCGTCAAAAGTTATGCCAAAACCTTTTTGCGTTGCGACAAAAACTTTTTGATTGCCAGCAGATTTTAAAACACAAATTAATTCGTCATTGTCGCGAATACTTATCGCCTGCAAACCGTTACGATTTATATTTTTAAATTGAGCAATGCTAGTTTTCTTTACCAAACCATTTTTTGTTACCATTATTAAATAATCATCAGCGGATGATTCGTTGATAGGTACAACGGTGGAAATTTTTTCGTTTTCATTTAGCTTCAATAAATTCACAATTGCTAAACCTTTTGCCATGCGTCCGGCTTCCGGAATTTTGTACGCCTTATTTTTATAGACGCGCCCAAGATTTGTGAAATACAAAATCAAACTATGTGTATTAGTCACGAAAATATCTTTGACCAAATCTTCCTCACGCATTTGCATACCGATAACGCCGCGTCCACCACGATTTTGTCGCTTATACGTATCGAGTGGCAACCGTTTTATATAATCAAATTTTGTGAGCGTAATAACGCTTGGCTCATCGGCAATTAAATCCTCAATGACAATTTCATTTTCCATCGGTAAAATTTTTGTACGACGCGCATCACCATATTTATTTTTAATAGCGGTAAGTTCATCTTTCAAAACGCTGTAAAGTTTATTTTCATCTTCCAAAATATTTTTCAATTCCGCAACAAGTTCATTAATTTGAGCGTATTCATCTTCCAACTTTTTGCGCTCCATTCCCGTTAAGCTTCTGAAGCGCATTTCAACTATTGCCGTAGCCTGTTCCATTGACAAATTAAATTTTTCCATCAATGCGTCTTTAGCAGCAGCCGTATCTTTTGAACTACGAATCGTATTCAAAACTTCATCGATATGGTCTAGCGCAATTAAATATCCTTCTAAAATATGTTGACGACGAAGCGCTTTATTTAAATCAAATTTCGTACGGCGTGTCAAAACATTTTTCTGATGTTCGATATAATAATTCAAAATTTCTTTCAAATTTAAAACTTTTGGCTCATTGTCAACAAGTACCAACATTATTATTCCAAAAGTTTCTTGGAGCTGTGAGAACTTATAGAGTTGATTCAAAACGATATTTGCATTTGCATCGCGCTTTACTTCAATAACTATACGAATTCCATTACGGTCGGTCTCATCACGTATATCTGAAATTCCATCAATCTTTTTATCTTTAATAAGTTCGGCAATTTTTTCAATCATGCGTGACTTATTAACTTGATACGGCAATTCAGTTACAATAATTGATTCACGGCCATTTTTTGCTGTTTCAATCTCGGCGCTCGCACGCATTATAATTTTCCCGCGGCCAGTCTTATACGCTTGCTTTATACCATTTATTCCTAAAATTGATGCACCGGTTGGAAAGTCCGGACCTTTTATAATTGTCAATAAATCGTCTAACTCAACCTCTACGTTTTGCATTCGACAATCTATCATCTTAAAGATTGCATCAATTAATTCAGAAATATTATGTGGCGGAATATTTGTTGCCATTCCAACTGCAATTCCTGATGAACCATTTGCAAGTAAATTTGGGAATTTTGACGGTAAAACTGATGGTTCTGAAAACTCACCATCATAATTTGGAATAAAATCAACAGTATCTTTATCGATATCAGTTAGCATTGCAGTTGATATGTAACTTAAACGAGCTTCCGTATAACGTGGCGCGGCGGCTCCATCACCATCAATTGAACCAAAATTTCCATGGCCATCAACTAACATATAACGCATAGAGAAATCCTGAGCCATTCGAACCATAGCTTCATAGATAGATGAATCACCATGAGGATGATACTTACCCATTGTATCGCCAACGATACGAGCGGATTTTTTATAAGCTTTATTAGGTTCGAGATTTAATTCATTCATAGCGTAAAGGATACGACGATGGACAGGTTTAAGGCCATCACGTACATCAGGTAATGCACGAGCGGCAATAACACTCATAGCGTAATCGATATAAGATTTTTTAATTTCATCTTTAATTTCAACTTGAATTATTTTATTTTCCATAGTTACCTCAGATTTTTTTTACATATATTTGCAAGTGATTGTACAATAATTAGAAATGAAAAGCAAACAAAAAAAAATAAAAGGTCAGTAACCTTTTATTTACACTCACAAATAAAAAAAAGTAATAAGAGGAAAAAGAATTTATCAAAATTATTATTGTTAGAAGAATGGCATGAATTTTTTTCAACAGGTTCAGAGTAACGAGTAAAACCTTCAGGGATATCGTCAGTATTATTATTCATAATAACCACCTCTAAAATTTATCATATTAAAGTACAGGGAAATTTATTCTTACTGGTAGAAAAATTTATTTTTAAATAATACGTTCAGTAAAGTAGGGACAATCATTTTCATAGGAAAAGGAATCAATTGGCATAGTTAATTCATTAAAAGTACATTTACCATCTAACTGATAGATGCAATTACTTGTACAATTAATATTCATAGAAAAATCACCTCAATATAATTATGCCCGACAAGATTTAGAATAATTCGAGATAAAAATAATAAATATGTTAGAATAGGAGAAAAAAAGTCAAAGAGGTTATAAAGATGAAGATAAAATTGAGATGGTTATTATTTTTTTTATTAATAATAATTGGCGCGATAGTGATGAAGAAAAAGTTACCGAGCTTTCGCCGCCAAAATTTTTATGAGCATTTTAATTTATCACGGAAAAATATTTACGTAGCAATTGAAGATAAATATGATTTAGAAAATCCGGTAGCGATAAAAAATAATCAAATATATTTTCCAGTTGAACTCGTCCAGAATTATATTGATAAATATATTTTTTGGGATAGCGCGCAAAATCAATTAACAATAACGAATTGGGATGAAGTTATAAAAATTCGCCCAGATAATTTGACTTATTATACGAATAACGAACCAGTGATAATGGATACGGAAATTTATAAAGAGAATGGGAGAGTTTATATCCCACAAGATTTTTTGTCAGAAAATTATAACCTTGATATAAATTATAATGAGAAAAATAAAATTGTGACTGTTGACTTCAAAAATAAAACATACTCACAAGCAAAAGTAAAACATAAAACAAACTTGCGATATATTCCAAATAAAAAAGGTTATATTGCGGGAAAAGTTTCAAAACGTGAAAAATTTTATGTGTACGAAGAGAAGGATGGCTTTACTCGAGTCCGCAGCAACGGATTAATCGGCTATGTCCCAACAAAAAAAATAATTGACACGCAACAAATTACAGCAGAAAAAATTAATTTGCCGCCACAAAAAAAATTTGATGGAAAAATAAAAATGGCATGGGAATTAACAACAAATACAACGGCAAATTATTATGCGCTACAAAAAAAATTTCCTGATACATTAAATGTTATCTCGCCAACATGGTTTACATTTGATACGGAAAAATTGAACGGCGATATAATTGATATTGTTGACAAAAATTATATTGAGAAAGCACGGCAAAATAATTGTCAAATTTGGCCATCATTAACTGACAATCTTGACTATAAATTAACGGATGCAATTTTTTCTGACACGATAAAACGTAGCCATGTCATAAATCAATTACTTGATTATGTTGCGGAATATAATTTTGAAGGAATAAATATAGATATCGAAGCGATTTCAAAAGATACCGCAAAATATTTTTTACAATTCTTACGTGAACTAGCGCCACTCATACGAAAACAGAATGCAATTTTATCCGTTAATATTCTTGTGCCACAAGCTTGGTCAAAGTATCACGACAGACAAATGATTGGACAAACTGCTGATTATGTTTGCCTGATGGCGTACGACGAACATACAAATGGTTCAAATAAAAGCGGTCCGGTTGCATCGTACGAATTTGTTTTGAATGGAATAAAAGATACGCTCAAAGAAGTTCCGAAAGAAAAAATTTTGCTCGGTATTCCATTTTACGTTCGTATTTGGCGTGAAACTAATAGTTCACTTTCACTTGAAAATTATTCGATGGACAATGGATTTAAATTTTTTGATAAACGAAATGTAAAATTTGAATGGCTTGATTTTGAAAAATGCTATTACGGTGAATTTTCTAAATCGGAAAATCATGAAACTGTTACCTATAAAACTTGGCTTGAAGATGAAAAATCTATTGAGGAAAAATTAAAGCTGGCAAAAAAATTTGATTTGGCTGGAATTTGTGCGTGGCGCAAAAATCTTGAAACTAATAACATCTGGAATTTAATTGATAAATATATTAAATACTAAAACCATTCTTTTTTTATAAAAAAAGAATGGTTTTAATTTTTTTACCGATAAAACAAATTCAACATAAGATTTTGAAACATCTGAGCAACTTCAGCACGAGTAGCTAAACCTTTCGGATCAAGAATATTATTTCCTTTTCCTTGAACAACTCCATATTTAACAGCCCACTTCATAGCTTTCAAAGCATAATCACTGATTTTATTCGCATCTGCAAAATTTAAATCTGCGTCAACAATCTCGTTTTCGCCAAAATATCTGTAAAGGATAGTAGCTAATTGTTCGCGAGTGATATTGTCATTTGGTCCAAATCTTCCGTCATCATAACCAATGATTGTTCCGCGATGAGTTGCTCCCCACGTAACAGCTTCAACAAACCAATCTCCAATATTCACATCGCTGAAAATTTTTTCAAAAGCTTGCTTTGGATTATCTTCAAGATTATGCAAAACTTGTACCATCATTGCGCGACTCATTGGCGTTTCAAGTTCAAAAATATTTGGTGCAGTGCCATTAAATAATTCATGCGCACTAACAAAAGTTACTGCATCGTATGCCCAATGGCTTGCTGGTACATCATAAAAAGTTTTACTGTTGTCGATAATCTCAAGTTTTGCTGAACTATTCAATGGTATATAAATTTTTCCATCATTTGCAACAGATTTACGTATAACGGTAATTGTTCCATCATCATTTATTATAACAGCAACTGTTCCAGGTTTACATGGATCACACGGTGCAACTAAAGTTATTCCATCTGGAATAGTTATCGGATTTCCATTTTCGTCTGTAATTTTAACTTCTATATTATCGCCTGAATGTTTAGTTTCAATGTTTGCAATTCCATCTCCAGTTTCAATTTGCTGTATTTTATCACTTATACCAACTTCGTCTGGGTTTGTTTTTATGATTTCATCTGTTTTGTTATTTGTATTTGAATTTTCATCATCTTCAATTTCTTCCTCCGGTTTACTTTTTTTCAATGTTCTAATTTTTATTGGTTCACTTGGAAGTGACGGTGCAAAATTTCCATCTTCAGTTGCCGCATATCTTGAATAAAAAGTATATTCCTTAT
>CANEHT010000010.1 GCA_947427385.1 uncultured Clostridia bacterium | reverse complement strand
ATTCATGAAAATTTGGTTCGTTATTTTCTTGTTGCTGTTCTTCTAAATTATTTGGTTTTGCTAGATCATCTATTGAAGTTGAAACATCTTTTTCATCTTCATCAATAATAGGTTTATAAACTTGACTTGGTTTCATCAATTCTTCTTGTGCCTTACTCCGCAATTCTCTCTTGTAATCTGAATAATAAAAAAGTGACTGATTTAATTTAAAAAACGCAATTGTTCCTAATGCAGTAGTTAAAGAAGTAGCGGCAAAAATTCCTAAAGGAATAAGCCCAAAACCAAAAGTTAATGTACCTATTAACACAGTTGCTAATGTAAATATAGAAGCAATTAAAAATGCGAAAATAAATGTATCTTTTGATGAATCCAAAAAACTCATTTTAACCTTGCCAGCACTAACAAATGCATCAATAGCTCTACCTGTAAAAAAACCTAAAAAAATGGAAGATGCGATTGAAACCGTTCCAAGACCAAAAGTTAATCCAGCTATTAATACCGCGATTATAGAATAAATAATTCCACAAAACATATTCTCAAAAAAACGATTGCTTCTTATATTTTTCCAAAATTTATCAGAAAGATTAGCAAAGAAACCTTTTGGGGACTTTTCACTTGTATTTTCATTTTCTTTTTCCATAGTATAAACCCCCTCTTTGAAATTTTTTATTATTCGAAGTTGAATTATACTTTTATTATAAAATATAAATTTCATTTTTACAAATATTTTTCTAAAAAAATAATCCGTTCACACGGATTAATCTTTATTAAAATGAATTTAATTTTCAGCGGGCAATTTTTTTTTACGTAACAAATCCATTTTTTCAACAGCATACGGCAATTTAATTTTTATAATTTGTTGCGCGTACGCTGCTGAAAATATTTCTTCATTATTTTCATCATACATTTGTGTAACTTTAAACGAAAAGTTTTTTGTTTTTGATAAAACTTCCAACTCATCGCCAACTTGAATTTTATTACGTTGCTCAATTGTAGCAAAAGAAGTTTTTGTGTCAAAATCTTTTATAATTCCTACAAAATCATAACTTTTTATGTACGAACTACTTTGATAAATTTCATTCGGCTGCCGGCCAAAATAAAAACCATTGGAATAATGTCGATGACTAACTTTTTCTAACTCTTCCAAATAATATTCTTTTTTGGCATGATAAATATTTTTGTCATTAAAATAATCATCAATTGCTTCGCGATAAATTTTCGTTACTGCTGCAACATAATAAATTGATTTCATGCGACCTTCAATCTTTAAACTTGTAACGCCACAATCAAAAATTTTGTCCAAATAATTTATCATACACAAATCTTTTGAATTCAAAATGAAAGTTCCGTTTTGATTTTCTTCAATCGACCAAAATTCATTTGGACGATTTTGCTCAACCAAACTATATTTCCAACGACAAGCCTGCGCACAATCACCATGATTTGCGTCGCGCCCTGACAAAAAATTGCTGAGCAAACATCTGCCCGAATACGAAATACACATTGCACCATGCACGAAAGCTTCCAACTCAACCTGTGGATTCATTTGATGAATCTTTTTTATTTCGTCAAATGATAACTCGCGCGCCAAAATAATTCGCTTTGCGCCAAGTTCAATCCAAAATTGCGCAGCTTTATAATTTGTAATGTTAGCTTGCGTGCTTACATGGATATCGACATGTGGTAAAATTTCTTTAACCAAAAGAAAAATTCCCGGATCAGATATAATTATTGCATCAACGTTTTTCAAGCTTGGCAAATAATTTTTTAACTCATCAATATCGTTATTGTGCGCAAAAATATTCGCGGTAAAATAAATTTTTTTACCACGTTCATGAACATAATCAATAGCAATTTTCAATTCATCTTCATTAAAATTTGTGGAGTTAGCACGCAAACTAAAATTTTGTCCACCAAGATATACAGCATCTGCACCATAATTCAATGCAAATTTTAATTTTTCGAAATCACCGGCCGGTGATAGCAACTCTATTTTATTTTTCAACACAATAATTCCTCTTTTTTTATTTATAAAAAAATCTGAGTTATCCCCAGATTTTTATGACGCCTTAAATTTATTTAATTTATGTGCATGCCTGATAATCGGTATCGTTTTTCGATTTGCATTATAAATAAATTCGGGGCCAGATGTTTTATCAACTGTTTCTTCCGTGATTATGCAACGCTCTATCGTCGAATTGTTTGGAATATCATACATAATTGAAGTCATAAAACTTTCAATAATACTCCGAAGACCACGCGCTCCAGTTTTACTTTCAAGCGCCGTAGCAGCAATTTTTTCAAGTGCGGCATCAGTAAATTCCAAAATCACATTATCCAACTCAAACAAATATTTATATTGTTTTACCAACGCATTTTTAGGTTCAGTTAAAATTTTTATCAACGCATTTTTATCCAAATTATCCAACGTCGCCATTATTGGCAAACGACCAACGAATTCAGGAATGAAACCGAATTTATACAAATCTTCGGCCGTTACATTTTTTAAAGTTTCCGACACATCACTATTTTTTTCAAAATATTCATTAGAAAAACCGATAGATTTTTTATTCAAACGTTCATTAATTATTTTTTCAATTCCGCTGAACGAACCGCCGCAAATAAACAAAATATTTTTGGTATCAATTTGAATCAATTCTTGATGCGGATGCTTGCGTCCACCTTGTGGCGGAACAGATGCAACAGTTCCTTCTAATATTTTCAATAAACTTTGCTGAACCCCTTCACCACTTACATCACGCGTAATCGAAGGATTTTCAGATTTTCGAGCAATTTTATCAATTTCATCAATATAAATTACACCTTGCTGTGCTTTTTCAATATTATAATTTGCAGCTTGAATAAGTTTAAGCAAAATGTTTTCGACATCTTCGCCAACATAACCTGCTTCAGTCAAAGTAGTTGCATCAGCAATTGCAAACGGAACATCAAGAAGTCTGGCTAAAGTTTGTGCAAGCAAAGTTTTACCAACGCCAGTCGGCCCAATCATTAAAATATTACTCTTATCAATTTCGATTTCATTATTCAAATCTTGGAGCAAAATTTTTTTGTAATGATTGTAGACAGCGACAGCCAAAATTTTTTTTGCATCATCTTGTCCAATCACATATTCATCCAAAATTTTTGATATTTGTACAGGCTTTGGCAAACCAGATTCTTTTTCAAAAATTTGTGACGGCGGACAACTTTCATTTATTATGTCAACGCACATCTCAACACATTCATCACATATATACGCATTGGGGCCGACAATAATTTTTCGAACTTGTGCCTGCGTTTTGCCACAAAATGAACAGCACGGTTGTTCCTGAGAATCTTTGAACATTATAAAACTCCTTTAATTTCTTTTTATAACATCATCAATAAGTCCGTAAGCTTTTGCTTCTTCCGCTGTCATATAATTATCACGTTCAGTATCTTGACAAACTAAATCATACGGCTGACCAGTATTCTCAGAAAGTATCGTATTCAATTTCTTTTTTATTTTTAATATCTGATTTGCTTGTATTTGAATATCAGTAGCTTGACCTTGTGCGCCACCCAATGGCTGATGAATCATAATTTCCGCATTCGGTAAAGCATAACGTTTACCTTTTGCGCCACCTGCCAATAAAAATGCACCCATACTTGCGGCCAAACCAACACAAATTGTAGAAACATCAGATTTAATAAATTGCATAGTGTCATAAATTGCGAAGCCAGCTGAAACTGAACCACCGGGACTATTTATATATAAATTTATATCTTTATCTTGGTCCTCAGCCTCTAAAAATAATAATTGTGCGACAACAAGACTTGCCGTTACATCATTTACTTCTTCGCCCAAAAATATTATGCGGTCTTTTAATAGACGAGAAAAGATATCATAAGAGCGTTCACCACGATTAGTTTGTTCAATTACATAAGGAACGAGGCTCATAAAAATCCCTCCATATTTTTATTTAGATTGTGTTTCATCAGTTACATTTTCATTTTTATTTTTATCAGTTTCTGATTCATCATCAAGATTTTCAACAGCATTTTGCATAACGAAATCGAGAGCTTTTTGAACTAAAATATCTTTTTTCATATTTTCTTTTTCATTTTCAGTAATAAGAGACAAAATTTTTTCTTTTTCCAATTTAGACTCTTCAACAATTTTATCAATTTCAGCATCAATTTCTTCGGGAGAAACCGAAAAATTTTCCATATTTGCAATAGCTTCGAGAGCCAAACGAATTTTAATTTGGCGTAGGGCATTAGGCTCATACATTTTGAGCATAGAATCACGATTTTGTCCCATATATTGCAAATATGTATCGAAAGACAAATTTTGTGCGGACAAATTTTGCTCTAAATTTCTCAACATATTTTTAGCAGCGGTATCGATCATAACCTGTGGGACTTCAACCGTCGTATTTTTTATTAAAGCTTCCATTAATTGATTTTCCTTGTCAAATTTAGCTTGCTGATTTTTTTCCTCTTGCAATTTTTCCCGTATATTATTTTTATATTCATCAAGCGTATCAAACTCGGAAACATCTTGCGCGAAATCATCATTCAATTCCGGCAATTGCTTCACAGAAACTTTATTTATTTTTACTTTAAAAAGTGCGGGTTTGCCAGACAAATCTTTTTTATGATAATCATTAGGGAAAGTTACATTGACTTCAATTTCATCGTCAACATTTTTTCCAATAAGTTGTTGCTCAAATGTATCGATAAAAGAATTTGAGCCAATAACCAAATCATAATTTTCAGCTTTGCCGCCATCGAATGCAACATTATCAATAAAACCTTCAAAATTTATATTAACGGTATCACCATTTTCAATTGCACGATCCACATTTACAATACGCGAATTTTTTTCGCGTTCACTGTTTAATCTTTTGTCAACTTCTTCATCCGTTATATTTGTGTCGAAAGGTTTGAACTTCAAATTTTTATATTCACTAACTTGAGCTTTCGGACGTAAAAGTAAAACAGCTTTAATCGAAACGACATTTTCGTCAGATATATTTTCCACACCAAACTCTGGATATCCAATAATATCAACTTTATGCTCATTGATTGCTTTTTCATATTCTTCAGGCAAAACATGATTTATTGCATCATTGTAAAAAAATTCTTTACCATAATAATTTTCAATAATTTGTAGCGGTGCTTTACCTTTACGAAATCCGGGGATACTTATACGATTTTTATTTTTATTGTATACAAAAGTAATTGCATTTTTAAAAATATCGGCCGGTATATCAAATTTCAACTCGGCCTTTTTTTCATCAAGTATTTGCAAATCACTCATTTTAAACCTCCTGTATTACGAAATAAATTTTTGGCCGTTCATATACGATACAAGTGCGTCAGGAATTTTTATCTTTCCATCTGCCATTTGATAATTTTCAATAATTGCGGCAGTCGTTCGACCAACCGCCAAACCACTTCCATTTAATGTATGCACAAAACGTGCTTTATCTTTAATTTCATCTTTAAATTTAATATTTGCACGACGCGCCTGAAAATCTTCAAAATTACTGCAACTCGAAATTTCAACATAACGATTATAACTCGGCAACCAAACCTCGATATCATAAGTCATAGCAGAAGAAAAACCTAAATCTCCAGTGCAAAGTTTTACAACTCGATACGGCAAATCCAAAATTTTTAAAATATCCTCAGCGTCAGCCGTCAATTTTTCAAGTTCATCATACGAATTTTCGGGACGTACAAATTTTACTAATTCAACTTTGTTAAATTGATGCTGACGAATTAAACCGCGCGTATCACGTCCAGCTGAACCGGCTTCTGCACGAAAACACGCCGTATAAGCACAATATTTTAGCGGCAATTTTGCACCGTCCAAAATTTCATCACGGTGCATATTTGTAACCGGAACTTCGGCTGTTGGAATCAAAAAATAATCCGTACCGTCAAGTTTAAATGCATCTTCTTCAAATTTTGGCAATTGACCTGTACCAATCATACTTCTTCGATGCACAATAAACGGCGGAAAAATTTCAGTGTAACCATGTTTTTGCGTATGAATATCCAACATAAAATTAATAATTGCACGCTCAAGCTTAGCTCCTGCACCTTTATAAAACATAAATCGTGTGCCTGTCGTTTTTGCGGCAGCATTTGGATTAAATAAATCTTGACAAAGTTCCCAATGCGCTTTTGGTTCAAAATCAAATTCAGTTGGTGTTTTGAAACTACGGATTTGCAAATTATCTGCATCAGAATTTCCAACCGGCACACTTTCATGCGGTGTATTTGGAATACTCAACATAAAATTTTCTAATTCATTGTCTAATTCACGGAGCTGTGGCTCAAGATTTTTTATATTTTCCGCGACAATTTTCATTTCATTTAATAAATCATCAGCGTTTTGGCCAGTTGCTTTTAACTTTGCAATATCTTTTGAAGTTTCATTCTGATGATTTTTTAATTTTTCGGATTGAGAAATAAGTTGGCGGCGTTTTTCATCCAAACGTTTAAACTCATTAAGATTATAATTTTTATTTCTACGTGATAGAAGTTCAGCTGTTTTATCGAAATCATTTCTTAATTTTTTAATATCCAGCATAAAATTTTCCTCCACTCTGCAATATTTTAACAAGATGAAGAGATTATTTCAAGGAGAAAATGAATTGCCAGAGAACGCATCAAAAAAAATTTTATAGTTATCGTTATAAGAGATGGAATAGGATGGAGAGGCAACATTTTTTTGTGAGTCAACAAATTTATAGACGAAATCAAATTTATTTATGTAGCGCACGTCATTTTTCAAGGCATCATCATTTTTCATGAACTCATATAGTATCATATCGGGCGGATAAATTTCAAACGCACTACCGAAAAAATTTTCAGGCTGTCTAAATGAATACGAAATTTCTTTTAGGGAACCATTTTCAAAAGTAAAACTCATAAAATTATCGAAAACGATAAAGCCTAAAAATTTTTGCCGGTATACAATTTTATCTTTAACAGTGTAATCACGTTTAAAAGTTGTTGCATAATCTTTTACCTTTTTTAAAATTTTTTTACAGTCATTTTCATCAATATATTTTTGAGAAGGAATAAGAAATTTCAAATTAAAACCGTAGTCAGAAAAAATTAAAATTTTTTCTTTATCGGCGGCAAAAATTTTTTCTATTTTTTCAGTATCAATTTTGGTATCAAGAAATTTTAATTGTCGTTTAGGCGTAAACTTTTTAATTACTCTTTCACATTTGATATTATTTTTGTCAAGTAAATTTATAATTGCCGAGATTTGCTCATCACTTAATTTATATTTTTTATCGGAAACATTTAACATAATGAACAAAAAAATATTTAAGCCAATGAGAAGGAACAAGCAAAAATTTTTAGCGAGTTTCCAATTCATTTCTTATCACCTTTTTCATTTCGTAATTCATTTGCAATTTTACTGATGGATTTTAATTTATAATGGACATTTGACTTACTTAATGGCGGTACAAATTTTTCACCAAGTTCTTTTAAACTCGCCTGCTTATTTTTCAAACGGTATTCAGCAATTTTTTTTAAGTCTCCCGCTAAATAATCTAGACCAACGGTAGAAATTATGTAATTAATATCAATTATGCTGTCAACGGCCGCAATAATTGTTTTGTTTAAGTTAGCCGTCTCAAAATTTACATTGCGATTGATATTATTACGAAGGTCTTTAAAAATCCGTACGTTTTCAAATTCCATAAATGAAATATTTGCACCAATAAGCTTTAAAAATTTCGATAGCAATTCAGCTTCACGAATATAATTTACAAAATGATTTTTACGTTCCGTTATTTTGCAATCAATTGCAAATGAAAATAAAATATCCGCTAAATTTTTTGCATCCGTTAAATTTGAATTTATAAATTCCAAACTATAATTTTTTTGTGGGTCAGAAAAAATCCCACAGCAAATAAAAGTTCCGGCTAAAAATCCACGTTTCATATTATTATTTTTTTTTATTGTGGCAAACGATAAATTTTCAAGCGTATAGTTCAAATTTTTTTTTGATAAAAGTTCAAAACGTTTATTGATATAATCACGATTTATTTTTGCCAACGCAAACATTTCGCCCATATCAAACTTAAAATTATTTTCCATATGACTGCATAACTCATCTTTGATTTTATTCGTAAACGACAATTTATCACCTTAAATTTATATCGCGATGGTTAATAAAAACACTGTGGCCCATCGCCAACAAATTTTCATAAATAACATTTGCTAATGCAACTGAACGATGCTGGCCGCCCGTACAGCCAATACTAATTACTAATTGATTTTTTCCCTCATGAATATAATTTGGCAGCAGAAAATTTATTAAATCTAAAAATTTATTCAAAAAAATTTTACTCGCATCTTGATTTAAAACATAATTTTTAACCGGTAAATCATTACCGGTTAATTCTTTAAGTTCTGAAATATAAAATGGATTCGGTAAAAATCTTACGTCAAAAACTAAATCTGAATCATGCGGAATCCCATGCTTAAATCCAAACGAAATTATATTGATAATCATACTGTCAAATTTTTTTCGCGCAATAAAAATATCGTTAATCTTTTCCTTGAGCTCATTCGTTCGCATATAACTCGTATCAATAATATAATCTGCTTTACTCTTTACTTCCTGTAAAATTTTTCGCTCCTGTGATATCCCTGTAATTACTCGATCATTTTTCGCTAACGGATGAATTCGCCGCGTCTCTTTAAACCTTTTTATTAATACATCATCTGCCGCATCTAAAAATAATATCTTATAACTATCAAGTTTTTCTAAGTTCGTAAATAAATCATCAAATAATTCTCCGCCACGAATATCTATTCCTATTGCAATTCGTTTTAAATTTGAGTCAAGGAATTTGGAAATTAAAAATGGTGGAAGATTATCGACGCAAAAAAATCCCATATCTTCTAAGAATTTAAGTGAAGAACTTTTACCGGCGCCAGACATTCCAGTAACTATAACCAAATTCATAACGTACCTCACAAAATTATTTTTGAGAACTCATCAAGTAAAATTTTTAATTTATTTTCTGCATCATTAAGAGTTTGAGCTGCCGCACCAACATATATTTTTATTTTAGGTTCAGTTCCTGACGGCCGCACACATATCCATGAATTATCATCGAGTTCAAAGAGAAGCATATTTGATTTTGGCAATGACAAATTTGAATTTGAACCATCCGCATTATTTTTTATACCTAATTTATAATCG
Source organism: uncultured Clostridia bacterium (assembly GCA_947427385.1). Classification (GTDB taxonomy): domain Bacteria; phylum Bacillota; class Clostridia; order Lachnospirales; family CAMVHY01; genus CANEHT01. Next base: position 32,992 of record CANEHT010000010.1, on the reverse strand, counting down.
CTAAAAGATTTTAAATTTGTATTGGCAATAATTTTTGGCGGATTATTACGAAGATTTTCCATGATATCTTTAATTTTCTGAGCGCCCTCAATTCCTTCTAACTCAATTGATTTTAATGCTTCACGTTGGCAGCCATATTTTTTATAAATTTCATTTAACGCATCAATTAATGTCATACCTTTAGATTTATAAAAGTCTGCCATTTCACAAATTAACATTGCGGCAACAACAGCATCTTTATCACGGCAATAAGTTCCGGCGAGGCAGCCATAACTTTCTTCGAAGCCGAACACAAAATTTTTTTTGCCTTCAAAGTTTTTAATTTCACGGCAAATATATTTAAAACCTGTCAAAACATCTATGTATTCTGCGCCATAACTTTCCGCAATTATTTTTGCGAGTCTGGTTGAAACAATTGTTGAGATTACAACTGGGTTTTCCGGCATTCTACGCAATTCTTTTTTTTGCGAGAGAATATATTCCAAAAGCAAAATCCCTGTCATATTTCCTGTCAGATATTTATAATCTCCGTTATCTTTTACGACAACACCAATTCTGTCAGAATCAGGATCTGTTCCTAAAATTATATCAGCATCTTTTTCCTTTGCCAATTCCAATGCCAAATTAAATGCTTGAGGATTCTCAGGATTTGGTACGCCAACTGTTGTAAAGTTTGGGTCAGGAGCTTCTTGTTTGCTAACGACATATACGTTTTCAAAACCAGTTTCCCTTAAAATTTTTCTTACAAATTTATTTCCTGAACCATTAAGTGGCGTATAAACAATTTTTAAATTATGAGGCAAATCAAAATTAATTCTTTGAGTTTTTACGGCTGAAATATATGAGTCATCAACTTCACGGTCAATTAAATTAAACAAACCTTGAGTAATAGCTTCATTCTCATCAATTAATTTAACTTGGTTAAATGATTCAATTCTATTTACGCACTCAACAATTTCATTATCAATTGGTGAAACAACTTGTGCGCCATCATTCCAATAAACTTTATATCCATTATATTCTTTAGGATTATGACTGGCAGTAATAACGATACCGCCACAACATTTTAAAAATCTTACTGCGAAAGATAAAACAGGAGTTGGATGTAATTGACCGAACAGATAAGTTTTTATTCCATTAGCATTTAAAACGATAGAAGCTTCACGAGCAAATTCTTTAGAGAGTAAACGAGAATCGAAAGCGATAGCAATACTACGTTGAGATTTATCGACATTATTAATAATGAAATCAGCGAGACCCTGAGTAGCTTTACGGATTGTATAGATATTAATTCGATTAGTACCGGCGCCAATGATACCACGCATACCACCGGTACCAAATTCTAAATCTTTATAGAAACGTTCTTTAATTTCATCGTCATTATTTTTAATGGAACGTAATTCATTGATAGTTTTTTTATCGAAGTAATCACTATCGAGCCACATTTGAAATTTTTGTTTGTAATCCAAATTTATCACTCCCATATTATTTTAAAATATTATATCACGTTGTAAAATACATTTTGTGATTTATATAATAAAAAAAATATGAGGAGTGATATTGTGTGAGAAAAATTATTTTTTTGCTGCCATTACTATTAATTTTTATAGGATGTAGTGAGCGAGAAAAATTACCGCAGTTAGAAAAAATAGAACGTGGTGAAAAAATTGCGGTAATCTCAACGACGATAGGAGATATAAAAATAAAATTTTTTTCTGAGTACGCACCAAAAGCTGTAGAAAATTTTATTACTCATGCAAAAAATAATTATTATGACGGTACAATTTTTCATCGCGTAATAAATAATTTTATGATTCAAGGTGGTGATCCAACTGGAACTGGATATGGCGGTGAAAGTATCTGGCATAATCAATTTGAAAATGAAATCTCAGATAATCTCTTTCATATTCGTGGTGCTTTATCAATGGCAAATGCCGGTGAGAATACAAATGGCAGTCAATTTTTTATCGTACAAAATAAAAAACTTGACCCATTTCAAAATTTAGATGATAAACCTAAAAAAATTCAGGATTTCTATAAAAATAATGGTGGCTGTCCATATCTCGATGGAAATTATTCTGTCTTCGGTCAAGTTTTTGACGGTATGGATGTCGTTGATAAAATTGCTCAGGTTCAAACTGATACTTCTGATAAACCACTCGATGATATAAAAATTAATAGTATAACTATTCAAGAATATGAATAAAAAAAAATTCCCGCTATAAAAAAAATTAGGGAATTTGTTGCGCGATATTTATTGACTTCATTTCTATTTTCATTTATAATTTTTTATGTATCTCGTGCAGCTGGAGAGCTAGCGACTCTCTGTACTTGCAATCCGCTATAGCAAGAGTGATATTTATTTTGCGGGTTGATTTGATTTGAAATTTACCCTTTGCCTATAGCGTTGAGAATTAAGTCTTACGCAATAAAACGATTATGAATCGTGTCAGGTTCGGAAGAAAGCAGCACTAAATAATTTTGTTTTATGTGCCGTAAGGTTACTTGATTTGAGCTAGTTGCATTGGCTACATTCTTTTCATTATCAATTCAAAAAATAAATGCACGGGATATACTATCAATCTTTATGGTTGATAGTTTTTTTTAATTTAACTAAGGAGATAAATCATGCGGAAAAAAGATTTAACATTTATAGATATCCTTCAAAAATCTTTCCATATTTATTGTGAAAATATATTTTCATGGCTAATAATTTGTATTTTAGTTTATATGCCAATGAATATCTGCCGATATCTCGCACTAAAAAATATTTTACAATCTGTACGAACAATAAATTTATTTCACGTTTGTATGAATTTCTTACCGGTAATTTTATTTGAGCCACTTGGTATTGCAGCAATATCATTTATCGTCCAACAAAATCTTTTTCATAAAAAAATAATAATGAGTGAAGTTTTAGATAATTCATTAATGAAATGGCGAAAACTTATTATCGCTACAACTTTATATTACTTAATAGTTTCATTAACGAGTGCACTTGTTTTGCCGGCAATATATTTTTTTGTTTCATTTTATTTTTATGCAACAATTATTGCACTTAGTGAATTTGATGGAATGCGCGCAATGTTAATAAGTAGGATTTCATTATTAAACCGTTGGTTTAAAGCTGCCGGTTTAATTTTTATATCAATAATGAGTTCAGTATTTATTAGTTTTTTTTTGGTGAGATTTATTCCAAATGATATTGGGAATTATTTTGCAACAAAATTGTTATTTGATTTTGTAATTGATTTTATTGATATCTTTTTTAAAATAATTTTGGTTGTCTGGTTTTTAAGTATTGCAACGATAAAAATTGATGAAGGTGAATTAAGTTCATGAAATTACCATGGGACGAAAAATATTTAAAAATATCTTTTCATGTTATTTTTACTTCCGTTGTTATCTATTTTCTTATTTATGTAATGAAAATTTGTTTTTATGCACTATCAAATGTCGGAGAAATAATGGGAAATGTATCACAATTTTTTACCGGTATAATTTCGATTTTCTCAATACTTTTTTTCGCATTAATTATTGCATATTTGCTCGACCCATTAGTAAATCATATGCAAATGTTCTACAATAAATTTTCACATAAAAAAATTGTTTCGGACAAACGAACAGCCGGAACAATTTTAACTTATGCACTAATTTTTTCGGTAATCAGTTTATTTATTTTTATAACCGTAAAAAAAATTAATGCGAATGGCAGCCAAAACTTTATCGATAATTTATCAACCGTAATTGTTTCAACAGTAAATGATTTAAATGAGAGCTATAAAATTGTCATAGAAAAATTGGATAAATTAGGTGCCGCTGAACATTTTTCAAAATTCATATCGAATTCGGCGACATCTTTCATAAAATTTTTTAGCGGCTTTACTAACAACATAATAAATATTTTAACAACGGCAGGCGGAAAAATTTTGGACGTAGCTTTATCACTTGTTATCGCATTTTATTTATTGCGCGATAAAAAATATTTTCATGGAAAAATATCTGAAGTCTCAAAACTTTTTTTACCGCCAAAAATTTTTACACTGCTGACAAATATTTTTGACGATATAAATGTAATTTTTTCTGGATATATAAATGGACAATTGCTTGACGCTTTAATCATGGCAATTTTACTTAGCGGCTGGCTAAGTATTGCGCGCGTAAAATTTGCTGTTATCATTGGAATTTTCTCTGGCTTCGCAAATATTATTCCATATTTTGGTGCGTTTTTTGGATTTGTCCTCGCAATTATAAGTTCACTTTTATCTGGCGAACCGATAAAAGCTGTGTACGCCGCACTCGGAATTATGATTCTACAACAACTCGATGGAATGTTTATCGTTCCAAAAATTGTTGGTGAGCGCGTCGAACTTAGTCCGTTTTTTGTTATCTTATCACTTTCTGTTGCCGGCAAAATGTTTGGGATTTTAGGAATGATTTTAGCCGTACCAACTTGCGCGATAATTAAAATTTTTATTTCACGATTTATTGCACGCCGTAAAAAAAAATTTGTTAGCTAAAAATAGATTTCATCACAAAATTAATATATAATTTTCAACTAATAGTGAGGTGAAGAAAATGATAAACGTCATCGATGAATTAATAGCGATAGAAAAAAGAGCAAATAAAATTTTAACGGACGCACAAAAAAATAAAGATTTACTCATTCAAATTGATGAACTTATTTTGGCAGAATTAAAACAAAAAATTGATGAGCTTGCAGATTTTGAAATTAATTCGATAGCTAAAAAAAATTTGTCATTACAAAATCAACAAGTTGAAAAAATTAAATCTGACGCAAATAATTTTGCAATACAAATGAAAAATGATTTTACAAATAAAAAAAATGAATGGCTCGAAAATATTTTTAATTGCTGTCTGGAGGATTAATAATGGATTATCGCGCCGTTAATTCTAAAATTAAAGCTATGAAAAGCCGCTTACTTACTTATTCCGATTATCATGAACTCGCTAAATCTAAAAGTGTTCCCGAAATTTTTACTAAGCTCAAAAATTTTCATACGTATAAAAAAATTGTCGTCAATTTAAATGAAAACAATTTGCATCGTGGAAATATTGAGAACAATCTTACTTTGCCACTGATGGATGATTTCAAACATATTTATAATTTTGTTCCCGATTTTAAATTAAAAAAATATCTGAGTGCATTTTTCATGCGCAACGAAATTAATATTTTAAAATCAATTTTAAGTATGATTTATGACAAAAAAGATATAAAATACGCGTTATATGAATTAAATTTTTTACTCGGCAACAAATTAAATATCAATACGAAAAAACTTGCCGCTTCATCATCTATCGACGAATTTATCAATAATCTTAAAGGCACAAAATTTTATAATTTACTTTACGAAACTTATAATCAATTCCACAGCTTATTCAAACTTGAAATAGAATTGGATTTATATTATTATTCATATCTGCAAAAACTTCAGAGGAAATATGTACATGGTGAAGATAAAAAAATTTTGGACAGAATACAGGGAATAAAAAATGATTTGACAAACATAAATCTGATATACCGTATCAAAAAATATTACAATTTTGATTCAGCATCAATATTTTCTTACTTAATACCGAACAAATGCAAATTAAACTCGACAGAAATTTCTCATATGATTAAATCAAATACAATTGACGAATTAAAAAAAGTTTTATACAAAACTTATTATGGAAAATTATTTGCTACCAATGAGAATTTAAAAATTGAGCGAATTACTTATATTTGTTTATCAAATGAATATTACAAATTTTATTTGCGTGGCAGCAATAATATTTCTGGCATTATGTATCTTTTATATTTGAAACAGCTCGAACTCAGTAATATTACTTCAATTATCGAAGGTGTTCGCTATTTATTGCCTGAAAAGGAAATTTTAAAATATATTTATATAAAAGAGGCATAAAAATGATTGAAAAAATGTTTTTTATCGATTTCGTCGGCTATATAAAAAATATTGACGACGTTATCGAAAATTATATCCTGAAATTTAATATGTACCCTGAACCCGAAAATTCTATTTTTAATAAAAGCAGTAATTTTGTTTTGTGTAAGCGTGCCGAAAAACTTTTACATGATAAAAATGATAATACTCCCGAAATTTTAAATGAAACCAAAACAAATGAAATCGCTAGTAATTTACAAAATGAATATGAAAACTTAAAAACTTTGTTGAATAACTTGCGGCATTTTAAAAATTTCGACTTCGATTATTCACAACTCGCTGAATTTAAATTTATACATTATAAATTTGGTTTCATGCCATTAAATAATTACAAACAATATCAAACATTTCTCTACGATGAAAAAGATATTTTCTTGTTTGAAAGTGAAATTGATGAAAATTTTATTTGGTGCGCATATTTTACTTATGCCGGTCATGCAAAAGATGTTGATAATATTTTCTCAGCGCTAAATTTTGAAACAATAGATCTTCCATTTGAAATAAATGGTTTAAAATTATCCGGTAGCATGTCAAAAGTTTTAAACGAACTTGAAAAAAAATTATCTGATTTGAAAGCTGAACTCAAAAAAAATAATTTATTGCCTGAAACTCAAAAAACAAATTTTGCACAAAAAAAACATGACTTAAAAAAATTTTGTATTGATTTAAATGAAAATTTTTTCGTATTTAAAGGTTGGATTAGTAAAAAATCTTTGACTTTGCTAAACAACGAAATCAAAAATGATGACTCTGTTATGTTGATAGTCGATAAAAATACGCAAAAAGATCCGCCCGTTTTACTTAAAAATAATTTTTTATTCAGACCGTTTGAATTTTTTGTAAAGATGTATGGACTTCCAGATTATCGCGAAATTGATCCAACTCCATTTTTGGCGATAACTTACACAATTTTATTTGGGTTAATGTTTGGCGATATTGGACAAGGTTTCGTTTTGTTTATAATGGGAATTTTATTAAGCTTTTTGAAAAAAAGTCCACTATTTAAAATTATTTCAATCTTGGGTATATCGTCAATGATTTTTGGCGCACTTTATGGAAGCGTTTTTGGATTTGAAGAATTATTGCCGGCAATCTGGCTCAAACCTTCTGACAATATTACTTTCATTTTGTTTTTTTCCGTCGGCACCGGAATTTTTTTGATACTTTTGTCTATGTTGTTTAACTTGATTAATTGCGAAAAAGTCAAAGATTATGCCGGAATGTTCTTTAATCCAAATGGCATATGCGGAATTTCATTTTATGTTTCCGTAATTGTTTTGGCCGTTTCTGCTTTCACAAATAAAAATTTTTGGCTGTCTTCAATTTTATTTTACATCGCTATCGTAAATTTAATTTTTATTGCTTTTGCTAATCCCATAAAAAAATTTTTGCGCGGTGAAAAAAAAATTTTTGGTAACAACATTTTTTTATTTTTACTTGAAACTTTAATCGAATTATTTGAAACGGTTCTGACTTATTTTACAAATACCGTTTCATTTATAAGAGTCGGAGCTTTTGCGCTAAGCCACGCCGGCATGATGAATGTTGTTATGCTTTTGGCACAAACAAAATCTGGTTCATATAATTGGCCAATAGTTTTTTTTGGTAATCTTCTCGTTATCGTGCTCGAAGGTTTAATCGTCGGTATTCAAGCTTTACGGTTGGAGTTTTATGAAATGTTTGGGCGATTCTTCAAAGGAACCGGCCGCGAACAAAATAATTAATTGGAGGAATTTTTATGTACTGTTGCTTTCTTTTGTTAGCTTTAAGCATTGTTTTGCCATTTTATATTTTTTATCGCGGCGAAAAAACTGTCACCAATTTTAAACGTAATTTAGCATTAAACATAATTTCGTTTTTCGGAATAATTTTTGTAAGCACATTTTTACTTTTCAAAAATGTATCTGCTGCCGAAACAACTCAAGCCGTTGATTCATTTTCACGCGGTATGGGATTCTTCGCCGCTGCTTTAGTAACTGGTTTGTCAACTATCGGTGCTGGAATTGCTACCGGCTCCGCCGCTTCTTCGGCCTTGGGTGCAATAAGTGAAAATGAATCGATAATGGGTAAAACTTTGATATTTGTTGCTCTCTCTGAAGGTATTGCTATATACGGACTTCTTATCTCTTTTACAATCTTGGGCCGGATTTAAAATGAAAATGTTTTTAATAAGCGATAATATCGACACCTTGACGGGCTTTCGTTTAGTTGGCGTTGAAGGTGTTGTTGTTCATGAAGAAAATGAATTCCAATCTGCTTTGCAAAAAGTTTTAGACAATCATGAAATTGGAATCCTTTTAGTAATGGAGAAACAGGCACAAAAATTTTCAAACTTACTTGACGAAATAAAGCTTACAAAAAATATTCCGTTGGTGGTAGAAATACCTGACCGTCACGGAACAATTAAGGGTAAAGAATTCATTACTTCTTACATAAAAGAAGCTATCGGCATAAAACTTTAAAGGTGAGAAAAATGGATATACAGCAAAAATTATCCGGCTTTTACAAAGCTATTACTGACGAAGCACAAAAACAAAAATCTGAAATATTTACGGATATGAGAAATAAAATTAAAAAGAATTTTGACGATGCTTTCCAAAATTTTTGTCATGATGCTGAGAAAAAAATAAGTTCTGAAAAATTAATTTTAAATCAACGTTTGAATCAATCTATATCAAATGAATCTGCTATCGCACGTAAAAATCTTTTTGCACTCAGAAATCAATTGAAAACGGAATTGTTTGATGAATCTGAAAAAATGCTACACGATTTTGTTTTGACTCCAGAATATATTCAATTTATGAAAACTAAACTCGAAAAAATTGATAATAATTTACTCGTTGAAATTTCCAAGTTCGATGAAAATTTACTTGCCTTTATAAAAAATAATTTTACGCTAAAATTTTTTAAAAGCGATGAAGATTTTATCGGCGGTGTCAAAATTTATTTGCATGATTCAAAAATTGTTGTCGATAACTCTTTACTTTCTAAGCTCGAAAATGTCAAACAAAATTTTAATATATTCAAATTACCTAACTTTTAGGAGGCATTTATATGTCAGGTTTTATTACCAAAATTAATTCAACTGTCTTGACTGTCAGTGGCTATGATAACTTCCACGTTTCCGAAATGGTTATGGTCGGCCCTAAAAAATTAATCGGCGAAGTCATAAAAATTAATAAATCAGAAGCCGTTGTACAAATTTTTGAAGACGCTACCGATTTAAAACTTTACGACAAAATTTATCCAACCGGTCGACCTTTATCAATTACACTTGGCCCCGGAATTATCGGAAATATTTTTGATGGCATAGAGCGTCCACTATTCTCTATTGAAAAAATTTCCGGCGCTTTCATTTCACCCGGCTTACATGTTTCAAGTTTGGACGAAGAAAAATTATGGCCCACAAAAATTATTGCCAAAATTGGCGATTTCGTTAAATCCGGCGACATTATCGCTCACGTCCATGAATCAAATTTTATCGTAAATAAAATCATGGTTGGTCACGAAATAAGTGGCAAAATCATTGAAATCGTCCCCGATGGAAATTACAACGCAAAAAAAATTTTGGCTGTCGTTGAAAATGAAAATGGTAAAGAATTTGACATAACTATGCTACAAACTTGGCCGATAAAAATTCCACGACCTGTATCTCAAAAAAAATCCGTAACTCGTCCACTCATTACCGGCCAAAGAATTATTGATACACTTTTTCCGATTGCAAAAGGTGGAATTGCGGCAATTCCTGGCGGTTTTGGTACCGGTAAAACCATGACGCAACATCAACTTGCAAAATGGTCAGATGCCGATATTATTGTTTATATCGGTTGCGGTGAACGTGGCAATGAAATGACACAAGTTCTTTACGATTTTTCAGAACTTAAAGATCCGCGTTCAGGATTTCCACTCATGGATCGTACAATTTTAATTGCCAATACTTCCAATATGCCGGTTGCCGCGCGCGAAGCAAGTATCTATACAGGAATTACGATTGCTGAATATTATCGCGACATGGGTTATCACGTTGCAATTATGGCTGACTCAACATCACGTTGGGCGGAAGCTTTACGTGAATTATCCGGACGATTAGAAGAAATTCCAGCTGAAGAAGGTTTCCCTGCATATTTAGCTTCAAGGTTGGCGGAATTTTACGAACGTGCGGGATATGTTGAAAATTTAAACGGCAGTGAAGGTTCCATTACAATAATTGGTGCAGTTTCGCCACAAGGCGGAGATTTATCGGAACCCGTTACGCAAAATACAAAAAGATTTGTAAGATGTTTTTGGACTTTGGATCGTAGTCTTGCTTATGCCAGACATTTCCCCGCTATTCAATGGCTTACAAGTTATACGGAATATCTTGATGATTTAGCAGATTGGTATGAAAAAAATTTAGGTAAAGAATTTATGGCAAATCGTGCCGCAATAACAAAAATTTTGAATGAAGAAAATGAATTGATGGAAATTGTAAAATTAATTGGCGCTGATATTTTGCCGGATAATCAAAAATTAATTTTGGAGATATCAAAAGTTATTCGTGTGGGATTTTTACAGCAAAATGCTTACCACTCTTTTGACACTTATGTAACGCTTGAAAAGCAAATGAAAATGCTTGAAATTATTCTCTACCTCTATGAAAAATCAAAATTACTTGTCGCGCATGGAATCCCTGTTCGTATCCTAAAATCGTCAGGTATCTTTGATAAAATTATTTCAATTAAGTACGATGTTCCAAATGATAATCTACAAAAACTTGATGAATATTTTGCGGCAATCGATAATTTTTATGAGCAATGTCAAAAATCCTAGCTTACGGAGGAATTTATTTTGGAATTTATCGGTCTCAATCAACTCAATAGTTCCTTTATTATTTTAGAAAATTCAGATGCGGCATACGATGAAATTGTCGAAATAAAATCTGGCGCACAAAAAAAATTAGGTAAAGTTGTCCAAATCGAAAAAGACAAAACTATTATTCAAGTCTTCGGTAATAATGACAACCTTTCTTTAAATAATACACATGTAAAATTTACCGGACGGCCAATGGAAATTAAATTATCTGAAGAAATTCTCGGCCGTACATTTAACGGAATTGGCGAACCTATTGACGGACTCGGTGAAATTTATGAAGACTGTCGCCGAAATATTAATGGCAGTCCTATCAATCCCGTCTCACGCGTATATCCACAAAATTATATTCAAACTGGAATCTCAGCTATCGACGGCCTAACAACATTAATTCGTGGACAAAAATTACCTGTTTTTTCAGGCAATGGTTTGCCACATGACAAACTTGCTGCACAAATTGTTCGTCAAGCTTCATTGAAAGACAAAACAAATCAAAAATTTGCGATAGTTTTTGCAGCAATGGGAATAAAACATGACACCGCTGATTATTTTAAAAAAACTTTTCAACAAAGTGGTGCAATTGAGCGCGTCGTAATGTTTTTAAATTTGGCTAATGATCCTGTTGCTGAACGATTAATTACGCCACACTTAGCGCTTACTACTGCAGAATATTTAGCTTATGAAAAAAACATGCATATCCTTGTAATTTTGACAGATATGACTGCGTATGCTGAAGCATTGCGCGAAATTTCTTCTGCAAAAAATGAAATCCCAAGCCGCAAAGGTTACCCGGGATATTTATATTCAGAACTTGCCGCAATTTTTGAACGCGCTGGAATTATAAAAGGACACGATGGTTCCGTGACACAAATCCCAATTTTGACAATGCCAAACGACGATATAACGCATCCAATTCCTGATTTGACAGGATATATTACAGAAGGTCAAATTGTTTTGAACCGCAATCTTTTTCAAAAAGGAATTTATCCGCCAATAAATATTTTGCCATCGCTTTCACGTTTGATGAAAGATGGAATCGGTGAAGGATTTACGCGTGCTGATCATCAAGATCTTGCGAACCAAATTTTTTCTTCATATGCACATGTAAATGATGTGCACGCTCTAGCTTCCATAATCGGTAAAGATGAGTTGAGTGAAACGGATAAAGCTTACATGACATTCGGCAATTATTTTGAAAAATATTATTTGGGACAAAATGAATTTGAAAATCGAAATATGTTTGAAACAATAGATCTCGGTTGGAAATTAATAGGTTTATTGCCGCGAAATGAACTCGATCGAATAAATACAAAATTTCTTGATAAATATTATAGGCCAACCTCGGAGAGTGAATTTTAATGGAGCTAAATCCTACCAAAGGAAATTTAATTTTGGCCAAAAATACTCTAAATCTTTCACAGCAAGGATATAGTTTACTTGACAAAAAACGAAATGTTTTGACGCGCGAAATAATGGAATTGAACCAGCGCGCTAAAAAAATTCAGAAAGATATTAATGAAGCATTTATAAAAGCTTATAAAGCTTTACAAAATGCAAACATTGAAAATGGAATAAGTAATGTCGAAAAACTTAGTCATCGAATTAAATATGAAGATACGATAAAAATTAAAAGTCGTAGTGTTATGGGCGTCGAAATTCCTATCGTAACATATGAAAATACAACGGCGGATTATCCTAGCTATGGATTTGGCAATACAACTTCTTCCTTAGATGAAGCTATTTACAATTTCAATAAAGTAAAAGATTTGATTGTAACTTTGGCAATGATAGAAAATTCGGCATATCGTTTGGCGCTTAGCATCCGCAAAACTCAAAAGCGTGCTAATTCTTTAAAAAATATTACGATACCAAAATATGAATTGCTGGTTAAAAATATTCAAGATGTTTTAGAAGAACGTGAACGTGATGAATTTACGCGATTAAAATTGATAAAAAAACAAACTGAATAATAAGGAGGTTCAACCATGTTAAAAAAATTTGTAGCAATTTTTATTGTGTTTAATTTTTTTCTGATAAATACGAAAATAATCATTAAAGCTGATGATTTACCTGAAAATATTTTTTACATAAATAATTTTGCTGATTTAGAAAATCTTGCTACTACTGTAAATGGCGGAAATAATTGCGGCGAAAAATATTTTTTACTAACATCTAATATCGATATAAATAATGAACTTTGGACGCCAATCGGCAATAAAAAAACAAATAGTTTTCTAGGAACATTTGACGGCAACGGATTTGAAATATTAAATTTACGAATTGAAAATTCTTCTGCAAATTCACAAGGTTTGTTTGGCTATAACAGCGGAACAGTTAAAAATGTTAAAATCAGTGGACAAATCACTGATGACAACAACATTGGGGGAATAGTCGGCTACAACTTAGGCACAATAGAAAATTGCCAAAGCAATGTAAAAATTAATGCTTCCGGTTCTAACATCGGCGGCATTGTCGGACATAATAAAAGTGGTATTGTACAAAATTGCCAAAATATCGCTGAAATCAGCGGTAATCAAATTATTGGTGGTATTGTTGGCTGTAATGATGAAGGCGCTGTTATACAAAATTGTTACAATTTAGGCTCCGTTTCCGGAAATATTAAGTGTGGTGGCTGTGCAGGTGTTAATAATTCTGACATCAAAAATTCTTACAATATCGGTGATGTAATTTGTAATGGAGATAAGGTCGGAGCATTTGTCGGTGATAGTAATAACCAATCTCCTGTTCAAAATTGTTATTATATGAACGACAATATATCTGATACATACGCTACAAGCAAAACTTCTGAGCAATTCGCATCAGGTGAAGTTGCTTGGCTTTTACAAAACGACGAAGATTCACCGTGGGGACAAGAATTGAACAATCAACAAACTCCTTATCCAATTTTAGATGCATCAAAAAAAGTTTACAAAATAATTTTTAAAGATGGCGATAATGAAATTAAAACTTGCTATTCAAATTCTGATAACAATATAACTTTTCCTGATATAAATGATTCAACATTTGCAGGTTGGGTCGATGATAATAATATAGAATTTAAAAAAGAGACGCCAATTACAAAAGATTTTACACTTCACATTTTGCGTAAAGAATTTTTCACAATCACTTTCGATACGAACGGTGGTAAATGTGACATAGAATTTGCTCAAACAAATTCAGATGGTAAATTAAATTCTTTACCTGTTGCCAAATTTAATAGCTATAAATTTCTTGGTTGGTACACAGAAAAAAATGGCGGCAAAAAAATTACATTAGAAACAATTTTTGATAAAGATATAACTGTTTATGCAAAATGGATACGAAAAATTACAAGCGATATTGTAGATTCAGATGAAGAAGAAATTAATGAATCAAATTCAAATGAAAAAAATGATGAAAATGAAGAAAATAATTCTGATGATAACAATAAAACTGATAGCGATAAAGAAGTTTCGGAATTGCCATGTAAAATTTGTCGTCCTGAAACCGTAGCAGTACAAATAAATACTGACGGAACACATAAAATTATTTATAGATCTGTTGCGAAAAACGGAAAAATTTATATACCGCCAAATGATCCAACTAAAATTGAAATTATCAATAACAAAAAAGATTTTATTGACGTACCGCAAAATCATTGGGCATATGATGCAATAACTTTTGTAAGTGCTCATGAATTATTTGACGATAATTTGTCAAATATTTTTGAACCATCAAAGCCAATAAATTTTAAAACTTTGATAGGAATTTTGGAAAAACTTAATAACGAAAAAAATTTTTATGCTGAACTGACATCAATTTTTAATTATGCTAATCAACAATTTTTCTTGGATTATAATGTTACACGCGAACAATTGATTTTTATCATTCATAAATATTTTGTCAGTGCACAAAATTTTGACGACAAACTCAATTTTTCCGATATAAATCAAGTAAGTTTTTATGCATTAAATTCTTTACATTGGGCTGTGAAAAATAATATCGTTAATGGTTCTGCAAATTTATTTTATCCCAAAAATTTTGCGACTAAAGCTGAAACCGCTAAAATTTTTCACAATTTGATGTTAAATTTGTTTTATAAAGAATCTTAAAAAAGGAGGTGCCCTTATTGAAAGTTATATTGTTACAAAATGTTAAAGGCAGTGGCAAAAAATCTGACATTGTCAACGTAAGCGACGGCTACGCTTTAAATTATCTTTTCCCTAAAAAACTTGCCATTGAAGCTACAAAAAATGCTTTAAGCGAATTAAATGCTAAAAATAATGCTGACGAATACAAAAAAGAACAACTCATAAAAGAAAGCAAAGATTTAGCAAAAAAATTAGAAAATGCCAAAATTGTTATACGTGCAAAATCTGGCGATAATGGAAAATTATTCGGCACCGTTACTGCTAAAGAAATTTCAAATGAAATTTCGCGTCAACTTTCTTTGTCTATCGATAAGAAAAAAATTGTCCTCGATGAACCAATTAAATCCCTTGGCATAAAAATTGTTAATGTGAAATTATATGGCACTATAACTGCAAAATTAAATTTGGAAATCATAAATGAGGATTAGCTATGGAAGATAATTTAGCAAAAAAATTACCTCCTTTCGATTCCGAAGCTGAACGTGCAATTATTTGCAGTATGTTATTTGAATCTGACGCCGCCTCTTACGCACATGAACATTTAAATACGAACGATTTTTATCGCCCGGATTTCCAATTAATTTTTACCGCAATGCAAGAATTAATTTTTGAGAATGAGCCAATAGACGTTATAACCGTAAAAAATAAACTTGAACAATCTGGCTTGTTGCAAAAAATTGGCGGTATAGATTTTTTGACGCAACTCGCTAATGATTTTTATACGTCTGCAAATCTCAAGCAATATGTAAAAATTGTTCAAAACAAATCAACTTTACGTCGATTGATTAAAATTTTTTCAGAGATTACTGCTGATAGTTACAGTGCAAAGAAACCTGTCGAGTTAATTTTGGAAGAAGCCGAAAAAAATATTTTCAATATAATTCAGAATCGAAACTCTGCCGATTTTGTTCAATTAAATGAAATTTTGGTTGAAGCAATTGATAATGTCGAGAAAATTTTTCACTCAACTGACAAAATTACTGGCATCCCAACTGGCTTCATAGATTTTGATAATAAAACGGCCGGACTTCAAAATTCTGATTTGATTTTGATTGCGGCACGGCCTTCAATGGGTAAAACTGCTTTTGCATTAAATATTGCGGAAAATGTCGGCATACGCAAGCAAATTCCTGTCGCTGTTTTTAGTTTGGAAATGTCAAGGTTACAACTCGCAAATCGTATGCTTTGTTCCGAAGCGATGATAGATTCACAAAATTTACGTACTGGTCAATTAAATCAAGATGATTGGTCAAAAATTGCAATGGCACTTGCGCCACTTTCACAAGCACCAATTTTTATTGACGATACGCCTGGGATTTCTGCCGCACAATTAAAAGCGAAGTGCCGAAAGTTGAAGCTAGAAAAAAATATCGGCTTGGTCATCATTGATTATTTACAGCTTATGTCGGGAAACGGTCGAAGTGATTCGCGTCAACAAGAAATTTCAGAAATTTCGCGTTCATTGAAAAGCATATCGCGCGAAATTAACGTTCCAATAGTTGCGCTCTCACAATTAAGTCGTGCGTGTGAGGCGCGCGCCGATCATCGTCCTATGCTTTCAGATTTGCGTGAATCCGGCGCTATTGAACAAGATGCTGACGTAGTAGCATTTTTATATCGCGATGAATATTACAATCCTGATACCGACAAAAAAAATCAAGCGGAGCTCATAATTGCTAAGCAACGGAACGGTCCCACGGGAACAATAGATTTATTGTGGGCAAGTGCTTACACAAAATTTATGAATTTGGAAAAATAAAATCTGTCAATTTTTCGAGCGTTTACGTTTTCTGCGGATATTTATTCTGCGAATGAGAAATATTAAAATGGCAAAAGTTAGCGACAAATACGCCAAAACTTTTATACATATAAAAAATATTTTTTGTACTAATTCTTTGCGATTGATTTTTGCTATTATTTTTTCGTCAAGTAAATTTATATTTTCTTCCGGAAATAATTTTGTTTCATTTATAATTTTATTTTTATACGTAACAAAAATTTTACCGACAGGTGAAGTTTTTTTTACGGGCGCCGAAATTTTTTCAGCAAGCTCATTTGTAATTTTTAATTTGCTTTTGTCTATTGTGTTTGGCAATTTTAATACGATATCACTTTCTGGATAAACGTTCACGGTATCGATATCCAAAATTTTATTTTTATATTTTTGTGTGACTGTGCAATTTTTTTGCCAGTCATTTTTTTTAATTAATTCAACGTCGTGAAATTTATTGAATCCGTCATTCAAAATTTTCTTCGTATCGGTATACGCATCAAAATTTTCTTCGCCCATAACAACTGAAATTAATTGCATATCATCGCGTTTCGCATAAATTGCTAACGTATGCCCGGCTTCATTTGTATAACCAGTTTTACCGCCAACTACATCCGTATCATAATATTCGCCGTACTGAATCATTTTGTTCGTGTTATACAAAATTCTGGTTTCCGTTTGTTTTTCAGTTGGCGCAATCTCATAGCGTTTCGTACTTATTATTTTGTTAAATTCTTCATACTTTATTGCCTCTTTCATCATCAATGCGATATCGTACGCACATGAAAAATGTTCATCGTTATGATATCCATGTGGATTAACGAAGTTTGTATTTTTACAGCCCAATTTTTTTGCGCGCTCATTCATTAACTTACAAAAATCATTTACATTTCCCGAAACATATTCAGCAAGCGCATTAGCAATTTCATTTGCGGACGCAACTAACAAACCATAGAGAGCTTGCTCAACAGTAAGTGTTTCACCCTCATTCATTGCAATATGGCTACTGCCAGGCGCAATACTATAAACGGCATCGTGCGACATTTTTATTTTATCCTCAAAATTTTTACAGTGTTCGAGCGTCAGTAATGCTGTCATTATTTTTGTCGTACTTGCTGGAAAATTTTTTTGCTGCGAATCTTTCTCAAACATTATCGTATCGGTCAACATATCAATTAATATTGCCGACTTGCCATTTATTTCTTCAGCTTTTATTGACGTTATTGAATTAAAAAAAATTATGGTATATAATAAAAATGAGACTGTAATTTTTTTTGAATATGCTTTCATTTTTTCACCTGCAAATTAATTTTTGAAAAGTTTATTTCACAAAATTATAAATGGCGATGAAATTTTTTGCAATAAAATTTAGGGAGGCTTTTTAAATTGGATAGTGACCGTGTTAAAGTAATTGGTATATTTGGGATAATTTTTTTGGTTCTATGTGGCTATTTTTATTTTACACAAGGCCGTGAAAATATCCGCCAAAAAAATTTACAAAATCAGCAAGTAGTTCAAACTTCATCTACAAATAGCGCACAAGAAAATGTGATACCAACTGAAACAAAATCAGGTGTATATTATAAAGTTCATGTTGCCGGCGAAATTAATAATCCTGGTGTTTATACTTTAGATAGTAAAGACCGTCTTATAGATGCTGTAAAAGCTGCAGGCGGCGCAACCGAAGCGGCCGATTTGGATAGAGTTAATTTAGCTGAGTACATAAAAGATGGCGAAAAAATACGCATACCAAATATAAATGAACGTAATATTACTTCGGATAAAAATTTAAGTTTTGGAAACTTTAGTTTAAATGAGAATGAAAATAAAATTGAGGATATACTTTCTGCCGCAACTGGAAATTATAACTTGGATGATTCTACAAAACCAAAAAAATTGATAAATATAAATACAGCAACGGTTTCTGAACTTGAACAATTACCAAACGTAGGCCCAACAATTGCTAGCAACATTGTTTTGTACCGAGAACAAAATGGTAATTTTGAATCTATCGAACAGCTTAAAGAAGTCAAAAGAATTGGAAATAAAACTTTTGAAAAGTTAAAAGATTTTGTTACTGTTAATTAATTGGAGGTGTAAAAGATGTCTGCCTTCGAAAAAATTAAAAGTTTGTGTGGCGGCGACCGTGCAGATACTGGAAATTCAAAATTTAATTCAAAAAATAGTTTTAAAAAAAAATTGAAAGTAAAAAAATTAAAATTAGCTAAAAAAAGACGAATTAAATTAAAAAAGCTTGCTGAAAAACGTCAAGATTTTTTGCTGAAAGAACGCGAAAGAGAAAATAGAGAAAATATTTCTAAGGCAAATAAGGCAAATAAGGAAATAAATTCAAATAAAAACCCTAATTTTTATAAGTCAATAAAAAGAGCACAAAAAATTGCCGAACAAAATCTTGAAATTAAAAAGAATTTATTTAAAGTGCAAGAGCGATTATCAGCATTTGGTAATGAAGGATATATGCGAAATGACCTTATATAATTTTTTTGCCATAATTTTTATGGCAATTTTTTTATGTTGACAAACGACAAAAATAAACTTAAAATTTGTTTAAAATACATGAGGTGATAAAAATTGAAAAAAAATCGTTCCGACGATTTCGAATTTACTAAAAATAATTTTGAAAATACGTTGGATTTTTATAAAGAAAACTTGCCATTAAATGCCGTTGAAAAATTATTTAATGAAAGTAAAAATCCAACTTCAAGTTATAACGACTTTATAAATAAATATAATATGACTGACCCAAATTTTGAAAATTTTACGCAACAAAAAAAAATAAATGTCAAAAAACGTGTACGAAGTAATGCTGAAAATGAATTTTTAAATAATTTTAATACCCGCAATTTCGATAATAATTATACAAAGCCAAAGAGTTCTTTTTTTAAACTATTCGTTTCATTTTTATTCGTACTTTTTTTGTGTGTAATTGCTTTGTTAATTTTTAAAATAAATTCCTTGAATAAACAAATTATCGAGCTTAAATCTCATATTGAAGAAAATGCTCAAGCAAATGAAAAATTACAAACTGTTTTAATTGAAAATGAAAATTTGAAAAAAATTATTGAAGATTTTAATAATCCTGAAACTGAGCCTGAACCTTCAGTAACTCCTGAAGATGAATCGAAAGAAACTGAGTACATAGTTCAAGCCGGCGATACTTTATCATCTATAAGCAAAAAATTTTATGGCTCAACAAATTTCTATAATAAAATTATTGAAAAAAATAATTTAACAAATGAAAGTTTGCATGTAAACCAAAAATTAATTATCCCTGAAAAATAGTTGACTTTCCCTATTTTTATTGGTATCATTTTTGCAAACTCGTAAGGAGATGATTTATCATGAATTATTCTTTTACTAGCAAAAATTTTGATGCCACTGACTCAATAAAAAATTTCGCAATCGAAAAAATTGACCGCCATTTAGGTCGACTCCTACCCGATAATGTTAATATAACCGTTGCATTTATCGAAATTGGTTTCAAAAAAAAGGTCGAAGTTACTATCCATCTTAACAAACGCATAATACGTGCAGAAGTTATTAATAACGAAGATATGCATGCCGCTATTGACGAAGTTGTCGACATTTTGAAAAAACAAGTTAGACGCTATAAAAATCGTTTGGAAGCTATCTCAAAGAAAAATTCCAAATTAAAAGAAGAAATCAAGCTTTTACCCGTTGATAATATCGAATTACTTGAAGCTGAAAATTCATCAAATATTGAAATAGAACGTATAAAACCTTTTGCTATTAAACCGATGGATCCCGAAGAAGCCGCAATGGAATTAGAACTTCTTGCACATAGTTTTTATGTTTTCTTGAACAGCGATACGGGCGAAGTAAATGTTATTTATAAAAGACGAAATGGTTCATATGGTTTAATTGAACCGAAATACTAAGCCGCATATGCGGCTTTTTTAGTGAGGTGATTACTATTTTTACTGATAAAGTCAACATTACCGTTAAATCTGGTAGTGGCGGAAACGGTTGTGTCTCATTTAGACGCGAAAAATATATCCCTAATGGTGGACCTGATGGCGGTGATGGCGGCGATGGCGGCAATATAATTTTTATTGCCGACAATTCCGTTAACTCCTTAATTGATTTTCGATATAAAAAAAATTTTGTTGCCAAATCTGGTGAAAACGGTGGTAAAAAAAATTGTAACGGCAAAAACGCCGAAGACTTAATCATAAAAATTCCTGTCGGTACAATCATTCGTGAAGTTTCTACAAATAAAATTATGGCTGATATGTCATTCGTTGGCAAAAAAAAAATTATTGCTAAAGGCGGGAAAGGTGGTAATGGAAATCAACACTACGCTACTTCGCGACGACAAGCTCCACGATATGCTGAACATGGCAGCGAACCTCAAGAATTTAATTTGATTTTAGAATTAAAATTAATTGCAGATGTTGGTTTGGTTGGCTTACCTAATGCTGGCAAATCTACTTTACTTTCAATGGTTACTAATGCCAAACCTAAAATTGCCGACTATCAATTTACAACTTTGTCTCCAAATTTGGGAGTAGTACGTTCAAAATATAAAGATTTTGTCATGGCTGATATTCCCGGTTTAATTGAAGGAGCAAGTAATGGATTAGGACTTGGCCATGAATTTTTGCGTCACATTGAACGCACAAAATTACTTTTACATGTTGTGGATGCTGATTGCATTGACGGAACAAATCCAATTGATAATATAAAAAAAATAAACAACGAACTGTTCCTATTCAACAGTGATTTAAAAAACAAAAAACAAATTATTGTAGCAAACAAAATTGACTTACCGCAAGCTCAAGAAAATATTTCAGATTTGAAAAAATTTTGTGCGAAAAATAATTATGATTTATTTTTAATTTCGGCAGCTTCAAATTTAGGTTTGACAGAATTAATTAATTTTACCGCGCAATGTATTGACAAAAATTTTGAACCTATAACTTTTGAAGAAGATTATGCTGAAACGCCAACAGTGAAAAATAAATTTGTCATTGAAAAAACTGCACCTGGCTACTATAAAATTAGTGGTAAAGCAATTGAAAAAATGATGGGCTATACAAATTTAGATACCGAACGCGGACTAAATTTCTTTCAAAAATATATGCGTGAAAACGGCGTTATCGATTTACTTAAGGAAAATGGCTTATCAGAAGGCGACACAATTAATATTTTAGATTATGAATTCGAATATTTCGAGTAAATGCGCATAAAAAAAATCCTTCGCAAATATTATTATAAAAAATACTGCGGAGGTTTTTTATGCGCGTCTTTAGCGTCAAAAAAGAAAGTATTATTTTTGTCGTATGTATTGGCATCGTCTTGGGTAGCTTGATAAATTCTATCGGCAATGAAATCTGCCCAACTTTTTCTATGCCACTATCTAACAAAATAATTTTGATAGATGCTGGACATGGCGGCTGGGATCCCGGCAAAGTTGCCGCAAATAATATTTTAGAAAAGAACGTAAACCTTGACATCGCAAAAAAATTACAGGAATATTTACAGCAAAGCGGCGCGTTCGTATTAATGACACGTAGTGATGACGAAGCACTCGGTGAAAAAAAAATGAAAGATATGCGAAATCGAAAGGAAATTTCAAATTCAACCAATGCTGACATGCTTATCAGTATCCATCAAAATTCATTTGCACAAGAAAAAGTAAAAGGTGCGCAAGTTTTTTATTACAAAAAATCGGAGAGTGGTAAAAAACTTGCGGAATTTATTCAAGCTCAATTTAAAAAGAATATCGATGCAAATAACAATCGTGTTGCAAAAATAAATTCAGATTACTACATTCTCAAGCAAATTAAAATTCCATCGGTAATTGTTGAGTGTGGATTTTTATCCAACAATGATGAACTAAACAAATTGACAAATAGTGATTATCAAAACAAAATTGCATGGGCAATTTATTTAGGAATTTTGGATTATTATGGTTCTAAGTAAAATTATTTTTTTCACCTTTACCAAATTTTTTTTGTAAACGAATATCTTCACCGGTAAATTTTAAAAGTTGATAATTACCAATCAATCTTGAAGAAATCCGTGATGAATACTGCTTTTCTAATTCTTTCATAGAGAGATTTGTTGAAATTATAATTGGTTTTCGTGCGAGCATACGCGTATTTATTACGTTAAAAAGTTCTGACTGTGTTGGTAAAGTTGCGAACTCAGTCCCTAAATCATCGATAATTAATAAATCGCAGTTAAAAATCATTTCATCGTACTCATCTTTATTTTCATCAGTTTTATCAAATCGAATTGACTCCATAATTTTAAATAATTGTGGAGCGGTAACATATAAAACAGTTTTACCTTTTCCCAAAATTTCTTTTGCGATACAATTACAAAAAAAAGTTTTACCTAAACCCGTATTCCCGTAAAATAATAAATTTTTAAACTCATTATCAAAATTATTTACGAAGTACAAACTTTTTTCGTAAACTCTATTTATCAATTCGTATGAAGTTTTATCGTCATCATCATAACATTTCTTAGGATAATAACGTGAGTCAAACATATCGAAATTTTCTGTTTCAAAAATATTTTGTAAATTTGAAAGATCATAATATTTCTCAATTAATTTTTGTACGAAACATTTACATTTTTTATTTTTAACATATCCAGTATCTTTGCACTCATGACACGTATAAACATTCAAATAATTTTGTGGGAGATTTAATTTCAATAAAATATCATTTTTTTCTTTCAATAATATTTGATTTTGAGATTGCAAATTTTGTAAAGAATTTTTATCATGATTTAAAACAGCCTTAGAAATTTTTATACCGATACTTGCAAGTTCATTTTCAATTTGTAGAAACCGAGGATTTAGCTCAAATAATTTTTTTTTTCTTTTATTTTTTATAGAATTATTCATTAAACGTATTTTTTCATATTCACGCATAATATCGGTAAAAATTTTCTGATTCATAAAATTAATCCTCCTGTGCAAGCTTCTCAATTTTTGCGAAATCCCACTCACGTTGTTTAAAATTAGCAAATTTATTTTTTCTGACAAATGTTTTTTCTGTAAAATCAATTTTACAATTTTGAGCTTGCTGAACAGTTTTAATACCTTTTTTATTCCACGTTTCTAAAATTGATTCGAGGTATTTAAAATTAGGCCGACCGATATTCATCATTGTGAAATTACACGCTTCAACGATTAAATCTTGCGACATATGTAAATTTTTCTCCCAATCTGAAATTAATTCGCGCTGCTTAAAATTCAAATTATTAACGGCCAACGCTTTTTTTACCTCGCGAAATAATTCATTCATGCCATTTATTTTTTCCTCTGCCTTTTCAACAGAATCAATTTTATTTGACGCCCAATCAATAGCAACTTTTTCGAGGTACGACAAATTTCTATGACCATTATCCACACAATAAGTAATTAAAACATGAATCACATCGAGTGGCAACCGCAAATAATCATACATTCCAAATATCAGATTCAAATCTGAGTAAGTTAAATATCGCCCAAGTGAATCTTGTGCGAAATCAAAAAGTTCTTTTATTTTTGGATTATCCTTGTACAAATTTAATTCTTGAATTGTATAACTTGGGAAGCTAAAAAAATTTGGCACATCAGTTTTTTTTGTAAAAACAATTTCACTATTCGATGAAAATTTTGGAGAAATAAATTTGACAAATAAAACATCATTTTTTGTTTCATATTCAATTAAATTTTTTTCATGCCAATAATTTAATGCGTTAAAAATATCCGATTCGATTACATTAAAATGTTTTGCAAGCATTGAAATTGTTAATTTTTTTTGTCCGTATAAACAATTTTTATACAAATAAATATAAATGAGCGAAAAAATTGGATTAGCAGAAACCATAAAATTATCGATAAAAAAATTGGGCAGCGGCGTACTCATCAATCCGCTATCTATTTCCACATTTAGTTGCATTTCAATTCTTCCTTTGAAATTTTAATTTAATTTGTGAGCCAGCTTCTAATTTTACGCCGGCCGATGGCATTTGCTCTATAACTTTAAAATCATCACCATCATTATTGATTATAACAGGTTCAAAATTATTTTTATTCAAAATTTCAGTTGCTTGTTGCAATGACAAATTAATTACATTCGGTACTTCTATTAGCTCATCACTTTCATTTGACACATATAAATATATCCGTGAATTAATTTCAACTGGCGTACCGGCAATCGGTAGCTGACTATCAACAAATTTCCCGCCAATACCAATTATTTCGTAATCTAAAGATTGCTCATTTAATTTCTTTATCGTATCTTTTAAACTTTTACCATTATAATCTTCTAACAAAAATGCATCTTTAAAAACTGACGGTGAATCTGAATCTGATTTTATCTGTTTATATTTTATAATTTGCTCAAAAATTTCTTTCACAACTGCCGTAGCATTTGGTTCAACATCAATCGGCGGCTTATCTATCAATGCAATTGCTATGTACTGTGGATTTTCAATTGTCAAATATCCGATGAAAGAATAAGTATACATTTGACTGCCACGTTTACCTTGCTCACCTGTCCCCGTTTTCCCACCAATATTATAACCTTCAATAAGTCCGGAAGCAGCCGTACCTTCCGTCAATACACTTTTCAATGCTTTTCGCATAAAATCCGAAGTTTCTTTTGAAATAACTTTTTTCATTACAACTGGATTATTTTTTTTAATAACATTCGATTCATTGTCGACTATTTCTGACACAACATATGGTTTCATCAAATTTCCACCATTTATTACGGCAGCAAAACTATTTAAAGCTTGAATTGGCGTATTATTAAATCCCTGACCCATCGAAGAAGTTGCAAGTTCAACCGGATTTAACTGATTTAATTTATACATTAAAGATTTTGCAGATTGCTCAGCGGGCAAATCTATCAAAGTTTTTTCACCATAGCCAAAATCTTTTTGATACTGATAAAATTTTTCGCGCCCAAGCTTTTGTATTATCTGAATCATTCCCATATTACAAGAATTGGCAAGAATATGCGTAATGTCTTGCGTACCGTGCCCCGTTTTTTTCCAGCAATGAATTGTTCTGTCGGCAACTTCCATATTCCCGCCACAATAAAATGTAGAATTTGGCGTAATAACATTTTGATCGAGCGCCGCCGCAACAACTATCGGTTTAAAAATTGAACCAGATTCAAAAGTCCCACTAACATTAAAATTATTCCAGACATTGTAAAGATTATTTAACTGTTCTTCCTGTGGAAGCGATGACAATTTAGTGCGCAAAGATTTAGCCGTCAATTCACTCAAATTTGCTGGATCATTCAAATTAAATGAAGGATACTGCGCCATCGCAATAATCTCGCCGGTATTTGGATCCATTACAATCGCTGCCGCATGCTCAGCTTTAAACTCTTCACCTGCTTTATTTATTGCATCCTGCGCAAATTTTTGAATATTTATGTCCAAAGTTGTAACCAAAGAGCAACCATCTTGTGCCGGAAGATTATTTGACACAACATTATTTTGTGAATCATAAGCTCTGAAAATTCGACCGCTAACTCCAGTCAAATCTTCGTTATAACTTTTTTCAAGCCCACAACAATTATCGCCACGAATAAATCCAACAGTTTGTGCCGCTAAATCATTATGTACATAAAATCGCATACTGTCTTCTTCAAAATAAACGCTACTCAAATTTTTTTTTTCGATATCAGACATTTTTTTGCGCGATATATTTTTGGCAATGACAAGATAATTTGTATCGTTGAGCAATTTCCCATCGGCATCTTTATCCATATAACCATTCAATTTCTCAAGCGGAATTCCCAAAAAATTGCTCAACTCTGTAAGAGTTTTATTACAAATTTTTTTATCCAGTTGAGACAAATTTCGTACATCCAGTATTACATTATAAACAGTATTGCTCGCAGAAATAACCTGTAAATTACGATCGAGAATACTTCCACGGTTTGCTTTTGTAATAATATCAAGACCTTGGGTAACTTGTTGAGCGATAGCTTTTTTTTCATATTCTTCGCCATGTTTCGATTTTATGTAAAAGATTCTGTAATCCAAAAGTCCAATAAGTAACAACAAAACAAACGCAAGTGAATATAATTTTATATTCAATTTGCGTTTAAATTTGTCAATATTTTTTTTCATAAATATCACCGCTAATATTTTATAACATAATTTTGTTTCGGCTTTTTGATATAAACAATCTGGTACGGCAACGGCGCATTCATTCCCAATTTAGTTTGCGCAATTTTTTTTGTTTCATTGATATCAAATTTCCTTGATATTTCTTCTTCCAAAATAACATTATCCGATTTAATATCCTTCAATTTTTTTTGCAACGAAACAATTTCGTTTGCCTTAGTATTTATCAAACAAACTGAGTATAAAGTAACCATACTTCCGACAAACATAATTGTCAGCAACAAAAATAATTTTAACACTGAAAAAGTTTTTGTCGCAGTTTTTTTACGTTCACGTTTAACTATTTTTTTTGACGGCTCAATATAATCA
Organism: uncultured Clostridia bacterium; assembly: GCA_947427385.1. GTDB lineage: Bacteria > Bacillota > Clostridia > Lachnospirales > CAMVHY01 > CANEHT01. The sequence continues at coordinate 5,774 of CANEHT010000010.1, read as the reverse complement.
TCATAGTCATAAGCCAATGAACCATAATAATACAAATTAATCGCCTCTTAAATTTTCTCAACAACCCTTAATTTCGCACTATGCGAACGATTATTATTTTGCAATTCCATAGCAGATGGCAACACAGGTTTCGGAGTAATCAATCTACACACAGGTTTTTTATTGCAAATACAAATTGGAAAATCACTTGGACACATACAAGGATTTTGTAATTTCTTAAACGTATGCTTAACGATTCGGTCTTCAAGCGAATGAAAAGTAATAATACAAAGCCGACCACTCGATTTAAGTAAATCAACAGCATCAAGTATAGTTTGCTCAAGAATATTTAACTCATCATTGACCGTAATTCGTATAGCTTGAAAAGTTTTTTTAGCAGGATGACTACCATTGTATAAAATTTTTGACGGTAAAGCAGATTTGATAATTTCTACAAGCTGCAAAGTTGTTTTTATTGGTGCAATGCTTCTCGCAGAAACAATTTTTTTTGCAATTTGTTTATGAAATTTTTCTTCACCATAATTTTTTATTATATCATCTAATTTTTGAATTGTAAATCCATTTACAATATCGAAAGCAGAAAATTTTTTTGACTTATCCATTCGCATATCAAGCGGCGCGTCATGTATGTAAGAGAAACCGCGCGCTGCATCATCAATTTGAAACGAAGACATACCTAAATCCAATAAAATCCCGTTCACTCGGCCAATATCACCAACAATTTTCTTTATATCAGAGAAATTTGCATGATAAAAAAAAGTTTTATTACAAAATGATAAAAGTTTTTCGCGTGCCATTTCCAATGCAAACTCATCTTGATCAATACAAATTAATTTCCCTGTATCATTCAAATTTTTTGCAATAAAAAAAGAATGGCCGCCGCCACCAACCGTCCCATCAACATAAATTCCTGACGGATTTATATGTAAATAATCTATAACTTCATTGAGCAAAACCGGAATATGTTTCAAAAATACATCACCCAAAAAATTATAGCCCTAAAAATAATTTAATTCAAAAAAATTACGCAAAATTTTCGTGGCAAAAAAAATCCTCAGACAAATATTTGCCTGAGGTAAAGTTTATTACTCAAATTTTATTGCAGCTTGTGCTGCTGCCAAACGCGCTATCGGCACTCTGAACGGTGAACACGAAACATAATTCAAACCAGCACGATGGAAAAATTCTATCGATGACGGATCGCCGCCATGCTCGCCACAAATTCCAAGTTTTATATTCGGACGAGTCGCACGACCTTTTTGCACTGCAATATTAACCAATTGGCCAACACCTTTTTGGTCAAGGCGCGCTGTCGGATCACACTCAAAAATATTTTTTTCAATATAATCGTTCAAAATACGGCCCGCATCATCGCGTGACAAACCAAAAGTTAATTGTGTCAAATCATTTGTACCGAATGAGAAGAATTCCGCTTCACTCGCAATTTCATCTGCAGTTAATGCGGCCCGTGGCATTTCAATCATCGTTCCAACATGATAATCGAGTTTCATTCCGGTTTCCTCAAAAACTTGCTTAGCCGTCTCATCAATAATATTTTTCACATAACGCAATTCTTTTATTTCAACAACCAATGGAATCATAATTTCCGGCACGATATCGTAGCCCTTATTCTTTTTAACCTCAATCGCAGCTTCCAAAATAGCTCGTGTTTGCATCTGCGCAATTTCGGGATAGCTTACAGCTAAACGACAGCCACGATGTCCCATCATTGGATTTAATTCATGAAGGTGCGCAGCTTTAAGTTTCAATTCATCAAAAGTTTTTCCCATTTCATTTGCCAAAATACGGAAATCTTCATCGTCAGTTGGCAAAAATTCATGAAGTGGCGGATCTAAAAGACGAATTGTAACTGGTAAACCTTTCATTGCTTCGTAAATACCAATGAAATCTTGCTTTTGCATCGGTAATAAATCAGCAAGTGCAGCTTTCCTTTCATCAATAGTATCTGACAAAATCATTTTACGCATTTTTGGAATACGGTCTTCGTCAAAGAACATATGCTCAGTTCTCGTAAGACCAATGCCTTCTGCACCAAATTCTAAAGCTTTTTGAGCATCTTGCGGCGTATCCGCATTAGTTCTAATGCCAAGCTTACGAACTTCGTCAGCCCATTGCATAAATGTTGCAAAATTACCTGAAATTTGTGGAGAAATTGTCTTGATATCTTCACAATAAATATTTCCTGTCGAACCGTCCAACGAAATATAATCGCCTTCTTTTATAGTATGGCCACCAAGCGTGAAAAATTTTTCTTCCTCATTCATTTTAATTTCTTCGCATCCTGATACACAACATCTTCCCATGCCACGTGCAACAACTGCTGCGTGCGAAGTCATACCACCACGTACTGTCAAAATTCCTTGTGCCACAACCATTCCTTCAATATCTTCCGGAGAAGTTTCAAGACGAACCAAAATTACACGCTCACCAGTTGCCGCCATTTTTTTTGCATCTTCAGCTGTAAAACAAACTTTTCCGGCAGCAGCGCCTGGTGATGCCGGCAAAGCTTTACCGATAGCCACAGCAGCTTTTAATGCACTTGGATCAAACATTGGATGTAACAATTGATCTAATTGTTTTGGCTCAACTTTCAGCAATGCTTCTTTTTTCGTCAACAAACCTTCATTTACCATATCAACAGCAATTTGTAAAGCTGCGCTCGCAGTTCTTTTTCCATTACGCGTCTGAAGGAAATAAAGTTTTCCTTTTTCAATTGTAATTTCCATATCCTGCATATCTTTATAATGATTTTCGAGTGTTTTTGCATAATTTGTAAACTCGCTGTAAATTTGCGGCATTTCATTTTTTAATTCTTCAAAAGGTTTTGGAGTCCGAACGCCAGCAACAACATCTTCACCCTGTGCATTTAGCATATATTCACCATAAATTTTATTTTCACCAGTTGCTGCATTTCGCGTAAATACAACACCGGTTCCAGAAGTTTGTCCCATATTTCCGAAAACCATTGCCTGAACATTTACGGCTGTCCCCCACTCATATGGAATATCATTCATACGACGGTAAACAAATGCACGCTGGTTATCCCACGAACGAAATACGGCACAAATTGCTTCAAATAATTGTTCTTTTGGATCTGTCGGGAAATCTTTACCTTGATCGTCTTTATAAATTTGTTTGAATTTCTCAACAACTGTTTTTAAATCTTCATGTGTCAAATCTAGATCCGATTTATAATTTCGTTGTTCTTTATAGGTATCGAGCATACGCTCAAATTTTGATTTTGAAACACCAATTACAACATCTGCGAACATCATAATAAAACGACGATAAGAATCATATGCAAAACGTGGATTGTCAGTAGCTTTTGCCAACGCCTCAACCGTTTCATCATTTAAACCCAAATTTAAAACGGTATCCATCATTCCCGGCATTGAAACACGTGCGCCAGAACGTACTGAAACTAACAATGGATTTTGTGTACTACCTAAAGTTTTCCCAGTAATTTTTTCAAGCTTTTTAATTGCTTCATAAACTTGATTTTTAATTTCATCACTCAAAACTTTTCCTGAAGAATTATAACTAGTACAAGCTTCAGTAGTAACAATAAATCCCGGCGGAATTGGTAAACCAAGTCTTGTCATCTCAGCTAAATTTGCACCTTTCCCACCAAGTAAATTTCTCATTGAGGCGTCACCCTCAGAAAACATGTAAACATATTTCATATAAAAACCTCCAGCAAAATTATTTTGGTTTTGCAAATTCGATTATAGCATAAAAAATTTTTTCTTTAAAGACCTTACTTTTCTTGAAAAAAAAGTAACCAAAGAACTTTAACAAAAAATCTTTGTGCGTTTACACAAAGATTTTTTTTGTTAAAGTTTTTTTAGTTCTTTTTTTACAAAAAAAAGAACGGTTTTGTTTTTAAAACGTCTCCAAAAATTACATAAATAAAAAATTAGTAACTTGAGCATATTACAAGAAACAGAAAAAAAATTTTCGGACAAAAAAATTTTTCAGCACAAAAGTGATTTTTTCGGCAAATTATAAACATATTCATTGAAATGCTTTTCAACGAAAATTTAAATTTACAGCGCTCTTAAACTTTGCGTCAAATGATTAAAAAAAATTTGACATAAAAATTCTTTTATGGTAACATTTTCTGAAATCCCCTTAATTATATTTTTTGAGTAGAATCTTTATTTTCGTTGAAAAGCATTTTAGCGAATGCATTTAAAAATTACAAGGAGGAAACAAAAAATGAATAAAAAAATCCTAGCAATATCAATGGTTTCAATTATAACACTCAATACTTTTCCATTAAACATTTTCAAAAAAGCAACGAAAGCTGCAAGTTTCGTCTCAAATGTCAGCAAAATTGAAAATCCGGTTGATGGAACAGGCAAAGAAAGCGTGTTTGATGAAAGCAAAGGGGATTATGGGGAGTTTGTTGGAGGTAAAGAACCATGGGAAGGAAATTATATTTATTTCGGGAATTATCCACAAAGTGATACGTCAGGAGCAACGAAAGACCCAATTCGTTGGCGAGTTCTTGACAACAACAACAAAGCCTGGAGTGGTTCAAAAGAAAATGATTTTAAAATAAATGCAGGTTATGAAGATGGAACAGGCGGTCGGCAAAACGCACCAGTCGGTGGCAACGGAATATTACTTTACTCTGACATAGCATTGGACGCGAAACAATATCATCCAACGTATAACTCTGGTAGTGACAAAAATGAACTATGTTGGGGCGGAAATGGAGGAGGAAGTGGAAAAGGATGTACATTGTGGGCATGGTTGAACGGCTACGGAAATGAAAGTGTATGGGGCAGAGCCAGTGTACCCGATTCACCATTTTTGACAAATGCTTTTACCAGTGCCGAACAAAACGTTATAATGCCAACGAAAGTTTACAGCGAAGATTTAAGCTCGTACAGAGGTCTAGCAAGTTCACCGGAAACATCATTAACAGAAGACAAAATATTTGTACCATCGTATAATGAAATGTTAAACACATCGTATGGATTTACAAGCACGTGGTATTATTCAAATACTCGCTCTTTCCAATTCTCTAATTATTCAGATAATTTAAAAGAAAACTCTTTTTTTTGGCTTCGTTCGCCCAGTTGGGGCGGTGACGGTATTGCCGCTATGATCTACATCGACCTTGGTTCTCTTTCCTACTTGTTCATCATAGGCGACAACAACAGCCCTATTGGCGACGTAATCGACACTCTTGGAGTTTGTCCCGCTTTAAATTTAGATCCGACATCGGTGATCTTTGCATCTGAAGCCACTGAAAGCGGCGCATCCGGCGCCGGAGGCGACGGAAAAAAGAGTTCGGTAGTAAGTTCGACGCCGGCGAGATTTTCATTGCCAACTGGCAAAGGAAATGATTATAAACTGACAATTCACGATACAAGCCGTGATGGTTTTAGTGCGACAGCAAACGGTACAACAATTTCATACAGTGGTGCGCGAACAGGAAGTAACGAATACATTTCGTGCCTGATCGCAGATACGACTACCAGCGTAAAATATTATGGGAAATTAAAAGCCGTTGGCAATGACTCAAGCGGAACGGCAACGTTAAATCTTCCTAGCGAGTATGGATATAATTCAGTTAATGTTATGATTTTCAACGAGCAATGCAATGGCGATAAAAAAACTGATTGGTGTGGAAATTTGGTTGAATTAAGTGTAACGGCAAAAAAAACTCCAACTGTCACAGCCCCAACAGCAAAAACATTAACATACAACAAAAACGCTCAAGCGCTTGTAAATGCGGGAAA
>CANEHT010000009.1 GCA_947427385.1 uncultured Clostridia bacterium | reverse complement strand
AAGAGGATAAAGTGCAAACTAAATGGACTGAGTCCTTTCAATACAGAATTCAATCTCCATTAGTTATACAGTTATCAAATTTTGTTTAATTCCTTGTGGGAAAAGTTCAGTTTTTCAATACGATTTTTATTTATACGTTCAATAATAAATTTTAAATCATCGATATATTTATAGTTACTTTTGCATTAAACTCTGAATATATTTATATCATATCTAATCTTAACATTAAAAATTTTGAGCATAAAATTTTTTTATGCTAAAATCGAAATAAAAAAAAGGTGAATTTATCTTGAAAATTATTTTAACTGGTGGCGGAACAGCTGGACATGTTAATCCAAATCTTGCATTAATACCTTATTTACAAGCAGATGATTTTGAAATTGAATACATTGGAAGTATTGACGGAATGGAAAAAGATTTAGTAAAGCAAAAAAAAATTCCGTATCATGGAATATCTTCTGGAAAGTTACGGCGCTATTTCGATATAAAAAATTTTACCGATATCGGTAATGTTTTTAAAGGCATATTACAATCAAAAAATTTAATGAAAAAGCTTAAACCAAATATAATTTTTTCAAAAGGTGGATTTGTTACTGTTCCAGTTGTATTTGCCGGATGGCTGCATCGAATTCCTGTCGTTATCCATGAATCTGATATAACAATGGGATTAGCAAACAAAATTTCTTCCATATTTGCTTCAGTAGTTTGTACGTCATTTTCTCAAACTGCAAAACATATGAAAAAAGCAATCGTTACCGGCCCTCCTATTCGAAATGAATTATTTAATGCGAGTGCACGACGTGCCAAAAAAATTTTAAATTTCAATGATAATCCTGTAATTTTAATAATGGGTGGGAGTCAGGGAAGTATCAAAATAAATGAAACAGTGATACAAATCTTAGACAAATTATCAAATTTCAATATCATACATATATGTGGAAAAGGTAACTTACAAAATATTAAACGTAAGAATTATATTCAATATGAATACGTAACGGATAAGCTTGCAGATTTTTTCGCACTCGCTGATATTATTGTTTCACGTAGTGGTTCAAATTCTATCTTTGAGTTCTTAGCATTACGTAAACCAAATCTTTTAATTCCATTACCGAAAAAATCTAGTCGTGGCGATCAAATTTTAAATGCGAAATTATTTGAGAAAGAGGGATTTAGTAAAGTTTTACCGGAAGAAAAATTAAATGCGGAATCATTATTTGAAAATATTATTACATTAATAAGTGAACGAGATATCTATATAAAAAATATGGAGAAATTTAATTTTGAGAATGGAAGTTTGAAAATTATAGACCAAATTAAAAAATATGCCCGAAATTAAATATTTTGCATAAAATACTTTCTTTTGTCAAATAATACTTTTGATTTACGTTTTATTTTTTTATTTTGTATTAAAGGAGGTATTCTCTATTTTGAAAGCGACTGGTATTGTTAGACGTATTGATGACTTAGGTCGTATCGTTGTCCCTAAGGAAATTCGTCGTACTTTACGTATTCGTGAGGGCGACCCTTTAGAAATCTTTACCGATAGTAGTGGAGCTATTATCTTAAAAAAATATTCACCAATTTGTGAACTATCAACTTTCGCAAAAGAATATGCTGAAAGTCTCGCTCAAACTAGTGGCCATATTATTTGTATCGTTGATAGGGAACAAATTATTGCAATATCTGGTGGGCCGAAAAAAGAATTTCTTGAGAAACAAATTTCTAATGAGCTCGAAAAAATTATTAGTGAACGTAATACAATAAATGCAGAACGTGATGACGCAAAATTTATCCCTATTTTAAATAATGAAAATGATAAATCCTATAACCATGAGTTAATTACTCCAATTATAGCTGAAGGCGATGCACTTGGTGCCGTAATTTTCTTATCACCTGCTAAAAAAATGGGTGAAGTTGAAAGTAAATTAGCTCAATCTGCTGCAGGTTTCCTCGGTAAACAAATGGAACAATAAAAAAAAATCCGGTTCTCCCGGATTTTTTTCTTAATCATAAAATTTCGTTCAAAAAACTTGTTCCATTTAATTCTGAATCAATCCCTAAATATTGTGCAATAGTTGCAGCAATATCAGAATAAGTTTGTCGCGTATGCAAATTCGTTCTCTTAATATTTTTGTTGTAAATCAAAAGTGGAATATATTCTCGTGAATGGTCAGTACTTGGCGTTGTCGGGTCGCATCCATGGTCAGCAGTTATAAATAATAAATCGTCATCGTTCATCGCATCAATTATTTGTGGAATACGTTCGTCAAATTCTTTTAACGCCTTTGCAAATCCATCAACATCATTACGATGTCCATATAACATGTCATAATCTACAAGATTTGTAAAAATTAAGCCGCCAAAATCTTCCCGTAAATAATTTATTGTTTCATCAATTCCTTCAGAATTTACGCGCGTATGAACTTTTTTAGTAATACCACGATTGCAAAAAATATCTTCGATTTTGCCAACCGCCGCAACTTCCATTCCCGACTCACTTACATAATCCAATAAAGTTTTACGTATCGGCGCAATCGAAAAATCTTTACGATTTTTTGTACGAACATAATTGCCACTTGTGCCGGTAAATGGCCGCGCAATAACACGTGCAACAGCGTGCTGACCAACTAAAATATTTCTGGCAATCTCACACATTTCATATAATTTTTCGAGTGGCACAACATCTTCATGCGCCGCAATTTGAAATACGCTGTCGGCCGAAGTATAAATTATCGGACAACCTGTTTTCAAATGTTCATCGCCAAGTTTATTAATAATTTCTGTACCTGACGCCGGATAATTTGCCAAAATTTTTTTACCGATTGCTTTCTCAAATTTTTCGATAATTTCTTGCGGAAAACCATTTGGATAAGTTGGGAAAGCTTTCTCAACAATAACGCCGGCGATTTCCCAATGACCTATTGTCGTATCTTTGCCACGAGATTTTTCAGCACACTTTCCATAACTTCCAATTGGATTTGTAACTTTATCGTACAAATTTTCGCCGTCAATATTTCCTAAACCTAAACGACAAAGATTTTTTAACTGTAAATTCGGAACGGATTTTTTTATATTCATTAAAGTATTACTGCCGGCATCACCATAATTATTTGCATCAGGCAATTCACCAATCCCAACGCCATCCATTACAATAATTATTGCTCGTTTCATACGAACACCTCTAATTAATTATGTCCAAAATTAAATTTTTTAACTGCGGGCGTTCAGATTTAATCTCAATAGCCGCCGATAAAATTTTTGCGGCGCGCTCACATTTATCATTTGATGATGAGAAAATTTGTGCGATTTCGTCGCCCGCATTTACATAATCTCCGAGCCGAACTTTCATAATAATTCCGGCGGTATAATCAATTTCATCATCTTTTGTCATACGGCCAGCGCCAGTTTCAATTGACGCACGTCCAATTTGTGACGCAACCATTGAATAAATATAGCCGCTTTTTTCAGCTTTAACAGAATATTCAACTGGCGCACGTGAAATTTTTATTGTGCCGTCAAAGTTTTCAGATTGCTGTGCAACAAGTTCCAAAAATTTTTTATATCCTTCACCATTTTCTATTTTCTCAATTAAAATTTTACGTGCTTGCTCAAGATTTTCAGCTTTCTCACCTAAAACTAACATATTTGCGGCAAGTTCAATAGAAACGTCAAACAATCTTCCTTTTATATTACCTTTTAAAATTTCGATAGCTTCTTCAGCCTCTAATGAATTACCAATATGTAAACCGAGAGGCTCGTCCATATTTGTAATTAATGCAACAACTTTACGTCCAATATTTTTACCGATAGCAACCATTTCTTTAGCTAAAGCTTTAGCGGATTCAAAATCTTGCATAAATGCACCGCTTCCACATTTTACATCTAAAACGATAGCATCAGTACCAGCCGCAATTTTTTTACTCATAATACTTGCAGCAATTAATGGAATACTTTCGACCGTTCCCGTTACATCACGTAAGGCATACAAAATTTTATCGGCCGGCGCTAAGTTTGCAGTTTGTCCCATTAAAACGAGTCCGGACTTTTTTACATATTCTAATGCTTTCTCCATTGGAATATCTATATTTAAACCGATTGATTCCATTTTATCTAATGTCCCACCGGTAAATCCTAAACCACGTCCTGACATCTTTACTACCGGTAAACCACATGCGGCAACAAGTGGCGCTAGTACAAGCGTTGTCGTATCCCCTATTCCACCGGTACTATGCTTATCAACTTTTATACCGGGAATAGATGATAAATCTAATACGTCGCCCGAGTAAACCATTTCTTTAGTAATAGCGGCAGTTTCTTCCTCACTCATTCCTTTTAAAAATATTGCCATAAGCATTGCAGAAATTTGATAATCCGGAATAGATTTATTAACAGCACTATCAATAAAGAATTTTATTTCGTCATTAGTTAACTCATTCCCATCCCTTTTTTTTATTATCAAATCTACTATATTCATTACGGACTACCTCCATTTTTTTTATAATTGAATAGCAGTTTCAAGGGCGAGTTTCATCATTGTCGTAAAAGCAGTTTGTCTCTCATCAGCAGTAGTTTCTTGATGAGTAATAAGATTATCACTAACAGTTAAGATACAAAGTGCATTAGCATTATAGCGAGCGGCATTTAGATATAAAGCATTAGATTCCATTTCTACTGCTAGTACACCGAACTTACCAAAATTTAAAGTATCCTGCATATCTTCACCATAGAATATATCGGAAGATAAGACATTACCGACATGAGGATTAATACCTAATTTTTCGGACGTTTTATATGCGGTATTTAGTAGGGGCCAAGAAGCAATAGGAGCGATATTACCAAGTAATTTAAATTGAGCAGCATAATTAGAATCCGAGCATGAACCCATTGCTAAAATTATATCGAAGAGATTGATATTTTTTTGGATAGCGCCACAGGAACCTACTCGGATTAAATTTTTTACACCAAAGAAATTAATAAGCTCATAGGAATAGATAGCGATACTAGGATTACCCATTCCGGTAGCCATTACGGAAATTGGTTTACCATTATAATTACCGGTAAAGCCTAAGATATTTCTAACGGAATTAAATTGCCGGACATCAGATAAAAAATTATCAGCAATAAATTTAGCACGAAGTGGGTCACCAGGTAAGAGAATAGTTTGAGCGATATCAGCTGTTTGATTAATATGAGGTGTATTTTTCATAAAAGCATCCTCCTTAAAATAAATAGACAGTAGAAATTTCCCAATGAAATTTCGCAGATGAATTATAACATTAAAAAAAAAATCATACAAATTTCATAAAAAATTATTTTGTAATTGTCATTTGCCATTAACACAAAATTATTTTACAATAAATTTTAGAAATAATTTTAAAAAGGAGTAGTGAAAATGCTGGAAGCTGCCGGGCAAAATTTTGATAATCAAAATAATCAAGAATTTAATTTTCGTATAAATAATGCTAAAGATAAATAATGCTAAAGAAGCTTTAGATTATTGCAATGAAGTTAAAAATGATAACGATAATAAAAATAATAATTGTGTACATAAAGAAGAAATATTGGATATTTTAAAATCACCGGATTCATTTAATAAAAAATTTTTTGGATTTGAAATTACTGCTGATTTTGTTAACGGATTAAACGATCCTGATATTAAAATGCAATTTGTTTATAGACTCAATGATAAAGAATCGATTAAATTTTTATTCACATTGCTTGATAAAAATTTCCCAAATGAAACTATTAATGATGACAATGATAATGAAAAATTAAATCCAAATTCAACTGATTTTAATCTTAACTCTTTAGTAAATTATCTTTCAATTAAAGATCTTGCAGAATTCTCTTCGCCAGAAGAAATTGATGGTTTTACGATGATTTATTGCTATGCACGTCATGAACTTAATATGTGTAAATTAAGAAAAGAATTGAATAATAAAATATATGAATTTTTTTCAATAAAAGAAAAGGAAATTTCAAATTATTTTTACCAAAATAATTCTTTATTTCCTAAAATAGAATTTTATGAGTATCTTGTTTCAAAACAATATGAAAAAAATTTTGGTATTTGGGCCGCTTTTTTTTATAATCAATTATCTTCCTTTAAACAAACAACTAATAATTTAATGAAATTAAATAAACCATTTAGAGATGCTGCATTACGTTATTCAAATAAAGATAATATTATCTCTAATAAAGCAGGAACTATAATCTCTGCAATATTATTAACAATATTCGTAGCTTTATTTATTGCTGCTTGTATACTTGCACCTGAATTAAATCTTATACTTTTGCCTTTATATGGTTTTTCAATATGTGGATATACCGCTTTTACTATTTTATCAGCTCGTGAATTTCATAAAGAATATGTGTCCAATAAAAATGATAAAAACGAAGTGTCACAAAATAACATAGAATCAATTCCTAAAGTTAAAAACGAAAACACTCAAGAAAATGATTCAAAAGATCAAACTGAGCCTCAACCTCTTCTGGGTGATTTAAATCAAATTAAAAATCAAAATTCAAGCAATGACGAATATAGTAAGCATTAATTTAATCTTCAACAATAAAAAAAAATCTCGTTTAAGACTCTTTTTTATTGATTTAAATTCAAAATTTCTTGACGAAACTCACAAGTTAAAAAATTTCACAAAAAATTATTTCGTAATTGTCATTTGCTGTTAGCACAAAATTATTTTATTATGCATTATAAAGGTAATTTTTAAAAGGAGTAATAGAAATGGAATCTGTAGTACAATCTAAAAATTCTGAAAATGAAATAGAATTAATTTTAAAATTATCCAACACTGATTTTAAAAAATTTCTTACTTTTAAATCTAATGAAGAAATAAAAAAATTAATATCTACTAATCAAAATATTAATGAAGAAGAGGAAGAGAAAAACGAAAATGAAAATAATAATTTTAAAGCAATTAAATTATCTTTAAATGATGTAAAAAGTCATTTCTTAAACAAAGATTTTAATAAATTATCTTCTCCTGAAGAAATTATTTCTTTTTTAAGCAAATATATTATTTTAATTCATTTTTTTCATTTGCAATTTATTTTTTATGCAGAAAGTTTTCGTAATTTATTTGGTGAAAATTTTGATTTTGATACTTATTTTTTTTATAACTATAAGTCTAGATCTCCAGAACCTAAACCAATTTTTTTTGATTTATGCCAAAAAAAAGAATTAGGGCCTTGGATAGCTTATGCTTTTATGTTTTTATCTGTCTCAATGCAAACAAAAGAAAACTTTGAAAAAATTCCAAAAGAATATCAAATTTTTATACTTAAAATTTTAAATCTCATAAATTGGGAACTTATAGATTGCCTTTCAACAGAACAAAAAATAAAATTATTTGATGAAAAAATAATAACTGAAAAAGGGTTATTAAATAAAAAATTTACGAAAATTAATTTAATAGGAGAAACAATATTTTTAGCAATATTGACCGCCGGTTTAATAACTTCATGTATATTTTTACCCGCAATTACAATTGTCTGGCCAATTATTCTTGCTATTGCTGTCACTTCACTTGGAATATGTACAATGATAGTTGGTATCACTTGTTTGTTGTACAATTTACATAAAATAAATAAATTCAACGAAGAAGTTGAAATTGGGCAAAGTGAAACAGCAGTTCCATCAAATGATACAAATAATTCAACTGTTGCAGTTGAAAACGAAAACGCTCAAGGAAATGATTCACAAAATCAAACTAAGCCTCAATCTCCTATGGACTCACAAAAAACTTGTCTATTAATTTAATTAAAAAATAAAAAAGAGTCTCGTTTAAGACTCTTTTTTGTTGATTTAAATTCAAAATTTCTTGATGAAACTCACAAATTAAAAAATTTCATAAAAAATTATTTTGCATTACAAAAAATCTTTGTGCGTTTGCACAAAGATTTTTTTATTAGTTTCTTTTTTGTTTTACTTTTTTATTTTTAAAGAAAAAAGTAAAGGTCTTACCTTTACTTTGGGCGATTTAAATCGATTACAACATGACGATTATTTTCAAGCCCATCACTATAAGTTGTAATACCGGGAAAATTTTGTAAAGCAGTATGAACAATCAATCTCTCATAAGAATTCATTGGCTCAAAAACATATTTTATACCAGTACGTATAACTTTTTTTGCACAATTTATTGCGTAACGCTCCAAACTTTCTTTACGTTCATCACGATAATTTCCAGCATCTATAAAAACTTTCGGTACCTCATATTTTTTTAATGCCAAATTTAAAATATGTTGGAAAGCATACAAAACAGAACCATGATGACCGATAAAAAAGCTTGCATCGCTACCAATTAATTCAACAATAAAATTTTTGCCGTTAAATTTCGTAATAACATCTGCGTCTAAATGCAAACCACGTATAACTTTATTAAAGAACTCCTCAACAAATTTTGGTACGTCAAAATTTGTTTTCACTAAAATTTTTGCCGGCCGTTTATTAAATCCTAAAATACCTTTTGAACCGTTATCAATTACAGTTACATCAATATCTTTACGTTGCAATTGAAATTTTTGTAAAGTATTTTTGATAGCTTCTTCAACTGTTGCACCAGTCACTTTAAATTCATTATCTTGCATTATTATTTTCCTCCTGTAATTTTTTACGATATTTATTAGCAAAAAATTGCTGAATTAACTGAATAATACTGCTAGTAATCCAATAGACACCAACACCTGATGATAAAGCTAATGAAAACCCACCCATCATAAGTGGCATAATAATTAAAAATATTTTTTGCTGAGCCTTCGCACCTTCATCTTCAATTGGCATCATTTTATTCATAAAATATGATGAAAGAAATGTCGTAATTACTGACAAAATTGGAATCATAACGCCTGGGAAATGTAAACCACATTGGTCAATTAAATCGATACCAAAAAAATTTTCAATAGATTCTTTCCTTATCAATAAATTTGTAATCTCCGGCCGTACTGATAAATCTAATCCAGCTAATAAATTCGCCCAATCTGTCGACGTAAATTTATTTATAACTTTTTGCATATCCTCAATTATTCGTAAATCTATTGTCATATTTGGTGGAACTTTCGGTATCGCAATTGGTTTCATAATCCCTACATAATTCGGTACGGACATAATTTTTTCTGCTAAATTTCTATAAATATCTCCGATATCACTTATATAACAATAAGAACGTGCAAGTAATTGATTTAACGCCATAAAAATTGGAAGCTGTATAAATGCTAGTAAACATCCACCCGCTGGATGAATATTATTCTCCGCATATAATTTTTGTATCTCAAAATTTAATTTCTTTTGTGACTCTATATCATTTTTATCTGGATATTTCTTCTGTAACTTCTTTAATTCCGGTTGAATATGCTGCATCGCTAAACTATTTTTTACTTGCTTTATTGATAATGGCCAAATTAATATCCGTACTATTATCGTAATAACAACAATTGAAATACCAAGTGAGTTCGCTACCGTTATATTGTCATGAATTATGTCAAATACAAAATTAAAAATAAATCCTAACAGCTTCGTTATGAATCCTATCATAATTCCCGGCTCTTTTTGTATCATTTAAATCCTCCCTATAACTATGGAACTGGATCGTAACCTCCACGTGAAAATGGATTGCATCTTAGCAATCTCTTTAGTGTTAGTAACAATCCTATTAAAACTCCGTATTTTATTATACTCTCACGTGCGTATTGCGAACATGATGGGTAAAACTTACATCGATTCGGTAAAAATGGTGATAAATATTTCCTATATGTATCAATTATATGAATCAAAAAATTTTTACACATATATATCACCTGAAAAAATTTTATGCCTACGTGAAAGATTAACTATCGATTTTTTTATTACATAATAATCTGCATTAATAATATCCTTACGTGCAACAAAAACTATGTCAAATCCTACTGAAAAATATTTCTCATTTAATCTGTAATTTTCTCTGATAAGCCGTACGATACGACTACGGATATAACTTTTTCCAACTTTCTTACTTACACATATTCCTAATCTATTTACGGAAAGATTATTTTTTAGTACGAACATTACGATAAATTTATCGGTAAAGAATTTTGCATGGTCATATACATATTTAAATTGGAAATTTTTACGTAATGAGATAGTTGAACGCAATTACGAACACTCTCCATATAAAAATAAAAGACCGGCAAAATAGCGGCCTTAAAATATTTTAAGCGGATAAAATTTTACGACCTTTAGCGCGTCGTCTATGCAAAACTTTGCGTCCATTATAGTTACTCATTCTTTTTCTAAAACCATGAACTTTAGCTCTATGCCGTACATTTGGTTGGAACGTTCTTTTCATTAATTACCCTCCTAATAAAAATCAATCGTAAATATTATATAAATGATAGTGATGAAAGTCAAGCATAAAAACATTCCCAGGAAAATATAAATATGTAAAACATTTTTCGGAGTGATACTTAATGAAGAAATTTTTACTATTACTATCTACGATTTTACTTTGTAGTTGTACGAAAAAAATTAATAATGAATCATCGTACCAGAAAATAAATAATATGTTAGTTAATCTAAAAAGTTATAAGTGCACGGCTAATGTTAAATATATCTCAAATAAAAATACTATCGAGTATAAGACAATTCAATATTGTAAATCTGACGGTAAGTATAGAATAGAAATAATATCGCCTGAAAATTCTGCCGGGAATATCACACTTAGTGATGGTAAATCAATTTACCAATATAATTTAAAAATAAATGGACGAGTATCTGTTACTCATAAAGAAAATATGGAACGTAGTGAAATTTTTCTGACGTCTTTTATTAGAAATTATAGTAAATCATTAGAGACATCAGTAAGTGTAGCGAATATGGATAAGAGTAAGTGTACGGTACTAGAGGCAAAAATTCCGGGTGAACATCCATATTTATCGTCGGAAAAATTATTTATAGATAATAAAACGCAAAAACCACTCGAATTAGTTATTTATGACAAAGATAATAGCGAACGAATTATTGTTAGCTATGAAGAATTTGAGTATAATATTGATTTGAAAGATTCATTATTTAAAATGTAACGGAGGTAAAAAATGTACGAAGATGAACGTGCATGGGCATTAATTAATTTAGAAAATATCCGTCATAATTATTTAGAAGTAAAAAAGAAAACTGATAAAGAAATAATGGCGATACTAAAAGGAGATGGATATGGTCATGGAGATTTCCAGACGTCAAGAATTTTATCACAAGTCGGAGTAAAAAATTTTGGAGTAGCAACATATGAAGAAGCATTAAATTTAAAAGACATAGAAGCAGAAATATTAATACTAGGATTTACGCCGCAAAATAAATTACAAAAAGTAATAGAGAATAGATTTACGCAAACAATTTTTAACTATGAGACAGCAAAAAAATTATCAAAGATAGCAAAGAAATTAAATATGCGAGCAAAAATACATATAAAAATAGATACAGGAATGCACCGTTTAGGATTTGATACGAGTGATAAAACTATTGAGCAGATAAAAAAAATAAATACGATGGAAAATATAGATATCAAAGGAATTTTTACGCACTTAGCACAATCTGATATTCCAAATGATAAATTCACATATGAACAATATAAGAAATTTAAATACATAACTGATAATCTAACAGAAATAAAAATGCTGCGCCATATCTCAAATAGCGCAGCTATTATAAATTATCCAGAATTTGAAAGTGACCTCGTCCGTACCGGAATTTTATTATACGGAATATCTCCAATTAAAAATAATAAACTTGACCTAAAACCTGCATTATCTTTAAAATCTCAAATTGTATCTATAAAAAAAATAAATAAAGGTGAAAGTGTAAGCTATAATCGAAAATTTATTGCACAATCTGAAACTTTAATCGGTATAGTAGTAATTGGTTATGCTGATGGATATCCACGCGCGGCCTCAAATAATATGAATGTAATCGTAAATGGAAAGCTCGCTCCTATTATCGGTAATATTTGTATGGATTACTTAATGATAAATTTAAATGGAATTGATACAAAAATTGGCGATGAGGTAACTCTTATCGGTTCGCAAAATAATTTAATTATAAGTGCAGATGACTTAGCAAAAACTTGTGGGACTATCCCGTACGAAATTATTACGACTATCGGAAAAAGAATCCCGCGCTACTACATAAATTTTGCTGTATAAAATAATTTTAAACGGCAAAAATTATATCAGTCTTTAACCAAAGTGGAGTGGTAGAAAAATGATTGTCAAGCGTGGAGATATTTTTTATGCAGATTTAAGTCCCGTTATCGGTTCAGAACAAGGTGGAATCCGTCCGGTACTAATTGTTCAAAATGATATTGGGAATAAATATAGTCCAACAGTAATTTGTGCGGCAATTACGTCGCAAATAAATAAGGCGAAACTCCCAACACATATTGAAGTTGACGGCCAACGTCTTGTAAAAGATTCAGTAATATTATTAGAACAAGTTCGAACGATAGATAAAAAAAGATTACGAGAGAAGATATGCCGGCTCGATAATTCAGTAATGAAGAAAGTAAGTAAGGCACTCTTAGTTAGTTTTGGATTACATACATAATTTTTTACGTTTTATAATCATGGCAATAAAAATCAAAATGAATTGAATAATTAATGTCAAAGCAAAATATTTAAATGACAAAACAATTTTATCTGCAAAATTAAATTCTAGTACATCACCTTTGACATTCTCAAAATTAAAATTAAAAAATGGTAAAGCTAATTTGGCAATAAAAACAGATATAATCGCATGTATAAATTTTGAAAAAATATACACGTGCGCATTTATATCTGTTTTTGCTATGAATGAAAGCGATTGCATATGAATTGAAAATCCACCAAAAGATACGAGCGCCGATAAAATAATTAACGTTACGGGTAAAATTTCACGCATCGTTAAAATCTTCGCACCATTTGTCATCTCAATCATACCAATAAGAATCCCCGAAAAATTTTCATACCCCAGCTTTGAAATAAAATTAAAATGCGAAAAAAATTTCCACATAAATGAAATGAAATTACTCAGCTCTAAAATTTTTGTGATAATGGAAAATAAAACGATAAATCCACCAATTTGTAGAATCGACCAAATCGAATCCGCAACACTTTCTGAAATTATATTCCCAATATTTTTGTCGCTATGATGGAAAATTTTTTGCGATATTGTGTGAAAAAAAATTTTTTTGTCAACATTCCTTTCCGCACTAAAAAAAAATCTCGAAATCAAACCAACTATCAACGCTGAAAAATAATGTACAAACATTATGAAATATCCGGCACTTTTGCTGCCAAGCATTGACGTCCCAATCGTTCCAAGAATAAATAATGGCCCGCAATTGTTGCAAAAACTTATCAATCTTTGCGCTTGATGTTTCGTAAGTTGATTGTTGTTTCTTAAAGTTTGTGTTATTTTTGCGCCAACCGGGTAACCTGAAATTATTCCAGAAATCAAAGCAAATGCTCCGCATCCCGGCACACCAAAAATCGGATACATTATCGGCTCAAGTAAAATTCCAATTAATTCTGCCATACCAGTTTTTATCAAAATGTTTGTACCAATCAAAAAAGGTAAAAGCGTCGGTAAAACATTCATTGCCCATAAAACTATTCCACTTTTTGACGCACTTAAAATTTCAGTCGGAAACAACAAAATAAATAAATTAAAAATGGCAATAAAAAATCCCAATAAAAATCTCAAACTCGTCACTTCTTATTACGTTTATATAAAAATATATGTATGTACGAAATTTCATATGCAACTATTGAGATTTTTTGTAATTAATATTAAATGTCAATACAAACATCATCTGCCGAAATAATATAATTATTTTTATCAGTAAATGGAATAATTACTTCTTTCCTTGGAATTGCATCACCTACATTATAATAAAAACAAAGGCCATATTCACACAAAGAATAAGGCGTATATTCTTTGAAATCATTAAGTTGTGATTTACATGGCGTATAGCCTAATACTTTACCTAAAGCAACAGTTAACACTTTATCAATTTGTTCATCCGATCCTATAAGAATATCATTATACGATAACTCTTTACCCGTTAAATTATCATACGTAATTCCATTGATATAATGATAAACATGTGCGCCACCAGACCATACTGATAAAATTTCTTTAATTGATATTGCACCATTTTTATTATATATAACATTTGCCCTTACATCATCATAAAATGGTAATTGGCCATCCCATTCAGTATCAAAATCTATTGTGGCATTTTTATAATCTAAGATCATTTGTTCATATTTTTGATTAATTTTTTGTCCAACTAAAGATTTACCAAAAAAATATGGATATTCTATAGTATTGCTATAGAATAATGAATCATTTAATGTACGAAATTCAATAATTTCCTTTCGTATTTCATACTTAAAATTTTCTGGCAACGAAAAATCAAAGTGTTGTTTGCTATTAAAATTTGACAAATTTAAATTATAATCATTTGCAATTACAGTAAAAGTTTTTACTTTTACTGTAAACATAAAAAAATATAAAACTGAAATCATAATAATAGAAAAAACTTTTTTCATTTTTACTCCTCAAAAATATGTTTTTTATAATAAAAAAATAGTAAAAAATTTTGTAAATTAAACTTTACAAAGTTTTTTACTGTAAAATTCTTATAAATAATTAAAATTAAGATAAAACTAATCTTTTAGCTTCTAATATTTTACCTAAATTATTTTTAAGTAAATTTTTTTTGCTACTCGTTTGATTAAATTTATTTGCATTCAATATTTTTTTTGCAAGAATTATTTTCGAATTGAAAATCTTCGTCATTGAAATCTTCAGTGTTTTCATCGTAACCAATTATGTCATCACATATTGTCCAATCATCATCAGTATATCTATAAACTTCACCTGTATTAATACAATTTATAACTAAAGCATTTTTTTGATTCGCACCAACTGCACCGCCGCTCATATAACCAATAATTTTACCCACATTATTACAACACTCAATTATAGAATTTTCACAATTTGCTGCTGCTATGCCACCACTTATAAAATCAATAACTCCACCAAAATTATTACAATTTATAATTGAAGCTTCTGGAAAATTTAATTCCGATTCATCAGGAATTAATGAACTAATAAAACTTGAATCGTTTATTGCTACTATACCGCCAGAAGCAGAATCTCCGCCAATTGAAACATTATTATTACAATTTTTAATTTCTCCTCCATTCAGACAAGCAATTCCACCAGCAATTGAACCATATATAGAAGTATATAAATCGAGATATTTTAATTCATCATAATCTTTTTCATTAATAATTTCCGAAATTTTTTTATCAAACATATCACACGCAGCAATATTTATATTTGAGCAATTTTCAATTTTACCGGTATTTAATCCTACAACACTTCCAGCAGCGCCAAAAACATTGATACGACTATCTTCCAATGTAAGATTTTTTACAATACCATTAAATCCAACATAACCAAATAACCCTTGGAAAAGCATAACATTATTATCATTGTTATTAACAATATTATTAATAATATTGTTATAATCACTCATATATAAATTTTTTATCGTGCAACTATTACCATCAAAAATACCATTAAAAGGTTTGCATTTAATTCCATTTTCAGAATTTTCATCAGGTATTATACTACCAATAGGAGTCCATGAAGCAATATCTTTGCCACACGCACTTGATAAATCTATATCATTCATAAGTTTAAAATATTCGTTCTCACATGCATAGCCAGCATTTACATAGTCGGCTAACGCCTTAAGGTCTTCAGCTGTTTTAATTTGATACGGATTTTTTTCTGTTCCTTCTCCGCTCCACCAAACATTTGCCATTGTTACAATTTTTTTTGCCGGCAGCAACGTAAAACACATAACTAAAACCATTATAAACGATAAAAACTTTTTCCCCATTTTTAAACTTCTCCTTATTAAATACTTTTTAATCCCAACTTTCATAATATCCTAAATCTTTGCCAATTATATCGCCAATTTTACAATTTTCATCACCTAAAATGCTATAAGTATAATTATAACAATATATGACTAAAGAGAAAAAATTATTAAATCCAACTATACCACCAGAAGTTTCTGTGCCATAAATTATACCTCTGTTACTACAATATTCTACAACTCCTCTACAATCATTACATCCAACTATTCCGCCAGAATTACATCCAGTTACATAAGTATTTTCATTGTAACATAATGAAACTTTACCATAATTTAATCCTGCTATACTTCCAACATTAAAACCGCCAACAATTTCACTATTTGCTATAGTAAGATTTTTAACTATACCATCTGCACCAATCCAACCAAACAACCCAGCATCGTTATTAGAACCTTCAAAAATACGAAAATTACTTATTGTATACCAATTACCATCAAAAATACCGTTAAACGGTCCTCCTTTTTGCGTAAACCCATAGTATTTTATACCACCAATCGGATCTAAAAAATCCCCACGCAAATTTATATCATTCATAAGTTTAAAATACTCGTTCTCACATGCATATCCAGCGTTTACATGATCAGCTAAAACTTTAAGATCTTCAGCAGTTTTAATTTGGTACGGATTTTGCTCTGTTCCTTCTCCACTCCACCAAACATTTGCCATTGTTACAATTTTTTTTGCCGGCAGCAACGTAAAACACATAACTAAAACCATAAAAGCAGACAAAAATCTTTTTTTCAATTTTATTCCTCCTAAAAATAATAAATTAATGATACATTTTTATTGTATAATAAAAAAAGATTTTGTGCAATAAAAAAAATATCGAAAAAAAACTTCGCAAACTCAATGTCGCGAAGTTTTATTATGATAAAAATTAATTCAAAAGATTTAAGATTTCATCTTTTGGTACAAGCCCAACAGATTTTTTATAAACTTCTCCGTTTTTAAACGAGATAACAGTTGGGATACTTTGAACAGAATATTCCAGCGCAAGATTTTGATTTTGGTCTACATTTACTTTACAAACTTTAATCTCATCATTTTTTTCATTTGCAATTTCATCAATAATTGGTGAAAGCATTTTACATGGGCCACACCAATCAGCATAGAAATCAACCAAAACAATTTTATCAGAAGTCAAAGCTTCTTTAAATTCATCAGCACTATTAATTTGAGTAATCATATTAATTCCTCCTTCGTTAAAGAATTGCTCATACCAAACAATAAATGAATAAACAGTCCAAATTTTCCGGCTGTTATCACATTTAGGATTATCTTTATGATCGTTAAGTAATTTGACAATTTGGTCGACGTTAAAATATTTTTTTGCTGCATCGCTTTCAAATGCTTTTCTAATTATAGAATAATACTTTTGGTCGCGCAACCAAATTTTAATTGGAACTGGGAAGCCCAACTTTTTTTTATTAGAAACTTTTTGTGGCAAATGAAGTTGCGCAGCTTTCCGAAACGCATATTTTGTAGCAATTTTTTTTACGCGATAATTAGTTGGTAAACTTGCGGCAACGTCAAAAACTTTTTTATCAAGATATGGGACACGAAGTTCCAAAGAATTTGCCATACTCATTTTGTCGGCCTTCAGCAAAATATCGCCAACCAACCACAAATTTATATCAATATATTGCATTTTGGTGATATCATCGTACGCCAATGCCTGACTGTAATATTTCGCGGTAATTGATTCTGGCGGATATTGACCGGTTGGTCTCTTCAAAATTTTTTCACGTTCACTTTGTGAAAATATTTTTGCATTGCCGATAAAACGTTCTTCAACGGTTTGACTCGCACGTATTATAAAATTTTTACCTTTAAATGCGAACGGAATTTTTTTTACGAGCCGCGCCAAAAATTTTCTGATAAATCGTGGAATTATTTTAGTGATATATAAATCCATTGGCTCCATATAAATATTATAGCCGCCGAAGAATTCATCAGCACCCTCGCCTGACAAACAAGTTTTAACATATTTACTTGCGAGATTGCTGACAAAATATAGTGCAACAGCTGAAGGGTCAGCGAGCGGTTCATCCATATGATATTGAATTTTCGGTAAGCTTTTCCAATATTCTTCAGTTGTTATAACTTTGTTTATATTTTTTTTGTCAAGCTCATTGGATAATTTTTCTGCATACGAAATTTCATTATATTTATCATAATCAAAACCAACTGTAAAAGTTTTATCGCCACTATAACATGCAGTAATAAAACTTGAATCGACACCACTTGAAAGAAATGAGCCAACTTCAACATCACTAGTTTGATGAACGTGCACAGAATTTTTTACAACATTATTTATTTCATCAATATAATTTGTTTCGGATTGATTATTATAAGAAAAAAATGGCGCCCAATATTTTTTTATGTCAAGTTTTCCATCTTGAAATGTAAAATAATGGCCGGGCGATAATTTATAAACATTTTTGAAAAAAGTTTCCGGTAAAACTGAATACTGGAACGTTAAATAATTTTCTAATGCGACCTCATTTAATTCTTTCTTAAAATTTGGATGTACCAGAAAACTTTTTATCTCGGACCCAAATAAAATTTCATTATCTATTATTGTGTAATATAAAGGTTTTATACCGAAAAAATCACGTGCCGCAAAAATTCGTTTCTTATTATAGTCATAAATCACAAATGCGAACATCCCACGTAAATATTTAAACATATTAATACCATATTGCTCGTAGGCATGTATCAAAGTTTCAGTATCAGATTGCGTATGAAAAGTATGCCCTTTTTTAACTAGTTCATCATGCAACTCAAGATAATTATAAATTTCACCATTAAAAACAATAACGATTGATTTATTTTCATTATACATTGGTTGGCCGCCAGTATTTAAATCGATAAGGCCTAAGCGTCGAAATCCTAAAGTTATATTCTCATCAGAATGGATGCCATAACTATCAGGACCACGATGGATAATTTTTTGCATCATATCTGAAATTATTTTTTGATTGTTATAAGTTTGCCCGGTGAATCCGCAAAATCCACACATTTTTATCCTCCGTATATTTTATAATAAAACTTTAACTGATTCTGATTTGAAAATCAATGAATTTTTTCCACGATTAAAGTAAAATATAAAATCAAATTAAATTTTAAGGAGTGAAATAAAATGCGTGATGAACGCCTTGAAAAACTTGCAAATCTATTAGTTAATTACTCAACACAAGTTAAAAAAAATGATAAGGTTTCAATAAAAGCTGAATATGTCGCGCTACCATTTATCATTGAAGTTGCAAAAGCCGCGATAAAAAATGGAGCTTATGTCGATTATTCAGTAACAATCCCTGAAGTTGAAGAAGCAATTTTAAAATTTGGCGACGATTTACAACTTTCTATGCCAAATAATGATTATGGCGATGCCGTAAAAAATTCTGACGTATGGATAACGGCATGGGGTTCAATAAATTCACGCGCTCGCTCAAATATTTCTCCACTATTGTTACAAAAACGAAGATTGGCAAATAGTGCGGAAAGAAAAATTTACGTTGATAGATGTGCGAGCGGCGCATTACGTTGGTGCGGCACACAATTTCCTACAAACGCAGAGGCTCAAGAAGCACAAATGAGTCTTGATGAATATGAAGAATTTGTTTACAAAGCAGGAATGCTTGACAAAGATGACCCAATTGCAGAGTGGAAAAAAGTTGAGGCAAATCAAGAACGTTGGGTAAATTTTTTAGACGGCAAAAAAACTTTGCATATCATTTCAAAAGATACTGACATTATTGTCGGAATAAATGGACGCAAATGGATAAATTGTTGTGGAAAAGAAAATTTCCCCGATGGCGAAATTTTTACAAGCCCCGAGGAAAATAATATAAATGGTAAAATTTCTTTTTCATATCCCGCTATATATTCCGGACGAATGGTTGAAGGCGTAAAATTAGAAGTCAAAGACGGAAAAATAATTAAAGCACAAGCTAATAGCGGCGAAGATTTTTTATATTCATGCTTAGATACCGATGCAGGTTCAAAATATTTTGGCGAAGTTGCAATTGGCACAAACTATAACATAAAAAAATTCACACGAAATATTTTATTTGATGAAAAGATTGGCGGCACAATTCATATGGCAATAGGATGTGCAATGCCGGAAGCCGGCGGAAAAAATATTTCCGCTATTCATTGGGATATGATTTGCGATATGCAAGATGGTGGAAAAATTTTTGCCGACGACAAACTTTTTTATGAAAATGGAAAATTTATCGATTCCGTGTTCTAAAAATAAATAGCTTTGTCTATGTCAAAAAGATAAATAATTGAAAAATCAACTTGACGGTTATAATTTTTCTCGATAGCTTCTTTATAAATTTTTAGCTGAAAATAATATTTTTGTGCGAAATTTTCAGCTTCATTAGCTGAAACTCTGTCAGTTTTATAATCAACTAAATATAACTTACCGTCATATTCAAAAAAGCAATCAATAATTCCGTGAATGAGTGTTTTCTCGGAATCATTTTTATTTTCAATTCCAAGTATAAATGGCGTTTCGCGTTTTATAAACGAAGAATTTTTCATCTTGTAAAATAAATCCGACTCCAAAAATTTTATCAATTTATTTATCGGAACAATTTTTTGTTCATCGTCCGTTATCATATTTTTAGAGGCCAATGAATTTAAAAAATCATTGACAATATTTTTTTGCGGCAACAAATTCAAATTTAAATGCTGTAAAACTGTATGAATTATTTGACCACGCTGCGTTGGCGATATTTGAGATGACTTTAAAAATTTCGGCACTGCAAAATTTTTCTGCGAATCTTCACTTATAGAAATTTTAGCTTTCACCGAAATATCGTACGGATATTTCCATTGCATTTGATTTTTAATTTTCTCGTCAACATGGACAATTGGCACAGCTACAAAATTTTCATTTAGTAAAATATTTTTTTCATCGTTTTCATAAATTTGCAATTCAAACGGTGAATTTTTTTCATTCGCAATCGGTAAAATCCAATCTAAAAAACTTTTTGCGGCATTTTCAAATGAATGTGAAAAATTTTTTTGACAGCCCGTTAAAATTAATTTATTTTTTGCACGCGTCATCGCAACATATAATAGGCGCATTTCTTCTGCAAGATTTTTTTGACGGAGTTCAAATTCAATTGAACGTTTCGCGATCGTATTAATTTTTGTGCGACGCTTGACATCAATAAATTTATTTCCGAAGCCCAAATCTTTGTCAAGCAATATTTTATCGTTAAGATTTTTCATATTAAAATTTTTGCCAAGAAAACTTATAAAAACTATAGGGAACTCGAGGCCCTTACTTTTGTGGATAGTCATTATTTTTACGGCATTAAAATTTTTATGCGACGAATTAATATTAACTTGACTAATTTTTTCGAGATAGCGAATAAAATTAAACAAACCTTGATAATTTGTTTTCTCATACTCTTTGGCGATATTGATAAATTTTATTATATTTTTTTGCTGTGGCTCGAAACCGGCGAGGTAAAAAAAATCCGTGATATGTAAAATTTCATCAATTAATTTGCTTATTGACAAGCAAATTTTTTTTTGGCGTAAAAAATTCAAATCGGCCTTAAATTTTTCCAAGCCATCGTAATTTTTCACGCAATCATAAAAACTTTTTTCACTTGATTGCATACGAATTTTCAAAAGCTCATCATCACTTACATTATAAATTTGTGAACGCAAAACCGCTGTCAACGGAATTTCATTTTGCGGATTATCAATTATCTTCAAAAAACTCGTCAAAATAATTATCTCAGGCAACTCAAAAAAATTTGTATTATTTTCAGTATCAATTGGAATATTATTTTGCGAAAAAATTTCCGTCAAAAGTTTTAAATTACTACGATTACGAACCAAAATTGCGATATCAGAAAAATTTTTACACAATTCATTTTGTAAAAGCAACTTTATTTTGTCACATATAAATTGCACTTCAGCTTTATCATCATTCATCAAAAAAATCTCAGTTTTGTCGCTGCTTGACTCAGTGTTAAATTTTTCATCGGAATAATCTAAACCGCAAAACTTTTTTGTCATTAATCGTGAAAATAAAAAATTCACACTGTCAGTAATTTGTTTCACACTGCGAAAATTTGCTGACAAATCAATTTTTGCAGTATCTGCAATTTTTCCATATGTATTATATTTTTGAATAAAAAGTTGTGGCGATGAATTACGAAAACCATAAATACTTTGTTTCACATCGCCAACCATAAATTTTGATTTACAAGGAATGAGTGATAAAATTTTTTCCTGCACATCATTTATGTCTTGATATTCATCAATTAATATTTCCACAAACGGTTCCAAAATTTTTTTCTTCGATAAAATTTTAAGTGTAAACTCTTCAAGGTCATCGAATGACAAAATATTTTGTTCAAGTTTTTTTTGCCTAAACGCATCATGAAATTTAGTTACAAGCTCCGACATTTCATTCATTATCGGATATGAATCCGCGATATTTTGCAAGATAAATTTACTTTTTGCAAAAAAAATTTTTTCCTGAAGATTTTGAATCAATTTTTTAAATTCCTTACGATTTTCTTGCACTGAATTTTTTAAATCTAAATCTATTTCATCAGAATTTTTTTTAATATATGAAAAAAGTTTTTGAAAATTATGTTGCTTTAAAATTTCGTGTGCCATGTCAAAATCTTTATAAATAAATTTTTCAAGATGCTCAACAAAATTTTTATCATCTTCCAGCGCAGTAAGATATTTTTCCGGCCCAAAATCTTCATGACATTTTTGAATTGAATCCAAAATCAAATAATTTATTTGCTCAACTAAATTTTTTATGTGCGGCAAAAGTTTTTTCCACCAAATTGTTTCTTCAAGTTTTGTGCCTTCCGCCAAAATAAAATTGTTTGCACATTTTTTCAACCATGCCGCTGAATTTGGAATACTGCGCGAAAAATCATATATATCCAAAATCAATTTTTTTAAATCGTCACTTTGAATCTTGTCCGTATTATATGCCATAACGGTTTCAAAAAATATTGGCCGCGCTTTCGCATACTCCTCTTCCAACATTTTATCAAGTACATCTGACTTCAAAAGTTCAATTTCATTTTCCTGCGCTATTCGAAAATTCGGATCAATATCTGCCAAATAAAAAAATTTTCTTACCATCTTCATACAAAATGAATGAAGCGTACAAATATTCGCGTCATTTAACAAAATGATTTGACGTTTTATAAAATCAGTTGGTTTTTGCGCATACAAAGCAGCCGCAATTCGCTTTTTCATTTGAATTGCAGCTGCATCTGTAAATGTTACCGCCAACAATTTATTTATATCAACAGGATTTTTCTCATCCGTAACAATTTTTATGATTCGCTCAACAAGTACCGCTGTTTTACCGGAACCCGCCGAAGCCGATACCAAAATATTTTTCTTGCGCGAATTTATCGCACAAATTTGTTCGTCGGTATAATTCATTTTTATCACCTAAAAAAGCTGCCCTCAAGCAGCTTTATAACAATGCCCGAAACCGGATTTGAACCGGTACGTTTAAAAAAACACTGGATTCTAAGTCCAGCGCGTCTGCCAATTCCGCCATTCGGGCTCATAAAATTATAACTCATTCACAAAATTGCAAAGTACATTTTCTACGACATTTAAAAGTGAAACAACTTGTGAATAATTCATACGCGTCGGGCCCAAAATTCCTATATTGGCAAAAGTATCTTTACTTATCACGTAATTTGTTTTTATCAAACTACAATCTTTAAACAAATCAATTTGATTTTCTGCTCCAATTGTTATTTCAATATCATTTTGCAAATCTTGGTTAAAGATTGATGAAAGCAAATGATGGTGCTCGAGCGCCTCAAATATATTTTGTGCTTTTTCAAAATTATGGAATTCAGGAAATGCCAAAATGTTTTTTATTCCGCTCGTATAAATTCGGACTTCTTCCATTGAATTTATAGCATCTATAACTTTTTGCATAAAATTTTTATTTTCAAATCCAATTTGTTCAAGAATTTTGTCATAAAAATTTGAGTCAATTATATCTGATTCCGCCAAATTTTTATTTATAATTTTTGAAATATAGTCCAATTTTTTTGGCACATTTACTTTAAGTGTAAAATTTTTCGCGTTATTATCATTCGTCACGATAACTAAAATTAAAGCTTTTTGGTCAATCGGTATAAAATTTAAAAATTTTATTTTTGATTTATTCGTAATCGGCTCAGTCATAATCGTCGTATAGTTTGTCAAAAGTGAAATTGCTTTCGCTGTCTCTTTTAACAAATAATCTATACGCGTTACGTTGTTCGATATCGTTTTTTTTATGAAATTTATTTCTCTATCCGTAAGTTTTTTTTGCTGCATTAAATTGTCAACGTATAAACGATATCCTTTATCGGAAGGAATTCGTCCGGCAGAAGTATGTGGCTGAATGATATAGCCTAAATCTTCTAAATCACTCATTTCATTTCGTATTGTTGCCGGACTTATTCCAAATTCATATTTTTTTGAAATTGTACGTGAGCCAACAGGTTCTGCTGTTTCCGTATACGCTTCAACTATTGCCGCAAGTATTTTCATCTTACGCAAGCTAATCATACTTTCACCTTCTTTGTTACAATTTATATCTATTTATAATATTGCCATCAAAATCTTTTATTTTAAACTCAGTATCTTCATAAATCATAAATGAATGAGGAGAGTTTTGTTTTGGTAGTGAAACTGAACCCGGATTCATTAATATTATTCCATTTATATTTTCAATTATTGGAACATGTGTATGACCTTGAACCATTATATCATTTTTATTTATTGGCGGCAAATTATTTCTGTTATAAATATGGCCATGCGTTAAAAATATTAATCGCTTTTCAAGATATATTATTGAGTAATCAGACATAATTGGGAAATTAAGAACCATTTGGTCAACTTGTGCGTCACAATTTCCACGTACACATAACAAATTATTTTTTATTGCATTAAGTTTCTCCGCAACTTTTATCGTATCATAATTTTTAGATAAATTATTACGTGGGCCGTGATAGAGTAAATCGCCAAGCAAAATTAATTTCTCTGCGTTCTCATTTTTATAAGCGTCTAATAATTTCTCACAAAAAAATAATGAGCCATGTAAATCAGATGCAAACATTAACTTCATGTATAATCCTCCAATAATTTTTTTATGTATTATAACCGAAATTTTATTATTCGTGCTATAATCACGAACGGGAGGAATAATTTATGACCGATAAAAAAATTTTAGCAATACGAAGAAAGCGTAAGCGTAAAAAAATTTTCCGTACTATTATTTTTATTTTTATCGCTTTCTTTTTTATTTTTATTGGATGTAGTCTTGGAATTTATACTGCAATTGTAAAAAATGCCGACCAATTACAAAATATAAATGTTATGCCAAATATGTATACGTCAATAATTTATGACGAGAAAAATCAGACAGTAATTGATAAATTAAATGGGACGGAAAATCGTGAGTATATCTCACTCGATAATATCCCGAAAAATCTTCAGCACGCATTTATTGCAATTGAAGATGAAAGATTTTACGAGCATAATGGAATTGATATACGTGGACTATTCCGTGCAGTTCTATCAAAAATATTAAGGAATAAGACTCAAGGTGCTAGTACAATTACTCAACAATTGATAAAGAATAATGTAACAAAAGTCTCACGAAATAATTTAAAAACAAAAATCCAAGAACAATATTTAGCGATAAAATTTGAGAAAGAATTGATTAATCAATATGGTAGTAAAAAATCTGCAAAGGATCATATTTTAGAAGTTTATCTGAACACAATTTATTTATATCATGGATTAAACGGAGTAAAAACAGCAGCGGCATATTATTTTGATAAAGATGTTTCACAACTAACAATTGCGGAGTGTGCAACTCTTGCCGCAATAACAAAATCTCCAACTTATTATGCACCTGATAAAAATCCCGACCATAATAAGTTGCGTAAAGATACGATTTTGAAAAAGATGTTGAGTTTGAAATACATAAGTCAAATAGAATATGAAGAAGCAAAAGCTGAAGATGTTTATTCAAAAATTTCACAAACAAAAAAATCAAAAAGTGAAGGAAAATCATTTCATAGTTATTTCGTAGACAAATTGATAAAAGATGTAACTAACGATTTGCAAAAACGAAATAATTTAACGAAAGCTGAAGCGACAAATTTAATTTACAATGGTGGCCTACAAATTTATTCGACAATTGATGCCGATATGCAAAAAATAATGGATGAGAAATTTCAAAACGATGCGTTTTTCCCAAAATCTGATTACGAAATCGACGTACATTATTATTTGACAACGATAGATAAAAATAATGAACGAAAAAATTTTGAGCGTACAAAAACGGTTAAAACTCAAGCACAAGCAAATCAATTTGTCACTGCAATGAAAAATGAATTGACAAATTCAAACGATGAAGTATTGGAAGAAAAAACAGTTTGTATCCCACAGCCACAAGCCGCTATGATTATTATTGACTATAAAAATGGACACGTAAAAGCAATTTGTGGCGGACGCGGCGAAAAAACTACTGACCTTGCACTAAATCGTGCAATAGATTCTGTACGTCAACCCGGTTCCGTTTTTAAAATATTGGCATCTTATGCACCGGCAATTGATTTAAAAAAAGTAAATGCCGCTACAATAATTAATGACGAACCGTATACTGCACCCGATGGATATAGTCCGAAAAATTATTACAAAAATTATCGTGGCCCATCAACAATTCGTGATGGTATACGTGACTCAATGAATGTGTTGGCCGTAAAGAATATGATAAATACGGGCATTGCAAATTGTTTTGACTATCTTTTAAAATTTGGATTTACAACACTCGTTGAGCACGAAAGAATTAACGGTAAAATTTATAGCGATAAAGTTGCTTCGACTGCACTCGGCGGTCTCACTCATGGCATAAATCAATTGGAAGTTACGGAAGCATTTGGCGCGATTGCAAATCTTGGCGAATATAACAAGCCGATATTTTATACAAAAGTTTTGGATCATACGGGAAATGTTTTGCTAGAAAATCGGAATAAACCGAAAAAAATTTTGAAGCCGCAATCAGCTTACATATTAACTGACATGATGAAAGATGTAATAACAAAAGGAACCGGTACAAAAGCTCGCTTTCAAAAATCTAAAATGCCAATTGCGGGAAAAACCGGAACTACAACTGATACAAAAGATTTGACCTTTGTCGGATATACACCATATTATGTCGCAGGGATTTGGCTCGGCTTCGACCAACCTAAAACTATGAAAGAAGATCGTGGCTATCATTTGAAATTATGGAGCAGCATCATGGAAGAAATTCATTCAAAACTAAAGGTTAAAAATTTTGAAAAGCCACCCGGTCTTGTAAATGCAAAAATTTGTAAAAAGACAGGTATGCTTGCAAATGATGGATGTCCAAATGCCGTAAATGAAATTTTTATTTTAGGAACGCAACCACAAAATTATTGCACAGAACATTTTGCTCCACACACTGAAGAAATTAAACAAACTCCTGAAAGTCAGCAAACACCTGAGGTTTCAGAAATTATCGAAGAAACAAATGAACCAGTAATGCCGGAAGAAAGTTTGACAATTAAAACCGATGAAAATTAATAAAAATCCCTTACAAAATTTACGTAAGGGATTTTTTTGTGAAGGCAAAATAAAAATTTGCTAACAATTCATTTCAAAATAATATTGCAATCCGAGTTTTCATCTTGATTTTCGTCAATAACTATTTCATGAATTTTGTTTGCTTTAATATAGCCACTCAACGGATTCTTTACGCTTAAAATCTCACCGTTAATATCGGCCTGCACCTGACTGTATTCAAATGCCAAATCACAATCAATCATTTCACAATCTTCTAACACAAGTCCTTTTGCATAACATAATGGTTGCGTCCCGATAATTTTACAGCGCACAAGCCGTAAATTTTCACTATACCACGCAAGATATTCACCCTTAATCACGCTGTCGTAAACCGTAACATTTTTACAGTGCCAAAAGGCATCTTTCGTATCCAAATTTGAATTGCGGATAACTGAATTTTCTACGTATTGAAATGAATATTTTCCATTCATATCAAGTTTATTTATATCCATATCTTTGCTCATAAAAAATAGATACTCAGCAGTGAGCACACAATTATTTAATTTTAATCCGCTACATCGCCATGCAAATTCTGACGAATCAATATGTGAATCATCAATCACAATTTCATTACATTCACGCAACGCTTTTATTCCAAGAAGTTCACAATTTTTTATATTAATATTTTTGTCATACCACAATGCCGCACGACATGTATTTGTCATACGACAATTAATAATTTTTGCCATATCGGCGTGCCAAAGTGGATATCTCAATTTAAAAACGCAATCTTTGACCGTGATATTTTTACACTCTTTCAACGCAGACTCACCATCAGCAATTCCACTGAATTCACAATTTATAATTTTTGCGTCATGTTTTGCGTACAATGCACGTTCCTCATCGAGAACTAAATTTTTAAATTCTTTCATTTGTACTCACCTCTTGTGTTTATCATAAATTTTCAGCGCAATAATATTATCGTAAAATTTTTTTGATGATATACCTAAACGAACGTAAAAATATTTTAGCTATATAAAAAAGTAGGCGAGAATTTTTACAAACTCTCCCCTACTCAACATATCAATTTAATTTGTCATACTCATCCTGCGACACAGCCTCAAGCCATTCATTTGACGCATTTAGAGCCGGAACCTCAATAGCAATATGAGAGAACCAACTATTTTTAGCCGCGCCATGCCAATGCTTAACTTCGGGCAGAATATTTACGACATCGCCCGCTTTAAGTGGTTGCGCATTTTTCCTCCACTCTTGATAATATCCATGACCACCAGTTACAAGCAAAATTTGTCCGCCTTTATGATGAATATGCCAATTATTTCGACAACCCGGCTCAAAAGTTACATTACCAATTGCGATGCCTTCAGTTGTCAACATGTTAAGATAACTTTGGCCGATAAAATATTTTGCGTACGCAGTATTTTTTTCACCAATTGGAAACACTGCTCCGCCGCCCAAACTTGTTTCTCTGTCCATAACGAATCCCTCCTAATTTATTGCGTATTTTTTGTCGTAACTTTTATTTTTTTCATTAATATCACCAGACTTAAAAATTTTCTTCACGTAAAAAATTATTTACATAATTGTAATCGTTTTTTAGTATTAAATCAAGAAATCGTGTAAAATTTTTTTTGCATCGTCAAAAATTTTTTCATTATAAATATTCATTTGGATATCTTTTGAAAGGTCGAGACTAAGGACGCCCATAATTGATTTTGCATTTACAACATATCGCCCGGATAT
Source organism: uncultured Clostridia bacterium (assembly GCA_947427385.1). Classification (GTDB taxonomy): domain Bacteria; phylum Bacillota; class Clostridia; order Lachnospirales; family CAMVHY01; genus CANEHT01. The sequence continues at coordinate 14,227 of CANEHT010000009.1, read as the reverse complement.
CAAATCAATTTCACTATCAAGATTTGAAACGATACCAACAAAATTTTTTATTTTGTCGAGTGAGTTCAATGATATATTTAAACTTTTCATGTTTAATCTCCTTTAACTTTTTACTAAATATTTTAGCATAACTCAAAAAAATTTGCGGCGATTTACAAAATTTATTATAATGAACAAATTAAGTTTGCAAAGGAGATTTTTTACTATGCCCTATAATTTTTCTGAAATCGAAAAAAAATGGCGTACGTTTTGGGAAAATAATAAGCCGCCAAAAAATACTAACAAACCAAAATTTTATTGCCTAGATATGTTCCCTTATCCATCCGCTAGTGGTTTACATGTTGGTCATTGGCGTGGGTATGTTTTAAGCGATGTTTTATGCCGCTACAAAATTTTGCAAGGCTTTGAAATTTTACATCCAATGGGTTGGGACGCATTTGGTCTGCCCGCAGAAAATTATGCTATAAAAATGAAAACGCATCCGCGTATAAGCACTAATGAAAGCATAAATAATGTACGTCGTCAGCTGAAAGAAATTAGTGCCGTTTATGATTGGGACCGCGAAATTAATACGACTGACCCAAATTATTATAAGTGGACACAGTGGATTTTTTTACAAATGTTTAAAAAAGGTTTGGCATACGAAAAAAAAATGCCACTTAATTGGTGCCCAAATTGTAAAGCAGTATTGGCAAACGAAGAAGCAACTAACGGCGTTTGTGATAGATGTGGCTCACACGTTACAAAAAAAATGCTACGTCAATGGATGTTAAAAATTACTGACTACGCTGAAAGATTACTCAATGATTTAAAATTGTTAAATTGGCCGAAAAAAGTTAAAAAAATGCAAGAAGATTGGATTGGAAAAAGTTTTGGCGCATCAGTTGATTTCAAAATCACCGATAAAAATTTGACAATCAAAGTTTTTACAACGCGTCCCGATACTTTGTACGGCGCAACATTTTTAGTTCTCGCGCCCGAACACGAATTAATTGAACAATTAACTTTACCAAATCAAAAAAATTTAGTGGACGAATATATAAAGTCGGCGTCAGCAAAATCTTACGTCAATCGTATGTCCGACAAAGAAAAAACTGGCGTATTCACCGGAAGTTTTGCCATTAATCCGCTTACAAATAAAAAAATTCCTGTTTGGATTTCTGATTACGTTCTTGCTGACTACGGAACCGGCGCAATAATGTGTGTGCCGGCACACGATGAACGCGATTTTGATTTTGCAAAAAAATTTGATTTGCCAATTACTCCTGTCATTGAAAATGGCATTATGATAAATTCTGATGAATTTAATGGTTTAAATTGTGATGATGCTAAAGAAAAAATTACTCAAAAACTTGAACAGCTCGGCATTGGAAAACAAACTGTAAATTATAAATTGCGCGATTGGATTTTTTCACGCCAAAGATATTGGGGCGAACCTATTCCAATTATTCATTGTCCAAAATGCGGTTTGGTTCCAGTCGACGAAAAAGATTTGCCGGTAATTTTACCTGACGTTGAAAATTATCAACCAACTGAAACCGGCGAATCACCACTTGCCGCAATAGATGATTGGGTTAATGTTAAATGTCCAAAATGCGGCGCAACAGCTAAACGTGAAACAAATACTATGCCGCAATGGGCGGGCTCTTCTTGGTATTTTCTTCGCTATGCCGATCCTCATAATGATTCATGTTTGGCTGACCCAAAACTTTTAAAAAAGTGGTTACCCGTAGATTATTATGTCGGAGGAATTGAACATGCCGTTTTACATTTACTTTACGCCAGATTTTACACAAAATTTTTGTACGATATCGGTGTTGTTGATTTCAATGAACCATTTTTGAAATTGTTCAATCAAGGCATGATTAACAAAAATAAAACTAAAATGAGTAAGTCAAAAGGAAATGTCGTTTCACCAGACGAATTAGTAAAAAAATATGGATGCGATTCATTACGAATGTATGAATTATTTGTCGGTCCACCGGAATTAGATTGTGAATGGAATGACAATGGAATCGACGGCGTATTACGATTTTTAAATAAATTTTGGAATTTCATTTGCGAATATAAGGACAAAATTATTGAACCAACAAAAAAATTGACAATAATGCGCAACAAAATGATTTTTGAAATTACGAATCGCATTGAAAATTTATCATTGAACACGGTTGTCAGTGGATTTATGGAATTTACAAATAATTTTATTGAGATTTGTAAAAATGAAAATGGAATTGATTCACAAACGCTTTCAGCGATTATAATTATGCTTGCACCTTTTGCTCCACATTTAAGTGAAGAATTATGGCAAACAATCGGCAATAATAAATCTGTTTTCGAAGAAAAATGGCCGACATATGACAAAAATAATATGCAAGATGAAACTGTTAATATCGTTTTGCAAATTAACGGCAAATTGCGTTCAAATATTAATGTTGATATAAATTTATCAAAAGACGAAATAATTTCATTGGCAAAAGAAAATTTAAAAACACGTCTTGCTGGCAAAAATATTCTCAAAGAAATTTATGTTCCGAATAAAATTGTAAACTTTGTTGTAAAATAAAAAACCGCTTATGCGGTTTTTTTTGTAATAAATTTTAATTCCGTTAATTTCATTGTAAACCAAACTATTTTTGTGCATCATTATATATTTTACTTTTTTGCATAAAAATAAATTTGGTACAAAATTTATTTGATGTTTAAATTGTAATTTGCTATAATGATTTAATTGATATATATTTTTTTGCTTATTATAAAATGATTACTTATAATAATTTTTATAGCATGCTTTTTTTATTGATTTAATTGCATAAAAAATTATTCAAAAATTAAGGAGATGATTTTTATGAATGAAAATATTGCTGATGTAAATAAAATAGATTTAGAAAATTTACCTGAAAGTGAAATAAATCAACTTCCTGCTTCTACAATAATAGATAATATAGAAAATGCATATAGTTTAAAAAAACTTAGTAATGAAGATAAAATTGTAGAATGTATCAGTTTTATTCAAGATCCAAAAAATAATTTTTCAAATTATAATGAAGATAAACGAAAAAGTATATTATTATATATTTTCTATTGCTGTGAAAACACAAAAAACATATATGAAAAATTATCAGTTGAACAAATTATAGGTTTTCAGAAAATGTTACAAGATTATGCCTTAAGCAATGATATTCATAATGTTTTTAAAGATATGATAAAGCATGCATATAATGGTAATAATCTTGAAGATAAAATTTTAGCAATTGTTGATGTAATTAATAATGATAGTTCACTGCCTTTTGATTTGCCTTCTAATTTCCTTAATATTTTACCAGAATTAAAACAATTATATGAAAGGAATAAATTTAGTTTGGACCCAAATTATATTTTCGATAAAATTTCACTTGAAAAATTTTTTGAACATAATTATTTTCTTGGCTTTTCAGGTTTGTATCTGAAATACTCAAATCCAAAATACTTAAATCAAGAAGAACCACCGCTTTTAAAAATAGAATGGAACTTAGGATTAGATTTGAATTTAAAGCCAGAATTGATTGAAAAACTTTTAAATTCTTGTCATAATAGTAAAGAAAGTGGTTTGAATCTTACTAATTCTAGTCTTTTTAGAGTATATACAGATAAATATGGATATGAAGATGCCAAGAATAAGCTTTTAAAATTTGTTGAAAAAATTAATAATCAACAAAATATGCCTAAGGAAGTTGTTAATCGTTTTTCTATAAACATTAATCTTTTGCCAAGAGAATTTGAGCCAATAAAAAATGAAATCTATGAAAAATTCTCAACTGATAAATTTTTTCAATACAAAAATGAGATTAATTTTCGTAATATATTACCATATTTGAGTGAAGAAAAAATCAATCAAATTTTAGAAATATTCCACAAAAGCAATGAAAACAATGATGCTTTTGCCAAAGATTATGTATTTTGGGATAAGTATGTTAATAAATTCGGAAAAGAAGCTCTGAAAGAAAAATTTTTAGAAATTACTAATGATATTAATAACGGAAATATCTCCTCTGATATTGCTAACAGTTTTCTTCTTTCTCTACATCGGTATTATAGGAGAAATCCAGAACTTGGAATTAAAGAAATTATCGATAAAATTTCAGTTGATAAAATTGTTCAATATGTTATTGTTGATGCAATTGAATATCTAGATGAAGAAAAACTTGACAAATTAATCGATTTTTGCCATGATAGCAAAAACTTTGATTTTTTATTTAAATCTGAAAAACTTTTATCAAACTATATAAATAAATTTGCAAACGAACCAAATGCAATTGAAGATTTATTATCTGATGCTAACCACAGACTCGAGAACAAAATATTTTATTCTTCTATTAAAAATAACATATTCAATCTTCCCCCTGATAAAATATTTGAAATTTTTTCTGACACAAATGAAATTAAAAACGCGATATTATCTAATTTAGATAAAATAAATGAAAATAATAAATCTAATATAGTACCATTATTGGAAAAATACGTTGAAAAACAAAATCTTTCAGATAAAAATAAAGAGATTACTTCTGCATTTATTGACTCGTTCGAAAATGCTCCACCATCTTCTGAACAAATTTTGCCACAACTAAAAAACTTTTTTGAATTCGTAGAACATCCAATACAAGAAAATCAACAAGAAAAACAAACAATAAAACCAATTGATAAAACTAAAACAAAAAGCATTTTTTCTTTTAAAAATAAAAATAAACAAGAACCTAAACAAGAACAACAAGAAAAATAAAATATAATTTAAAAAAATCCGCTTATGCGGATTTTTTATTTTAAGAATTTTTCATCAAAGAAGACAAACTTGCCAATTTCATTTTCGTCGCAAAATCTTTACATTGTCCAAAACTGCTTTTGAGTTGTTGCTGCGCTTTTTTGTTTAAATTTTTTATAAAAATTTTTTGTTGCTCGGGCTTGAGCGCAATTAACAAATTGTTTATGTAATCGAAATTAATACTACCATCATCTTTTGAAACTTTATCTTTTAAATCATCAACGTTTTGTGATTGTAAAACTTTTTGTGCAGTCCCGCCGCCAAAATTAAAATACAAATTCAAATGAATTGCTAATGCCTCATTTGGGTCAATTGATTTTGTATTTTGATGCTCAGAAAAATAATTTTCATATTGATCAACAAGAAAATTTACTGCATCGATATCGCTCAACTTTGAAATATCTAACAAAAATTGATTTGTACTTTCATTTTTATTAATGATATCGAAATAAGAATTTATTTTTTGCAAATCACGGCCATTCTTTTGCACATATTTTATCAAATTTGCTATAACTTCCGGTTTAGATTTATCCGATGCCAAAATTTCTTTAATATTATCTTGCGCAAATTCATAAAATTGCGGACAAACTTTAATTATTTCTGCTAAAGATTCTGGCGTTTTATATTTGCACAAAATTTTGTACATATCTTCAGACAAATTTTCTTTCAACAAATCGCTTACATTTTCCTCTGTCACATAATCAAACAAAATTTTTAAATAATGTTCACTTTTATTTCGTAGCTTTTCCAATTCCTCAAACGGATTGTTTTCCAAAAATATAAAGTCAAGAACTTGCTGCTCATCAACCATATTAAAAGATATTTTTAATTCATTAAGCATACGTTTTGCGAGTTTCGCATCAATTGCATATTTCAGCGCTAACGATTTCGTTTTTTCAAATCCTTCTTCATCATGCTCACGTTTAAAAACAATATCAAACGCATCCATAAACTCTTGCTGTTTACCGAGCCACATTATTTGTGAATCTGAAATATAAACGAAATTATTGCTGAGTGTTTCACGGACATCATTAAAATTTTCTGGTGGCTCAGTTTCTTTTTCTTTCTGTTCAAACGATTTTCCAATATACCAAACAATTACGGCTAATGCAGTTTCAAATTCTTTTGGCACATTTTTAAAATTATCGAAAATAAATTTCCACTCTAAAGCGCGTGGATAATAAATTGTATTGTAATAAGTATGATTTTGAAAAAATCCAAATGGAATCAAATTTTTCGTATTAACTTGTTCAATATTATATTTTACAACTTCGGGGAAAAAAACATTCATTGCGCGCTCAGCAAAGCCTTCAAAAGTTGGAGGTTTTGAGCACATCGCATTTAATTCGATGTCAGCATCATTTAACGTACTTGCCAAATAAGTTTTTATTTGTTTTTCCATAATAACAACGTCCCTCACCTAATTTTTTATTTATTTTATCATTATGCGAAAAAATTTTCATTAAAATTTTAATGGAAATCAATTAAATTTTTCATGAAAAATTTTTTAAAAATTGCCGCCATATTTGATATAATTGTAGAAAATTTTTTTGGGGATGAAAAGTTTGGCCTATAAAATTTTAATTGTCGACGATGAAAAATTAATTGTCAAAGGAATTAAATTCAGTCTTCAACAAGATAATATGATAGTTGATACCGCTTTTGACGGCGAAGAAGCTATCAACATGATTAAAAATAATAATTACGATTTGCTCATACTCGACTTAATGCTACCAAAAATTAGTGGCCTTGATGTTTGCCAGCAATGTCGAGAATTTTCGTACGTCCCAATAATTATGCTCACGGCAAAAGGTGAAGATATGGACAAAATTATTGGACTCGAATATGGCGCCGATGATTATATGACAAAACCATTTAACATTTTAGAATTAAAAGCACGAATAAAAGCAATTTTACGTCGCAGCAAAAATGAACAGCCATCAAATTTATTAAAATTTCGTGAGATTGAAATCGATACCGATACGAAAAGAGTTTTTGTCAATGGCAAAGAAAAAAAATTAACGGTAAAAGAATTTATTTTACTAGAAATTTTGATGTCCAACCCTCAAAAAATTTATAGCCGTGAAAATTTATTGAAAATGGTTTGGGGAAAAGATTATCCGGGTGACGAACGAACAGTTGACGTCCATATAAGACGATTACGTGAAAAAATTGAGCCAAATCCAAGTATGCCTGACTATATCCAAACAAAATGGGGAGTTGGTTACTATTTTAAAAAATAGACTCAGCTTACAATCAAAATTAATTTTGAGCCATATCCTCATTAGTTTTGTTCCGCTATTCATTTTTTCATTTCTCATGACAAATTTAATGGAAAATTATTTTAGAAAAGACCGTAGTAAAATCTTATTGACCGACGCCAATATTATTGCAACCAACATTGCAAATTATATGGATGATAAAAATAAATTTGACTACGAAATTGAAAAAAAAAGTGAGGAAGGCGGATACCGCATAATTGTTTTCGACACCATGGGAACGGTCATAAACGATTCAAATAAAAGTGATATCGGCAAAATTTATATCATTCCCGAAGTTATCGACACACTTAAAAAAAAAGACCATACCGTTTTACGTAAAAAGGAACGTAGATTTTACAGCTGTGCTTCAATTTTAAATCAAAAATCTGAAAAAATCGGCGCAGTATTAATCGTTTCATCGGCTGAAGAAATATTTTCCGTATTAGATGAAATACGCAAAAAATTATTTTTAATCACAATTTTTACATGCGCAATCATTTTTGTTCTCGCATTTTTTATTGCAAATTTAATAATGGAACCATTGAAAAAAATATTGGCGGTGTTAGAAAAAATATCGGCAGGCCAACTCGATCAGCGCATCGAAATAAAAAATAAAAATGAATTTGCACAGCTTGCATCTTCATTCAACAAAATGACAAATAAATTAGCACAAATTGAAAATACGCGTGAAGAATTTGTCTCAAATGTTTCACATGAATTGAAAACGCCACTCAGCGCAATAAAAGTTTTGACGGAATCAATGCTTAATGAAAAAGATATTCCACTTGATATTTATCGAGAATTTTTAAGTGATATAAATTCTGAAATCGATCGCATGACAAATATTGTTAACGATTTGCTCACGCTTGTAAAACTTGATAAAAAACGTTTTCCGTTAAACATATCTGACACAAATTTAAATAATATGCTCGAAAATATAATTAAACGTTTGACACCATTGGCCGACAAAAAAAATATTGAACTCGAATTTACTTGCAACAAAAATATAATACTGCAGGCCGATGAAATGAAACTCAGTCTTGCAATTTCAAATTTAATTGACAACGGAATAAAATATACGCCATCGGGCGGCAAAGTTAAAATTAATATTGACAGCGATGAAAATTTTGCTTATATAACTGTCCAAGACAACGGCATTGGAATAAATGAAAGCGAACAGGAAAAAATATTCGAACGATTCTATCGCATTGATAAGACTCGCGACCGTGAGACCGGCGGCACCGGCTTAGGTCTTTCCATTACGAATTCCACAATTATTATGCACAATGGAAATATAAAATTAACAAGTGATGAAGGATTGGGCACAACATTTGTTATCACGATTCCACTTAAGTGCGCAAAACAAAATATGTAATAAAAAATGATGGCTTGTCATAAAATTTATCAACCAACAAAGAAGGTGATAAATTTTGCGGCAAGCCATTGAAAATTCTTTATGCATTGATATAAGAAATCTTTTTCAAAAATTTGTAAGCGATAATTTTTTCAATAATATCGAAGAAATTCGTTTGCGTATCAGAAAACCGATAATAATCAAAAATAAAAATACCGAATGGTCAATAACTAATGACACTCTCACAAAAAATATTTTATCGGGCTACGTTGTAACCAAAAAAAATTTGTACGAAACTTTTGAACTCATTACAAATTATTCAGCATACGCTTTTGAAAATGAAATCAAAAATGGATTCATAACAATAGCTGGCGGTCATCGAATTGGTTTAGCCGGAAAAATTGTAAGCGAATCCGGAAAAATAAAAACTATCAGCAACATAAGCTCACTCAATTTTCGTATCGCCCACGAAATAAAAAATTGCGCACAACCAATTATAAAATATGTGTCAAATCCGCTGACCAATACAATAATTATTTCGCCGCCCGGTTGCGGCAAGACAACTCTTTTACGCGACATAATTCGTATTTTGAGCGAACATTATACAATTTCCGTAATCGATGAACGTTCAGAAATCGGAAGCTGTTATCTTGGGACTGCACAAAATGATTTAGGATTGCGTACCGATATTTTAGATTCTTGTCCAAAAACTGAAGGAATGCTTATGGCGTTAAGAGCAATGAGTCCACAAATTATCGCCGTCGATGAAATTGGAACACTTGCTGATGCACGAGCAATAGAAAATATCACGAATTCCGGTGTAAAAATAATTTGTACACTTCATGGAAAAAATTTAGCCGATATAAAAAATCGTGAATTTATCAAATCAATGGTAAATGAAAAAATTTTTGAGCGCTATATTTTTTTACGAGAAATCGGAAAAATATCAAATATTTATGACGAAAATTTGGAAAAAATTTCATGAAAATTATCGGCGCAATTTTAGTTTTTATTTCATCATCACTTTTAGGATTACAAAATGCATTGAAAATAAAATTTCATATTAACGATTTAAAAAAAATTTGCATGGCTCTAAATATTTTAGAGTCAGAAATAGAATTTGGTGCATTAACTTTATATGAAGCTGCAAAAAATATTTCTGGAAACTCAAACTCATTCGTCCATGAAATATTTTCACAAATTGCAAAACAACTTGAAAAAAAATCAAACTGTGCAAAAAATATTTGGATCGATTCGATAAATTCCGTATCGCAAAATATTTACATTGACAGCGATGATATTTTAACGTTAAATTCTTTTGCCAATGTAATTTCAAATATCGACCGTCAATTGCAATTAAAAAGTTTGCAAACAATAATTTATCAATTAGAAAAAAAAATTGCGCTGCTCGAAACAAAATATCAAAATGAAAAAAAATTGTATTGTAATCTCGGAATTTTATTCGGAATTTTAATCGTAATTATATTTATTTGAGGTGAAAAAATGGATATCAATATCATTTTTCAAATTGCAGCCGTCGGAATTTTAGTCTCAGTCTTGAATCAAGTTTTGATACGTGCCGGCCGTGAAGAACAAGCTATGCTTACAACTTTGGCAGGTTTAGTTGTCGTTTTGTTCTCCGTTATTACTCATATAAACAATTTATTTTTGACAGTACGCGAATTATTTAATCTTTAGGTGAGAAAATGCTTATAGCAAAAATTTCGGCATTCGGAATAATAATCGCAATTGTAATAATTTTATTACGGCATGAGAACAAAGAACTTGCAATTGTTTTAAGTTTAATGTCAGGTATTTTTATATTTTCTCTTACCATTCTCGAATTAAATAACGTATTAATTGAAATAAAAAGTATAACACAAAATTTTCATATCAATCCCGTTTATCCCACAATATTATTTAAAATAATTGGTATCACTTATATCTGTGAATTCGCATCACAAATTTGTATCGATGCCGGTGAAAAATCTATTGCAGATAAAATTGAAGTTGGTGGTAAAATTTTAATTATGTCTGCATCAATTCCAATTTTAAATGATTTATTAGAAATAATTTTAAATATGATTTGATATTTCTTTAAAAGCTTACTTTTCTTTCAAGAAAAGTAAGGTTTTTAATTAAGACTTTTGCAAAACGAATCCGGATAATATTTTTTTCTTTAACTTGTAAGTATAACTGTGTTTTAAATGAGCACAATAACTAGTTAAACTTTGAGTAATATTTTGTACAGTTAAATAAAATCTAAAACCTAAGCAATCAACACCATTTTTTATTGGAAATATTTGTATTTCATTAAGACATGTTCTTAAGTAATTTTTACTTTTGTGAATTAAAATCATATCATCCATGTAACGAGTATAATGTTTTATTTGCAATTTTTCTTTTACTAGTCTATCCATTTTATCTAAATAATATAGACCAAACCATTTAAGCATTTTCTTCAAAATTTTTCTGTTTATACTAGCAAAATACTTTTTTATATCGCATTTTAAAATATAACCATTGCTGCCATAAATTCAGATATTTTCATTGTTATTTGTTCATATTGTTTTTTAGTAATACAATTCTGATCTTTTGAGAGTTGAACAATATATCCAAGTAATTTTAATTGAGTTAAACCATTTCTTTGGTATTCAAATCTTTGATTTGCTTCATCAGATTTAGATAAATATAATTCATTAGCTTTAAAGATATTTTCAAGAACATTAAGAGATAAATTTTGGAAGCGACTAACTAAAAAAAATCTGAATTTTTTCGGAGATTTATCAGTTATTATAAATATATAGTTACATAAATCTTTAGCATTTACGATTATGGATAATTCATCTTGTTTTTTATTAGTCATAATATTTCCCCTTTTTCTTTAATAAAATTTATTGCTATTGGGCATACTTGACTTTAGCTAAACTTTATTTTATAATAAGTTTAGTAACAAAAACGAGAATATTCAATATGATGCACAAAAAAACTGCAGGTATGAACTGCCGTTTTTTTTATTGGCTGGTTATCACTAAAACCATCTATCCAACCATTTGCAAATATAGTAAGATGCTATATTTGCCATGATAGATAGTATAAACGAGAATATTTTATCCAATATAATGCACCCCCCAATCGTTGCCTAAATATGGGGTTGTGACAACTTTAATATTTTAGCATTAAAACATCTAAAAACAAATAAAATGTAAATAGATGCAAATAAATGCGATAAAAATTTATTGATATAAAATTTATTTTTATTGGGCATGTTTAAAACTAAACTAAGATTTTGAAAAACTAATAGGTACATGATAAAATATAATGTATAAACTAATGATATAGGAGTAACAATATGAGTAAGGAATATTTGTCACCAAAATCAGATTTAATTTTTAAAATGATTTTTGGAGACGAAAAAAATGTAGACATATTAACAGCATTTTTAAAATCTGTATTAAATATTTCAATAGATGAATATCAAGAGTTAAAGATAGTTGATCCACATTTGAAACTTTATACTCCAAATGATAAGTTAGGCGTCTTAGATATAAAAATAATAACTAAGAATGGCATATCAATAGATATAGAAATCCAAATAGTAAATGTACCGCAAATGCGTGAGAGAATAGTATTTTATACATCAAAGATGATAACAGAACAAATATCTAAAGGTGAAAGCTATGCAAATATCAAAAAAGTTATAAGCATAGTAATTACAGATTATACGTTAATTAAAGAGAACAGTGATTACCATAATACATATCGATTATATGACAAAACAACCGGCTCAGAATTTACTGATGTATTAGAAATAAATACACTTGAGTTGTCCAAGTTGCCACAAAATGAGGATAAAAGTGAGCTATGGAATTGGCTAACATTTTTAAAATCAAAAAAAGAGGAGGAGTTTGAAATGATAGCGCAAAAAAGTCCGGAATTAAATAAAGAAGTATGCGTATTGGCACAACTAAGCCAAGATGAAAAAACAAAATTATTAGCTGAAGAACAGGAAAAAGCGCAAAAAGATTACAACGCATGTATCAAAGGTGCATACGATAGTGGAATAGAAAAAGGTATAGAAAAAGGTATAATAACTACATTAATCAAATTGGTAGGAAAATATGGAATAAGTGTAAAATCAGCGATGGAAGATGTAGGTTTAGATGAAAAATATAAAGAAGAAATAATAAATGAATTACAAAACAGAGGAATCAAATATATTGAATAAAACTACACTGTTACTATACAAAAAGTTAATCACGTAAAAAAACTGATATGTACCTAATTTACTGAAAAAAAAGTAAAATAAGTCACATATCAGTTTTAATTTACAAAATTCAATTTAACTAATTTATAGAAAGTAGTACGTTTAGTATTAGTTAATTTCATAGCGTGAACAGCAGTAATATTGCCAGCTTTCCAGTCATTAATAACACTATCCCAATTATCCGGTAATTTAGCTCTAGGTCTACCGAATTTAATACCTTTAGCATGTGCAGCGGCAATACCTTCGGCTTGACGTAATTTAATATTCATGCGTTCCTGTTCAGCAATTGTACCTAAAACTTCAATTAAGATGTTATTAACCATGTTAAATACCCATTCTTGCCCAACTTCCAACTCAATCATAGTTGTAGGTAAATCAATAACTTTTAATCTGATTTTATTTTCCCTAAAGAATTCAAGTTCACGTTTTATATCAGATTTATTGCGGCTTAGCCTATCAAGTGATTTAATAATTAATGTATCACCGCTGCGTAAAATCATATTTCGTAAAATTTGGTAACCTTGTCTATCTAAATTTTCGCCGCTTTCTTTATCGGTTATTATATTCCTTTCGTCCGGTATATATTGTTTTATAGCAATCAATTGTCTATCTAAATTTTGTTCCTTTGTACTAACTCTAACATAACCGTAAATATGATTATTCATTTTTACAAACCTCTTTTTTATTATTGCAAATAATTATAAAAAATCTGTTCATAAAAATCAAATATTCCGTTGGACATTCACAAACAAAATTTCAAACATTTACGGTTAAAAAGAATGCTGATTTTTCGTTTATGATTTTTTATTTGTAAAAGTATACTTTTATAAATTTAAAAATACACAACGAAATTGTAACTTTATTAACAATAACATTGTTTTATATAAAACCAAATATTTTTATGTTAAGATATGTAAGTTGTCATACTTCTCAATCTGTAACAATGTTGGGAGCTAAGTCATCTTGAAACAAACTTTATCTTTTATATTATCTATCGTAGCAAATGTAGTTTCTTACTACATTCGCAAGTGGCTTGATAGATAAATGTATGACAATAAGTCTAATAGAAAAAACCTGCAGTGGCGACTGCAGGTTTTTTGTGAGTCATCTTAAACTTTATCTTTTCTTGTTACTAAATATATTATAAAATCTAAATTAAACAAAGTCAAGTATAAAAACAATGCTTAACTTTGCTTAATTTCAACATTAACATGAAAATAAGCAAGATAAGTTAAGTATAACCAATAAAAAATTTCGTATACCTTTTTTCTTTTCTAACCTTTGATTTTTGTAAAAATTTTTACTGTGATTCTACAAAATATCTATAAAAGGATATTGCTAAAAACGGTAGGCGGTTGTTAATCCTCCCGAAAGTTGAGAGGTGTGCATATGGAATATTTAATTGCATTAATTATTATTTTGACTTTAATTTTCGCTATTGCTTTTACTATTTTTCTTGCAGTTGTTATTCTGTTTTTTAGCACAAAAAAATGCCTGAAGAGACCACCTTTTGTTAGACAAATAATTTAACGAAAGGGGAAATTTTATGT
>CANEHT010000008.1 GCA_947427385.1 uncultured Clostridia bacterium | reverse complement strand
ACACAAGAACAACCTTCTACACAAGAACAACCTTCTACACAAGAACAACCTTCTACACAAGAACAACCTTCTATACAAGAGCAACCTCCAATGGCAAAAGGTCCTATTGAACCTGAGATAGAATAATTTTTATCACAAAATGAAATATACACAAAAAAATAATTGCAATAAAATCAACAGCTTGAAATTTTAATTTTTTCAAGCTGTTTCTTTTTGCCGCTAGATTATAGCAGCGAGCATCCATTGCTAATGCTAAATTATCTGCGCGCTTGAATGACAATACGAAAATTGGAATTAAAAGTGACAAATAATTTTTAATGCGATTAATAAAATTTTTGTCGCTAAAATTTATACCACGTGACATTTGTGCTTTCTTTATTAAGTTAAATTCATTTGATAAAACCGGAATAAATCTCAATGCAATTGAAATAATCATTGCGATTTCATTTATCGGTAAAAATTTTTCAAACGGCATTAAAATACTTACCAATGCGTCTGTCAATTTAATCGTCGGCGTCGAAAATATTACCAGTGCGCAAAGTGAAACTAAAATTATCATGCGCAATATCATTTGAAATGTCAACATTATTGCATAATCAGTGATATGAATAAAAAACAATTTGAATACCGTATTTCCATTCGTGATGAAAAAAATATTTAACGTCGATGTCAAAATTATTAGCGAACTGATATTTTTTATGCTATGTAAAAAAAACTTTAATGGTATCTTCGATAAATATATACAAAAAAATACCGCCGCCAATATTAAAATTTGCGTAAAAATATCTTTGATAAAAAATATTTCTGTCGATATCAGCATTAATGTAAAAAATTTTAGGCGTGGATCTAATTCATGTATTACTGATTTCGTTTGATAAAATTGTAAATTCAATTTGATTTCTCCTTAATTTTTTCAGCTAAAAATTTCACCGTATCTTCAAATGAAATTATATCACTCGGAATATCAATTTTTTCCGTATGTAAAAGTTTCGCTAATTTCTTCGTCATCGGCAAATTTATATTCGGTAAATTAAATGCGTCACTCGTTCGCCCGTAAAAAATTATTTTCCCGCTATCCATTACTATCGTTTTTTGCGTAAACTCCGCTATCACATCCATATCGTGCGAAATAATTATTGTCGTCATTTTTAATCGCTCGTGCATTTTTTTTATGTACTGTAAAATATTTTTTTGCGTCTCCGCATCAAGTCCTACCGTTGGCTCATCTAAAATTAAAATTTCCGGTTGCATTATAAGAATGCTTGCGATTGCAACTTTTCTTTTCTCGCCACCCGACAACTCAAACGGATTTTTATGTAAATATGTTTCGGATAATCCTACCGCATTTAGTGCTTCCAAAATTTTTTTTGTTTTGTCATTCGAATCTTTTACTGCAAATCCAACTTCATTTTCTACTGTCATCTCAAAAATTTGATGCTCTGGATATTGAAAAACAAGTCCAATTTTTTTCGCATCAATTGAAATTTTTCCACTCGTCGGTTTTAATAAACCATTAAAATGTTGAATAAATGTACTCTTGCCCGAACCACTTTTACCTATCAGTCCAATCATTTCGTTCTCAGCAAGATTTATTGTTATATCATCGAGTGCTTTTTTTTCGTAGCACGTCCCCATATTATAAATGTGCGTTACGTTCTCAAATTTTATCATCGCAAATCTCCTTTGTAATTTTCACATTATATGATAAAATAAATGCGGAGGGAGTTGCATTGAAAAAATTTTTGGCCTTATTTTTAATTTTATTCGCGCTACCAATTAATGTTTGCGCCGATAATCTTAATCTCGACTTTCATCCTATCTCTACCGCAAAATTTATTTACTGCAACAATCCCGAATTTATCACTAAAAATGATTTAGCCGACTCAACTTTTAATGACTCCCCAACTCTTTTAATGAAACAAAATTTAAATCCCGGTGAATACAATTTATTTGTTAGTCTACGAAATATGATTAGTAAAGTTGATTTATCTGACCGAACTCAATTACATATTGATGTTGAATTTTGTAATAATGGCCCCGAAAATTTAGTCATTAAAATAAATAAATTGGGCTGGCAAATTCCACAATCACAAATGCAATCAGAACCGCTCTCCCCTTACCGAAATGATATCTCTTGGTCGTGCCTAAATGCTTATTCCGATTACTTTCAAAAAAAATTTGATGCCTCCGATTATATTCAAGATGGTAAATATGAATTTGAAACACATCTACCAAAACCGTTGCCACAAATTTTTGAAAACAACATAATTATAAAGCCCGGCGAAAAATTTTGGCTATTAGGTGATTCACATGAATCACATCCCACTATGTTTGTCGGACAAGTTTTTTTGTTGTTGAGTAATTTTGAAATTGTTAGCGGCGATGCGCTCGTAAAAATTGCTGCGTTCGCCGATATAAATAATTACGATGAAAATGCTCAAGATGGAAAATTTGTCACGGAAATTCGTGACGGTGTCAAAAGTTATAGATTTTATAAAGGAATTGCTGATAGTTCAACCATTTTGCAAGCAAATTTGGAATATGATATCAATGAAGATTCAGAGTCAAATATTCCTGTCGCGATAAACAATCAAGTTACCAATGATTACACTCTCACAGAAAAATGGGTAACGAATTTTAATCCATATGCGTGTAAAAATTTAGCGTCAATAATTTCGGAAAGTGATATGTTTAAATTTGAATATCACGATGAAAAGTTATGGCACTTTGACACTTCACATACTGATTTGCCAAATGAATTTGTCGCTGAAAATTCAACTTCTTTTTGTAATTTAGGCAATTGGGGCGCAACTAATCGCTATAATATCAAATTGAACAATCAAACCGATTCAGCTTATCGTCTTGAATATTATTTGCAAACCGATTCAGATGTTATTGTCATCTCAGATGAAACTGTGCGGATTAAATCGCATGTCGACACAACTGAAAATTTCCCCGTCGAGTTAAAAAGATATTACAAAAATAGTAAAACAATCTATGCGAAAAAAAATCCACTTTGTGTTTTAAAATCTGAACCGCCCACGCAAAAAATTATTGATTTTCTAATCAAGCCACACGAAAGTAAAATTGTTACTTTCGATGTTACTCTTTGTACAAATTGCGACGGCAAATTGATAAATAGTTTGCAATTGGTTCGCTGTCAATAATCCATGGAGAAAATTATGAATGATTATTATATTGAACAAATTTACAAGATGAATGCCGGCAAAAATAAAAAGGCGCGGATAAATACTTTTGGTTGTCAAATGAATGCGCACGATTCCGAAAAATTATGCGCTATGCTTATCGCAATGGCCTATGAAATAACTGAATCCAATGACGCTGATTTAGTTTTGTTTAATACATGTTGTGTACGCGAAAATCCCGAAGATAAATTGTTCGGTAATCTCGGCTATTTTAAAAATAAAAAAGAAAATAATCCTGACCTGAAAATAATTTTGTGTGGCTGTATGATGCAGCAAAATCATATTATCGAAAAAATTCGTCACTCATATAAATTTGTTGACGTTGTTTTCGGCACGTTCAATTTTCACAAATTTCCACAATTACTTTTTAACAATATGATTACAAATTCACAAATCATAGATATTTGGAATGAGCCCAAAGATTATCAAGAAACTTTTTCGCCACAACGTAAATATTTTTTCAAAGCCAGTGTGAATGTCATCTACGGTTGCAATAATTTTTGTACATATTGCATTGTGCCGTACGTACGCGGGCGTGAGCGCAGTCGAAAGTCGCAAGATATTCTTGACGAAATAAAATTTTTGGTTGATGATGGCGTAAAAGAAATTATGCTGCTCGGACAAAATGTCAATTCATATGGATTAGATTGTGGCGATAATTTCCCATCGCTACTGCGAAAAATTAATGAAATCAAAAATCTTGAACGGATTCGCTTCATGACTTCACATCCAAAAGATTTGTCAGATGATTTGATTTTTGCTATGCGTGATTGCGAAAAGGTCTGCCATCATTTACATTTACCTGTGCAATCCGGAAGCAATCGCATTTTAAAACTCATGAATCGTAAATATACACGCGAAAAATATTTTGAATTAATTGAGAAACTTCGAGCAAACATCCCTGACATTTCTTTGACTACCGATATAATCGTTGGTTTTCCCAATGAAAGTGAAGATGATTTTGCCAACACAATTGATTTAGTAAAGCAAGTTGAATTTGACGGCGCATTCACTTTTATTTACTCAAAACGTGAAGGAACGCCTGCTGCGCGTATGTTGAATCAAATTCCTGCTGAAATTATCAAAACGCGATTTGCAAACTTGCTCGAAATTTTGAATTCAATAATCGCGGAAAAAAACAAAAAATATTTTGGGCAAACACAAAAAATTTTGG
Organism: uncultured Clostridia bacterium; assembly: GCA_947427385.1. Lineage (GTDB taxonomy): Bacteria > Bacillota > Clostridia > Lachnospirales > CAMVHY01 > CANEHT01. The sequence goes on along the minus strand of CANEHT010000008.1, from coordinate 40,462 downwards.
TGGAAGAATATGATAACGGCAAACTTACGGGCCGAAATGACAAAAATGTTTTGGTACATTTTTACGGCGAAAAAAATTTGATTGGCAAATTCGTTGATGTTAAAATTAACGATTGCAAGCCATTCTATTTAATTGGCGAAAAATTAGGAGGCTAAATAATGAAAAAAAAGTTGCAAAAAATTGCTGCATTGTCTTTAACTTTTTACTTGTCTACAATCCCCGTTTTAGCTATGAATTTTAAAGATGTTGACACAGATTTCTGGGGCTATCCATTTATTAATGACGTTGCTCAACGCGGACTAATTACTGCTGACGCGACAGGTTTCTTTTACCCAAATGATAATATAAATAAATTTGACGCCGCAAAAATTTTGGCTAAGACTGCCGGCTACAAATATACAGATTTAACTGACGATGAAAAAAATTTTTATGATACTGCCTACAATAATCACAAAGATTTGCTCGCACAACAAGCACAAAATTATTCAAAATGGCAATCAATTTCTGACCGCGAAATTGCATTTTTATTGCAAAAAAATATTTTCACGCCAGATGATTTGGAAAAATTTATTGTCAAAAGCGGTGACGTTGAAAAATTGCGTGCGCTTTCCAAAGAAGAAGCCGCCGTTTATCTTGTAAAAATAATTGGCGCAACACCGAGCATTTCAACCGAAAAACTTTTCTTGGATGACGCATTCATCGCCCCCGAATACAAACCGTATGTTTATTATCTTTATGAAAATAAAATTTTAACCGGCGACGAAAATAATAAATTCAATCCTAAATCCGCCGTTACCAAAACAACTATGTCCGTTATGCTTAGCAAAACTTTAAAATTTGCTGGCAACAATGAATCTGATTTTTTGAACGGAACTGTTGACAAAATTTATTCCGGAATCGGCGCTTTGCAAATTGTTTCTGACAACGGGCAAAAAAATATTTACAAAGTTTCTTCTGATGTACAAATAATTGTTGACGGCGTATCAAAAACTTTAGACGCTATCAAAGAAAATATGACAGTCAAAATCCAACTTAACAACTCAATAATTGTTTCTATTAACGCTCAAAGTTATAACTCAAATCCTGACAATGACAAAAATCTTAAAACTTTAATTGCCGTTATGGATTCCGCTACGTCAAATTCAATTGATATAAAAATGCAGATATTAAATCCGACTGGCGGTATAATAACCGAAACGCGTAAATATATCTTGGCCGATAACTGCAAAGTAAGTAAAAACAATGCGCCAATTAATTTGAACAGCATCACTCCTGGTGAAATCGTTCAAATTAAATTTGCTGATTCACTCGCATATTCAATTTGCGTTGTGGATAAAAATCGTAAAATTGACGGCGTATTGACCGGTAAAAAATATGACAATGCAAACGCATGCCTCGTCATCAAAGACAATGATGATATGGAATACGAATTGAAAGTTACAAACGACACGTTCATAACTCGCAAAAATAATGGTCAAGTTTCTTGGAGCGATTTAAAAATTGGCGATAAAATTTCCGCTTCCGCCGAATATAACAATTTACTTGACGTTTACGCTGAAGGAAAATTTTCTAACAAAGAAGGCTTACTCGAAGAAGTAATTATCCTCAAAGATTCTTGCGCTATCATAAAAATTAGAGATAACTCTAACTTCGTCAGTGCATATAATATTTCGCCTGGGAAAATTGACGTATATTCTTTACGCGTAAATTCTCGCGTTAGACTAAATCTTGATAGTAATGAAGTCGATTCAATCGCTATTCTCGATAAGGCCGAAGTAAATTATTTCGGTGAAGTTATGCGAATCTTTGACAATACAACTTTAAAAATCAAAACAGATAATGGTAACGAACTCGAAATTCAATGCAATAAAAACACCAGATTTAAAAATGTCAATGGCCATGAAGCTACCATTGCTGAAATCTGGCGTGGTGATAAAATTTATGTTGTCATGGATGATAACGGCTACGCAAAATCCATTAACGTTGTTTATAAAAAATAATTTACTGTGCGCGCTGTAACTCGCTCGCTAATACACAATTTTGCATTAAAGTTGCAATTGTCATTGGGCCAACACCGCCCGGAACCGGCGTAATATTCGCCGCTTTCTCAACGCACGAATCAAAATCGATATCGCCGCACAATTTTCCTGACTCACGGTTTATTCCGACATCAATCAAAGTTGCACCGCTTTTTATCATATCTGCATTTATAAACTTTGCTTTACCAACAGCCGATATTAAAATGTCGGCTGTTTTTGTTATATCTGTCAAATTTTTTGTATGTGAATGACAAACTGTTACGGTTGCATTTGCCGCCAACATTAACAATGCCATCGGTTTGCCAACGTCATTACTTCGGCCGATTATCGTACAATTTTTACCGTCAATTGAAATTTTATAATGTGCCAACAAATTCATAATTCCAAGTGGCGTACACGGAATAAATTTTGGTGCGCCTAATGTCAACGCTCCAACATTTTGTGGATTAAATCCGTCAACATCTTTTAACGGATTTATATTTTCCATAACGATAGCTTCGTCAATATGTTTTGGCAGTGGAAGCTGAACGAGAATCCCTGTAACATCTGGCCGTGAATTTAATTCGTAGACAAGCTCCAACAAATCATTTTGCGTTATACTCGCCGGTAATTCATAAACTAAAGATTTTATGCCAACATAATCGCACGCAATTTTTTTATTACGCACATAAATTTTTGACGCATTATCATCGCCAACCAAAATAACTGCAAGTGTCAGTTGCAAATTTATTTTTTCCTTGACATTGTCTTTGATAATTGCGGCAACTTCTTTCCCATTTAAAATCATTAAACTGATTCTCCTCCAACTATTTGATATTCGCCAACGTCCGGCGATAAAACTTTTACTTTTAAATTCTTAAACTTAATTTCAATTATGTCACCAATATTTAAATTTAAACTAGCTTTAGCAACTTTACCATTGACAATAATTTTCCTGCTATCACATGCTTCATTAGCAAGTGTACGGCGTTTAATTATACGTGAAATTTTAAGAAATTTATCTAAGCGCAAATCATTCACTCCTATAAAAAAACCGTAATCCAATTTTAAAAAATTGATTACGGCCTTAATAATTTATTTTTTTTTCTTCGTAGTTTTTGCAACTGCATCTTTTAAATTTTTACCAACTTTAAATCTTGGAACACGTGTTGCTGGGATTGTCATCGTTCCACCACTTTGTGGATTACGGCAAACTCTTTGCGCACGATCTACTACTTCAAAAGTTCCGAATCCAACAAGTTGAACCTTATCATTTTTTTGAAGAGTTTCCGTAACACAATCGATAAACGCATTCAAAAATTTTTCAGCATCTTTCTTTGAGCACTCAGCTTTCGCAGCAAGTGCACTTACAAATTCCATTTTATTCATAATTAATCCCCCTTTGAATAAAAAAATAGTTACATCCCCATTTATACATGTAAAAAATAAATTTGTCAAGTAAAAATTTAAAGATTAATGTCAAAAAAATTTGTTGTGAATTTTTTTTGTAACTACTTGTTTTTTATTGTATAATCATTTTTATTAAATTAGGAGTGTGATTTTTTATGATTAATGATTTCCCTATTGTTAAAAAAGGTTATGACCCTTATACTGTTGAAACTTATTTAACTAATCTTCAAGAAACATTAAAAAATTACCAGCAAAAAGATAATGTTATCAATAATGCAATTGTTAGTGCACAAGTTGCCGCCGATAATATTATTCATGAGGCTAATGTTAAATCTGCAAAAATGCTTGCTGATACTGAAGCTAAATTAGAACAAATGCAAAATCTTCTATCTACTCAAGCAAATATTATCAAAACTTTTGAAAATGACTATAAAGAATTAGTTAAAAAATATCTCTCAAATTTCGATGCTAATGATGTCCTTAAAATATCTTCTAAAATAAATAATATCGGTGAAAAAATTAATTCACTTAAATTCTCTAGCTCATCTGATTCAACTGATACTACTACTACACCAAATAATTACTCTAAACTCAATTTTAATAATCAATCAGATAATAACTTCTCAAATCTTAACTTCAATAATTCTACTGAAAATAATTCTAATTTCTCAAATCTTAACTTTAATCCTACTGATAATAATTTTTCTAATCTCAATTTCAATAATACCGATAATAACTCTGCTAATTTCTCTAACCTTAATTTTAATAACTCAACTGATAATAATTCTGCAAATTAATTTCTGATTATTATTGTAGCTATTGCATAAGATATAGTATAATTGTTAAGATAAATATCGAAATTCATATTGCATCGGGAGTGATTTTTTATGCAAAATGAAAAATTTCCTAATACCCAAAAATTCTCTACCATCGATAAATCTATCAATAATAAAATTAGTAACTGTATCGATAAAGTTTCTACCGCTCTCAAAGATAAAGGTTATAATCCTACTAATCAAATTGTTGGCTATATCCTTTCCGGTGACCCTACTTATATTACCGCTCATAATAATGCCCGTAATTTGATAAGTAAATTTGAACGTGATGAAATTCTTGAGGAAATTGTAAACTTTTACTTGGCGAGAAATAATTAATGCGTATCCTCGGTTTGGATTACGGCGATATGACTATCGGTGTGGCCGTTAGTGACCAATTACAACTAATTGCCTACGCTATCGATATTATCTTTAAAAAATCCATATCGGATTTCGCTCTCGAAACTAATCGTCTCTCCCATATTATTAATAAGTATGCCATCGAAAAAATCGTTATCGGTATCCCTAAAAATTTGGATAACTCTTATGGCCCCCAATGTAAAAAAACTTTAGCGTTTAAAAATCGTGTCCAAAATTCTTTCCCCAATATTAATATTATCCTTTGGGATGAACGCTTTAGTTCTATCGCCGCCCATAAAAATTTGTCCGATGCCGGTATCAATTCTTTTAAACAAAAAAAAATTATTGACAAAATGGCCGCTGTCTTTATTTTGCAAGGTTATCTCGATTACCTAAATCTTAAGGAGGAATAATTATGGATGATTTAAATGAGTTCGATAATGATAATGTTATTGTTTTATTCGATGATGATGGAAATGAAGAGGAATTCTTCATATTAGGTGATGTCGACTTCAATAATGAAAAATATTTAGTCGTTACTGATGACCTCGATCCTGAGTCCGATGAACAAAATGTCGTTGTCCTTAAAGAAACTTCTACCGATAATGACGATGTTGACTACCATATCGTTGATGACGATAACTTACTCGATAATATTATTAATATCTTCGAAGAAAATTTTAATGATATTGATGATGAAAATATTGACGATGATGAAAATGATGATGAAAACGATGAATAATCTCGGAGGTGCTTTTTGATTGACTGTAAAAAACCCCAAGCTTAAAGTTATCCCGCTTGGTGGATTAAATGAAATTGGTAAAAATATCACTGTCTTTGAGTATGACAATGATATTATTATTGTTGACTGCGGCCTAGCTTTCCCTGAAGACGATATGCTCGGTATCGATTTAGTTATCCCCGATTTTACCTACCTCATTGAAAACAAACACAAAATTCGTGCGCTTATTTTAACTCATGGCCATGAAGATCATATTGGTGCCGTCGATTACTTACTTCGCCATATGAATATTCCTATCTATGGTACAAAATTAACGCTCGGATTATTGGAAAATAAGTTGCGCGAAAGTAATGTCTATAATCCTGAAATGAATTTTTGCGTTACCGCCGGACAAATTATTAAATTCGGTTCATTTAGTGTTGAATTTATTCGCATAAATCACAGTATTGCTGATTCGGTTGCCGTTGCAATTACTACGCCTGTCGGAGTTGTTGTACACTCCGGCGACTTTAAAGTTGACTATACGCCAATTCGCGGTGAATCTATTGATTTACAACGGTTTGCCGAAATTGGTAAGCGTGGCGTTTTGCTTTTTTTGTGTGAAAGCACAAACGTTGAGTCAAAAGGATATACGCTCTCAGAAAAAACCGTTGGCGATATATTGGAAAGAATTTTTGAAGAATCGCCAAAGCAACGTATAATGATAGCGACATTTTCTTCGAACATCGACCGCATTCAGCAAATAATAAATTCGGCGTTTAAACACAAACGTAAAGTTGTTATTATTGGCCGAAGTATGGTTAATTCAGTTACGACGGCAACTGATTTGGGTTATTTGACTGTTCCAACAAATATTTTAATTGAGCCGGCACAAATTAAAAATTATCCGCCGGAAAGGCTTGTTATCATTACAACTGGTAGTCAGGGCGAAGCAATGGCGGCTTTGTCACGAATGGCTTTTTGCGAACACAAACAAATTGAAGTTTTGCCCGGTGATAAAATTATCATTAGTGCATCGCCTATTCCTGGCAACGAAAAAACTGTGTCAAAAGTTATTGATGGATTACTGCGACTTGGTGCCGAAGTTGTGTATGAAAAATTAATGGAAGTCCATGTTTCTGGACACGCTAAGCAAGAGGAAATAAAACTTTTACACGCCTTACTCAAACCAAAATATCTTATGCCGATTCACGGTGAATATCGACATTTGAAACAACACAAAGATTTAGCAATCTCATTGGGCATGGACAAAAAAAATATATTTGTCATGAATATTGGTGATGTGCTCGAAATTGACAAAAAATCTGCACAAGTGGTTGAATCAGTTCCAGCCGGTCAAACTTTAATTGATGGATTGGGTATTGGCGATGTTGGCAGTGTTGTTCTGCGCGATCGAAAAATTTTGTCGGAAGACGGTTTGATGATTGTAATCTTGGGCATTCATCGCGAAAGCGGCTTACTCGTTGCAGGCCCCGATATAATTACGCGCGGATTCGTTTACGTTAAAGAATCTGAAGATTTAATCGGTGGCGCACGATGTGTTGTGGCAAAAGTTTTGGACAATCTTAACGGCAATATCAGCAATCAATGGTCAGTTGTCAAATCTTTGATACGTGAAACCTTGAACCATTATTTGTGGCAATTGACAAAAAGACGGCCAATGATTTTGCCAATTTTGGTTGACGTTAACTCTTGATGAAAGGACTTGGCATGGACGAAATTTTTGAATGTGTTGATAAACTAACGACAAATTTGGTAAACAGCGATGTTTACCAAAATTATTTATTGGCGAAAAAAAATCTTGACACGGACGATATGAATTCGTTGCGTGAGTTTAAAAATTTACATTTTAAATTTGTAAGTGGCGCGCAAAATAATTTTGATGCTGAAAAAATTATCAGCAGTTTGTATTCAAAACTAATGCTTAAGCCACAAACTCGTTCATTTTTACAAAATGAATTGTTACTCACAGAATGTATCAAAAAAATTTATACAAAATTTTCTGAAGCACTTGAGATTGAAACTTTTTATTGATACATTTTGTTTTTTAACGGCAAATACAAAATGTATGAATAATGCAGAATAATTTTGTTTTATCGACACAAAACGACTTATTTGTTTAAATTTGACGAAATTTGCTCCTATACACATTTTCCACAAGTTTATATAATAAACTTATAAAAAATGTTTAAGGAGCAATCTTTATGTCTAAAGAACTTATCTTTGAGAAGAAAATAAATGACAAATTTTTCGCTAAATATTATTTATTGAAAAACGATAATATCTTCGGCGTTCAGATTGAACTTTTTGACACCGATATGAATTTAAAAACTTGTGAAAGTATCGATAAAATAACTCAAGAACAAAATTTGGCACTAAAAATCTTAGAACAACTTGTAAAAAATGATGTAACACCAAATTCACTTTTATATGTCATAGATGAAATATTTGACATGGTACAGAATAAATAAAAAAATCCGCGACTTGGCGGATTTTTTTTAAGCACTTACACGTTTAATTTTATTCGTACGCATACATTTTGTACAAACATTCATTTTTTTAATCGTTCCATTATGGAAAATTTTTATTTTCTGGACATTTGGCTTCCAAGTTTTTTTCGCACGTCTTGAAACTTGACTTCTCGTAATACTAATTTTGTGGCCCTTAAGATTTCCTTTCTCACAAATCTCACATTTTGCCATTTTAAAACTACACCTCCTATTTAAAATTTATTCTACCACACAAATTAATTCGCAGCAATATTTTTATCACTCATAAAAAATTTTTTTTGCATATTACTACTTTTTATGTTATCATATTTGCTGTCCTTGTTCACTTTTTTTAGTGAGCTATATCCATAAGGAGGTGTATATCTATGAGTCAATATGAATTGGCTTTGGTTCTTAATCCTAATTTGTCCGATGATGACCTTAATTCCCAGTTCGATTCTATTAAAAATATGCTCGAAAAATCTGGTGCGTCTATCGAAAAAATTGATAATTGGGGTAAAAAAAAATTGGCATACGAAATTAAAAAATGTAACCTCGGCTTCTTTTACTTCATCTCTTTTAATTCCTCTGCTAATGTCCCTATCGAACTCGAAGCTAAATTACGTATCACTGAAAATGTCCTTCGCTATCTCATTATCCGTAAAGATGTTTAGGAGGTATTATGAATAAAGTTATCTTAATGGGCCGCTTAACGCGTGATCCCGAAATCCGTTACTCCCAAAGTGAAACCCCTATCGCTGTCGCTAGATACTCTCTTGCTGTCGACCGTCGCTTTAAACGTGATGGTGAACCTGATGCAGATTTCTTTAATTGTGTTGCTTTCGGCAAACAAGGTGAATTCGCTGAAAAATATCTGAAAAAAGGAATGCTAATTTGTATCTGCGGGCGCCTTCAAAATCGTAGCTATGATGACCAAAATGGTCAAAAACGTTGGATTACCGAAGTTATTATTGAAGAACAAAATTTCGGTGAAAGTAAAAGCGCTTATGAATCACGTATGAAAAAAAACAATACATCTGATGACTCGAATTCTTCAGATAATAGTTCATATTCTTCAAGTAATAACTCAAATTCTGCTATCAACGAATTAATTGATGATTTAGATGACGATGATTTACCATTCTAATTAAGGAGGCTTGTAAATTGATTCAAAAACGTCATATTAAGAAAAAAAAAGTTTGCTCATTTTGTGTCGATAAAATTGACTCCCTCGATTACAAAGATGTTATGAAACTCCGTAAATTTATCTCTGAACGTGGGAAAATTCTCCCTCGCAGAATTACTGGAACTTGTGCAAAACATCAACGCATTGTTACTAATGCTATCAAACGTGCTAGACATTTAGCACTTTTACCTTTTTCTTTAAACTAAAACCTTGCCTACTCGCGCAAGGTTTTTTTACGTCTATTTCTATTAATCAACATATGAAAATTTATTTTTCCTGTGGATAATGTTGATAAGTATGTGCATAACTCATTGATATTTATTTTGCTATGTTAATTAAAATGTTAACATCTCGCTAAGAACTTCCATTATAAAATTTTCCTTGTATTTTTCTATTCACAGTGCTAAAGTGTTTTCATTAAATTTTTATCGAAAGGAACTTTTAATATGCTCGCAACAAAATTTTACCTACTAGCAAAAAAATTATCGCCTACTCATATCTTAATCCTCGCATTCTTACTTATTCAATTTGTCGGATGTATTTTACTTTGGCTCCCTATCTCTAGTAAAACTAACGGCGTAAGTTTCATCGATGCTTTCTTTACCGCAACTTCTGCCCTATGCGTTACTGGTTTAATTGTAAAAAATACTTTATGGCAGTGGAGCTTGTTCGGTAAACTTGTCATTATGACTTTAATTGAAATTGGCGGCCTCGGGTTCATGACCATTATCGCCGCTCTTTTTATTCTAATCGGTAAAAAAATTACGCTCAAAGAACGCCTCATTATCCAAGAATCCCTTAATCAATTAAATTATAAAGGTATTGTTGCATTCGTAAAAAAAATTTCCTGCTGGGTTTTAGTTATGCAAGGCTTCGGCGCCTTAGTCCTAAGCATTCGATTTATGTTCTTGCCCGATATAAATTTTTATTGGGCAATTTTTCTCGGCGTCTTCCATTCAATTTCTGCTTACTGTAATGCGGGCTTCGACCTCATCGGCAATAATAACATGGTTCCATTCGTCAATGATATCACCGTAAATTTAACCGTCATGATTTTAATCACACTCGGCGGTATCGGCTACGTCGTTATCGAAGATTGCTTCCACGTTTTCATCGATTTTGCATACAAAAAATTAACACTGCTACAAAAATTTGAACGTTTGAAACTTCACTCCAAGCTTGTTATAATTTCGAGCATAATTTTAACTTTTTGCGGCGCCGCATTAATTTTTATGTGTGAATTCACAAATCCAGCAACTCTCGCAAATTCCAAACTTTCCGAAAAAATATTTGCATCATTCTTCCAATCTGTATCGGCACGTACCGCCGGATTCAATTCTATAAGTGAACATGGATTGCGCCCGGTCTCAAAACTCATTACAATAATTTTGATGTTTATCGGCGGTTCGCCTGGTGGAACTGCTGGCGGCGTCAAAACTGTTACATTTGCCGTCTTAGTTTTGTCAGTTATCAACGCTATAAAAGGTAGCAACAGAATAGAAATTTTTGAACGTACAATATCTTTTTACAATCTCCAAAAAGCTTTGACAATCACATTTTTTAATTTCGCCGCGATATTTATCTCAAGCTTGCTCCTCAGCATTTTTCATCCAAATTTAGATTTTTTGGATATAATTTTTGAAACTTCATCAGCTGTTGGAACCGTTGGATTAACTGTCGGCGTAATGTCGCATCTCTCAACTATCGGTAAATTAATTATTTGCATAGATATGATGATTGGAAAGCTTGGCCCTATTAGTATCGCTGTTGCTTTATTCCTCAAGCGTGCAAATACAAACAATATTATAAATTATCCACAAGAAAAAGTTATTATTGGATAAAAGGTGAATAAAATGAGTAAAGATAAACAATTTGCAATACTTGGGCTCGGACGCTTTGGACAAAGTCTCGCCCATACTTTATTTGAAAATGGTTGCAATGTTTTGGCATGCGACCGTGATTATGTCACCGTTCAAGAATTTTCCTCATGCGCAACACATGTCGTTCAAGCCGATATTACCGATGAAAACGCAATGGATGCGCTCGGGTTAAACAATTACGACTTCGTCATTATTGCTATCGGTTCGGACATGAATTCAAGTATCATGTCAACATTAATTGCTAAAGAAAAAGGCGCAAAATATGTAATTGTCCGCGCTGAAAATCTATTGCAAAAAAAAATATTTGAAAAAATCGGCGCTGATAAAGTCGTTATGCCTGAGCGCGAAATGGGCATCAAATTTGCTACAAACTTAATCACAACAAATCTTATTGATTACATAAATTTGTCGGAAGAATATAGCATCGCTGAAATCGAACCGATAAATGATTGGTACGGTCATACCATCTTTAAATTAGACATACGCGCAAAATTCGGCTTAAACGTAATCGGCATAAAACGTAAAAATAAGTTGATTATTTTGCCAAACATCAACGAATTCATTTTGCCCAACGATATCTTAATCGTCATCGGCTTGAATACTGATATTGAAAATGCAAACGCCAAAGCTAAAAATGGTGACGCATAATGCTGATTGAAAGCCGCAATAATAAATTAATACGCGAAATTTTAAAATTACGTGAAAAAAATTACCGCGATAAGTCAAATCAATTTATCATCGAAGGTAAAAAATTTATCGACGAAATCCCGCCATCATGGCAAATAAATAAAATTGTTGTTGCTCAATCATTTGCGTTGGCTAAAAATTATGCCAACGTATTTGTTTTGCCCGACAAATTATTTACACAAATCGCTGATACAAAACATTCGCAAGGTATTTTGGCAATATGTACGAAAAAAAAATTTTGTCCTGATGATTTTACATTGAAAGAAAATTCTTTATTAGTTATCGCTGAAAAAATAAATGACCCCGGAAATCTCGGAACATTAATTCGAAGCTGCGCCGCATTTAACGTTGACGGTTTGATTATTTCAAAAGGTTCCGTCGATTTGTATAATTCCAAAGTTTTGCGCGCAACTGCTGGAAATATTTCTAAATTGAACATTGCAATTGATTGTGATTTAGAAACTTATTTGCCAAAATTAAAAAATAATGATGTAAAAATTTTTGCTGCATCGGGAAACGCTGAAAAATTTTGTTTCGATGCAAATTTTAAATCTAAATGTGCAATAATTGTTGGCAATGAAGCAAATGGAATTTCTGAAAATATTTTATCGCAAGCCGACGAAATTATTAAAATTCCAATGGAAAATAAAGTTGAATCGCTGAATATTTCTACTGCCGCAAGCATATTATTATATGAAGCGTGGAGACAAAAATATTTTTTGTAACTAATAATTGTCCTCCTACATATCATTAAAAAAAGGAGGACGATAAAATGGAAAATGATTTTAGACGTGAAACTAACCGTACAAAAATAATCAAAGAAAGTTTTAACATAAAAACTCAGCCAAAATCTGAAACTAACCGTACAAAAATAATCAAAGAAAGTCTCAAACCTACAACCTTAAAAGGAAATTTCGAATTACTTAAAAATTTTTTCCTTAATTTTAATGAGAAAATAAATCAAAATTCAAATCTTGACGACCAAAATAAAAAAAGTTTAGAAACTAAAATTCAAAAACAAAAAAGTAATTCTGATGAAATTCCAAGCCAAAATTCACAATTATATGAATCACTTATTTGGTAAATCATTCGTTTAAAGTTATTTTTTCCGCCACTATAAAATATAATAGTAAAAAAGGCGGCGGATTTTATGAATAAACCAAATATTCTTGTCAAAAAAAAACTTCTGGCGTTCCTCGTACTCTTTGAATTAATTATATTCGGGCTATGCGCACGAGTTTTTTTTATACAATCTATGCAGGCAAATTTTTGGCAAGCTAAAGCTTACGAACAACAAACTCGTGACCGATTAATTGCCCCTAATCGTGGTACTATCTTCGACCGAAACATGAATGGTATCGCTAAAACTGAAACCGTTGCATCCATCAGTGTTATCCATGCACAAATCCGTGAGCCCGAAAAAATCGCTAGTATCTTATCGCAAAAATTAGATATGGATTATGAAACCGTGTTAAAAAAAGTTAACAAACGTGTCGCTCTCGAACGTATTAAAATAAAAGTTGATAAAAATCTCGCCGATGAAATCCGTAAATTAAATCTCGAAGGTGTCGTCATTGATGAAGATATCAAACGCATTTATCCTTATTCAAATTTAGCGTCGCAAGTAATTGGCTTCGTCGGTAAAGATAATCAAGGAATTATCGGTCTCGAAGCTAAATATGACAAATTTTTAAAAGGTAAACCCGGAAAAATAATGACGGAAACTGATGCAAGCGGCCGCGAATTGAAAAACGGTCAGGAATATCGCAAAGAACCTACAGCCGGAAATAATTTAGTCTTAAGTTTGGACATTGTTTTACAACAATATGCTGAGCAAGCTTTGGAAAAAGCACTTGAAGCAAAAAAAGCTAAGCGCGGCACAATTATTTTAATGAATCCGCAAAATGGCGAAATTTATGCGATGGCAAATAAACCTGATTTCGATTTGAATGAACCATTTAAAATAAATTCGCCGCAACTTGCTGATGTCTGGCAAAGTTTACTCGAAAAAGAAAAAAATGACGCGTTAAATCAAATGTGGCGTAACTTTAGCATCAATGATACATATGAACCCGGCTCTTCGTTCAAAATAATTACGTCGGCCGCTGGCTTGGAAGAAGGCGCTGTTACTCCCGAAACTCGTTTTAATTGTTCTGGCGCAAAAGTCGTTGGTGGCCGCACCATAAAATGTTGGCGCTTCCCTCGCAATCATGGCAGTGAATCTTTCGTCGAAGGCGTCCAAAATTCTTGCAATCCCGTTTTCATGGAAATCGCTGAAAAATTAGGCGCACAAACTTTTTACAAATACATGAATAAATTTGGATTCAATGACAAAACCGGCGTAGATTTACCAGGTGAAGCCGTCGGCATTATGCACAAATTAAAAAATGTCGGGCCTGTTGAACTCGCAACTATGGGATTCGGCCAATCTTTCCAAATCACTCCATTACAATTAATGCGCGCCGCATCTTCTGTTGTAAACGGTGGACAATTAATCACGCCACATTTTGCCGTAAAAATTTTGGATGCCGATGGAAATATTGTGAAACAAATAAAATATCGTAAAGGACGCCAGACAGTTTCTGCAAAAACTTCCGCAACTATGAAATGGATATTGGAAAGCGTAGTTGCAAAAGGTACCGGACACAAAGCTTACATTCCTGGCTTTAGAATTGGTGGAAAAACTGCAACAAGTGAAAAGCTTCCACGACGTAGTGGTAAATATATTGCGTCATTTCTTACGTTTGCACCAGCGGAAAATCCTATCGTTATGACTTTAGTATTAATAGATGAGCCACAAGGAATTTATTATGGTGGGCAAGTTGCCGGGCCAATTATGAAAGAAGTTTTAGAAAATGCTTTACCTTATTTAAATATCAAAGTGCGATATAGTGCTGAGGAATTAGAATTACCTGAAACGAGTGAGATTTCGGTACCAAATTTTTTAGAACTAAAAGTTTCGCAGGTTAAATCTGAACTTATTAAAATGAAAATAAAATATGAAATTATAGGATATGGCGAAATTATTCATAAACAATTTCCTTTACCAAATGAAAAAATAAATAGCGATACAAAAATTATTTTGTATACTGACTAGGAATTTTAACAAAAAACAAAAAAACAAAAAAATCCCTGAGTTATCTCACTCAAGGATTTTTTCATAAATTCTTTTGGCTATATTATTTTATTTGCAAAAAATATTAAAATTAATCATTTTTTTCTTTATTCTGATCATTTTTATCATTTGGTTCAAAAAGCGGAAATACATTATTTCCTTGATCTATAGAAGATAAACTCATTTCACTGTCTGACCTATAAAAAAGACTACTTTTTCCTTCATTTTCTTTATTTTGTTCTTTTTCTTTTTCTTTTTTAGCATTTTTTAAAAAATAATTATCTATTATAATTTTACCCGCTTTTGCAGTATTGTAAAAAGCAACATTAAACAAAGCCATTGCGCATGCACAAAATGCAAAAGAAATCAATGCAACAGCAAATAATGGCAAAATTTCTTCAGCGAAAATTAATATACTTATTGCTGCAAAACCACCAATAACTCCAAATAGACCTAGGCCCGAAAAAATTGCAGCACATATATTTTTTACAGGAGATTTTTGTTCTCTAACGCCTTCTTTATCTTGCTCTTTTATATTTCCCATATTTTTTTCAGCAATTTTGATTGCATTAATTTCACTAATACCCCCAAAAGCAGCTGCGGCAACACCAAGCGCCACCAAAAGTAAAGTTTCTCCAACACCCGACAATAATCCAAAAGCACCTAATACCACAATTGCTCCAAATGCAATAGCGAAACCTAAGCTGGATAAAATACAAGCCAATACATTTCCTTTTATACTGTTTTCTTTTTTCAATTCGTTATTTTGCTCAAAAATTATCTGATTTCTAGTAATTTGGAGATTTAATTTTCTTTTATTCTCTTGATCAATTTTTTGTGGCTCATTCATTTCTCCTTCCACATTAATCACTCCTTCAAGATTTTCATCATTTTGTTCTGCGGCAATTTCATTTTGAACATTTTCATCATTTGAACCATTAGAATCATCCGAAAAATTTTGCGGTGTAGCATTTTCTCCATTTCCATTGACATTTAACGTAAATCGATTAACTTTTTCAGGCGATGGAGGAGGTGAAATTAATGAATCGGAATCATTATTATAATCGCTTGAATTGTCTTCTGATTCTTTTGGTGTTTTAGAATTATTTGGTGAATTAGATTGAAACTTTAGCATTCCATTTTTAACAGAAATTTTTTCTGACTCATTTTGTTCATATTTATCAAGTCCGTTTTGTTTTTTTTAAAGTTCTTGCATAAAATCGCCTCCAAAAATCAAATTCAAACTTAATATAATTATAAAATATAATAATAACTTTTTCAACTACAAAATTCATATTAAATATAATTTATAAGTAATGATAAAGGAAGTGAGCGCATAAATTTTTGATATTGTTGCCGAAAGAACTTTAACAAAAAAATCCCTGAGTTATCTCACTCAAGGATTTTTTCATAAATTCTTTTGATTATATTATTTTACTTGCAGAAAATATTAAAATTAATCATCTTTTCCTTTATTCAGATCATTTTTATCATTTGGTTCAAAAAGCGGAAATACATTATTTCCTTGATCTATAGAAGATAAACTCATTTCACTGTCTGACCTATAAAAAAGACTACTTTTTCCTTCATTTTCTTTATTTTGTTCTTGTTCTATTTCTTTTTTAGCATTTTCTGAATTCATCTTTATAATTTCACCCGCTTTTACATCATTGTAAAAAGCAACATTAATCAAAGCCATTGCGCATGCACAAAATGCAAAAGAAATCAACGCAACAGCAAATAATGGCAAAATTTCTTCAGCGAAAATTAATATACTTATTGCTGCAAAACCACCAATAACTCCAAATAGACCTAGGCCCGAAAAAATTGCAGCACATATATTTTTTACAGGAGATTTTTGTTCTCTATCGCCTTTTTTATTTTGTTCTTTTATATTTTCCATATTTTTTTCAGCAATTTTGATTACATTAATTGCACTAATAACCCCAAAAGCAATTGCGGCAACACCAAGCACTACCAAAGTTAAAATTTCTCCAACGCCCGACAATAATCCCAAAATACTTAATACCGTAAATGCTTCATATGCAATAGCTAAACCTAAGCCTGATAAAATACAAGCCCATACATTTCCTTTTATACTGTTTTCTTTTTTCAATTCGTTAGATATGTCAGCATACCATGAAAAAGAAGTTTGTAATTTTCTTTTATCTTCTTTGTCATATCGCTCAAAAATTATCTTTTCTTCTTCTGCAATTTGTAATTTTCTTTTATTCTCTTGATCAATTTCTTGTTGCTTATTCATTTCTTCTTCCACATTAATCACTCCTTTAAAATTTTCATCATTTTGTTCTGCAGGATTTTCTGCAGAAATATGTTCATCATTTGAACCATTAGAATCATCCAAAAAATTTTGCGGTGTAGCATTTTCTCCATTCCCATTGACATTTAACGTAAATTGATTATCCTTTTCAGGCGATGGAGGAGGTGAAATTAATGAATCGGAATCATTATTATAATCGCTTGAATTGTCTTCTGATTCTTTTGGTGTTTTAGAATTATTTAATGAATTAGATTGAAACTTTAGCATTCCATCTTAATACAATTATAAAATATAATAATAACTTTTTCAACTACACAATTCATATTAAATATAATTTATAAGTAATGATAAAGGAAGTGAGCGCATAAATTTTTTGATAGATAAAATAAAAGTGAGGCGAAATTTTTGATACGTAATAATAACTTCAAAAAATTTTTCATCTCTACTATAATTCTTTTTATCTCTACCTCTATTCCTATCTCTTACCTACTTCATAATAAAACTTATAGTAGTGAGAAATATATAAAATGGGTCGATTTTAATATCTCTTATCCCGCTTTAAAAAAATCTATGGAACTCGATATAAATTCTTATGGGAAATATAATTGGATTGAAATTTTATCATGCCTCGCTGTAAAATATGGTGGTAATTTTAATAAGTATAATGATACCGATTTAAATAATATAATAAAAAAAATTGATAGTGGCTTAACTCCTCGTTCTATTGCTAACAACAATAAAATTTATGATTATTATTTTGAAGCTTACTCTGCCGTCCTAAATGAATTTATTGGCTACTTTAAAATAAAAACTGACGACTGGCATAATTATTACGGCCTTAAAGTTTTTTCTCCTATTGCTAAAGGTTATGCCTATCACGATTTTGATGATTTTGGTAACTCTCGCTCTTATGGCTATAAGCGTAAACATTTAGGTCATGATCTAATGGCTTTAACTGGTACGCCAATTATTGCTGTTGAGTCAGGTATTATTGAAGAACTTGGTTGGAATAAATATGGTGGCTGGCGTATCGGTATCCGTAGCTTTGATAAAAAACGTTACTACTATTACGCTCATATGCGTAAAAATTATCCGTATGTAAAAACTTTAGTACGTGGGCAGAAAATTTCTGCGGGCGATGTTATAGGATATGTCGGACGTACCGGATATAGTTCTACGGAAAATGTTAATAATATCGAACAAAGTCATTTACATTTTGGCTTGCAATTAATTTTTAATGAGTCTCAAAAAGATGGTACGAATCAAATCTGGATTGACTTATGGAATATTGTAAAATTATTAAATAAGAATCGTGTAGAAGTTGAACGTATTAATAACTCTAAAGAATTTAAGCGTTCAATTGAATTTGAAGATATCCCAAATTTTATAGAGGAATAATCTTTACAAATGAAGGAGTTAGAGATGAATAGTAAATTAATCTCACGTACGGCAATAGCTATTTCATTAGGAATTATTTTTTCAATGGTAAAAATTTTTCAATTACCATTTGGAGGTTCCGTAACTTTTTTTAGTTTGTTATTTATTTCATTACCGGGATATTGGTTTGGTATACGAATCGGAGTAATTGCAGGAGTAATTGCAGGAGTAATAAATTTTTTAATAGAGCCATTTTATTTGCATCCAATACAATTTTTTTTAGATTACATGTTAGGATTTGGGAGTTTAGGGTTTTCAGGAATATTTCATAGCCAAAAAAAATCCTTAATGAAAGGATTTTTTTTTGTAGCATTTTTAAAATTTGTATGTAGTTTCATATCGGGAGTAATTTTTTTCAAGAGTTACGCACCGGAAAATTGTTCAGTTTTTACATATTCATTTATATACAATTTTTCATATATCGCATTAGAAACATTTATGACAATAATTTTACTATGTATTCCTAAAGTTGAAAAGATTTTCGAGATGAAATAAATACGAAATAAAATTTTATTTTTTATAAAAATATTTTGCAAGGAAAACGAAAATTTGGTAGAATGATTACAAGGATGTTTTAATTTGAAATATTTTTTTGAAAGGAGAATGAAAATGTCAGAAGCATCAGAAATTTCTAAGAAAGAAAAACCTATGGGAATCTGGGGAATACTCAGCGAATCAATAGCTTGTGGTATATCAGCTGCATTTATTGGATTTACTCTCCCTATTGCAGGTGCACCATTAACCTTTATTTTTTCCTGTATCCTTATGAATGATAACGATTGGGGAGTTTTGAGTATATTGGGTTTTTTGCTCACATTTGCTCTTGCTGCTGGTACATATTTCTTTTTTGCCGCTTTAACTGCTCCTATTAAATTAACAATTATGGGAGGATTAGCTGCTGCTGCCTTTGTTATTACTACAATTGCCGTTACAATTGATTGCTTACGTAAAAATGCAAAAATAAAAAGAGAACAAGAACAAACCAATCCAAAAACAAAAGAAGATAGAGAACAAGAAATTGCAAAAGGTAAAGAAGATATAACACAAGGAACTCAAAAAAAAGATAATCCAGAAACTATTAACGATGTTGAAAAACCTCTTTTGAGAAATCCAAATGAATTTTTTAGTGATGATGAACAAACTTTAACTGCAAATGAAAAAAGTGTTGACTTATAAAACATACATTTTAAATTTTAGTAAAAAAATTTGGTAAAATGATTATAGTGATGTTTTAACTTGAAATATTTTTTGAGGAATGATGAAAAATGGAATTATTAAGAGATTTGATTTGGGTAGGAACTACTGTCGCAGTAGCTAATGAAAGTAAAAAAGAAGGTTTTGAAGAAGGTCGAGCGCATGAGCGCAGAGAAAATTATTTAAAAAATCCAGCAAAAAATATTTTGTCAGATATAGAAATACAAAATGAAATTTGTTTTACTCTTGGATATACAAATTCATTTGACCAATTTATAATAGATTTAATATTAGAAAAAGCTGAGGAAGATGATAATAATGACGCAAAAATCAAAATCAATTCATTAAAAGAACAAAATGTTAATATTTCAAATAATATAAATGCACAAAATGAAATTCTCGTAACACTTAAGTGTAATACTAAATTTAAACCATTTGTAAAGGATTTAATATTAAACAAAGCTAATTCATATGTTTCAAATAATTCATGTTTTGAAAATTTTAATTCATTTTATTTCTTCGCACAAAATAAATATAATTTATCTACGTTTATACAAATTTATAGTAATACAGATGTATCTCAAATGACAAACGAGAAAAAGCAAAACATTGTATCTAGATTTGAACTTTTACCGCAAAGTGAAAAAAATAAATTCGATTTGTATAAATTATTCAAATTAAGGGATAGAGATTTAAAATTATCATTAATAAATCATACAAACATAAATATCGAAATAACAGATAGAAATGATTACTTTAAATCAAATTTCCAAGATCTAATTCTTGATAATCATGAAATACCAAATAATGAACTTGCAGATTATTTTTCACAAAATTTTGCAAACCCACAAAAAGAAACATATATCAAAAATCCTCTCTTGCGTTTATTAATTTTCCTCCAACTTGTAGGTAATGCATATAGTTATAGTGAATTAAACAAAATAATAAATCAAAAAGATTATGATAATTTAAAAAGTGAACTAAAAAATCTTGAATCAAACAAAATAGAACTCCAAAAATTTGAAGAATTTTTTTCTTATTTCCTGTTTTTCTTCCAGCATTTAGATAATGTTAAATTAGATGAAGATGATAAAAAACTTCTCAAAAAATATCAAGAACAATTAAGCCGTCGCGATTTATTTTGTAATGCAATAAAAATAGGATGTTTAGTAGCTTTGCCCATATCACTCTTTTTGCTTTTTTTTACTTACATGTTTACAGCTTTTGCTACGGGATTTTTTGCAACCACTGCTTTTTTTGCTATTCCTATTGTTATAGGTTTAAGCCCTTTTATTATTACTCCAATTTGCTTTTTAATTAAAGGAATAAACAATAATAAAATGAGAAAAAGGAAACAAGATCAATTCAACCCAAAAGAAAATATACTACAAGAAACTCAAGCTAATCCGGAAACTACTAACAACGTTAATACACCACTTTTGGCAAATGTTGACAAAAATAAAATTTCTAATGATAATGGAATACCTCCTACAATTCCTTTAGATAAAGAACATGTTCCATAATAAATTCAAAAACAGATAATTTTTTGTTATCTGTTTTTTATAATTAAAATTTATTTTTATAAAATATACTTGAAATCATAATAAAAAATTCGATAAAATGATTGTAGTAATATCTTTTTTGAAAAAGGAGAGATATAAAATGGAACCATCACAAGATCTTGTTGTTCGTTATTTCAATGATAATTCAAATCGTGAATTTAACAACAGAGAAGGCCTTATAAAATATTTGATAGTTCAATATAGTAATAATACTAAACAAACAAGTTATAATAATTTTGATGAACTTATAAGAGGAATATGTGAAGCAAATCCTATTCATTCAAATTTGCTTCAAAATTCAAATTTCAGTATTAAAAATCAAGATATACAAATGTTAATTCCGAGATATTTTGGTTCCAATTTAGTATTTAATAATTTTACGCAAAATTTAATATTGCGAGAAGCTCAAAAAATAGATAGTTCTTTCCATAATTATAATGATTTTTTTAATCGTATAAAATCTGTGTATTGCACTTTGTCTGGATTTATTAATTTTTACAAATCAAAAGATATATCTCAAATGGAATCTTCGAAACTCGAAAAAATTAAAAACATATTTGAAAAATTACCAGAAACTGAAAAAAGTAGATATGAACTATTAAATAAATTAAACGAATTAGATAATGAAAATTTTATAAATTTATTATTAAAGCTAAATATAATTGAAAAATATGGTTTTAATTTTGATGAAATATATAATCCACAAGTAATAACAAACCAAGATATTGGTTTAGCCTTAATAAATCAATCAAATCCTCCTATTTCACTAATTAAAAAGAATTCACCTATAAAACGACACCTACAATATTTACTACTTAATAACCAAGAAATGACTGAAAATAACTTTTTTGATTTTTTTGTAGAAAATTATGCAAACCGTGAATCGCTAAAATTTATTGAAAATCCTTTTGCTCGATTATATATTTTTCTTCAGCTTGGCGGAAATTTGTACGATGAAAATAGTAATCTGAGTAAAGAAAAATTAAGTAAAATAATAAACGAAGAAGATTATAGATATTTTCAGCAATTATTTTTTAGAAAAGGAATTAATGAAAAAAATCATCAAGATTTCCCCGAAATTTGTCAGCAATATGCACATTTTTTGACTTTTTATAAATATTTATCAAAAGAACCATTAAACAATCTTGATAACATTCTTGTTGACAAATATACAAAACCCGAAACAACTTTGGAAATATTCGGACAATCAATTGGTTGGGGTGCATTAGCTGCGGTTTGTAGTTTTGCAGCACCTTACGTAATTTCTACTGTATTTATAACTTTGTCACCTATACTTATTTCTGTATTTTTGACAGCACTTGCTTTGTTGCCTATGGCATTAGATCTTTTTGCCTGGCCTGCATCTGGAGGCGACTTCTCTTTTACCCTCGAGATAATTCCAGCTATTTGGACAGAATTATTCCCAATTTTAGCAACTGCAATTCCTGAGGTAATTCCTATCGTTGCATGTTCTCCTATAACATTAGCAATTGCTGGAGCACTAGCAGCTATTGCATTTGTTGCTACTGTTATCACAATTGCAGTACTTATGTCAAAGCAAAATAAAGAATTAATTAACGAATTCGCTCCTCAAACAAATAAAGAAGAAGATATAACAAAAAAAATTGAAATAGGCAAAGATATAACGCCAGAAATTCAAAACAGTATTTTTGACCCCCTTTTGAATTCTGATAATATAAATCAAAATGAAACTTCTAGTGATAATGAAGCACCTACTTTGAATTCGGATTTTTCAGCTTTTTCGGATTATTCAGATCCTAATTTTCCATAAACTCAAAAACAGATAATTTTATTATTATCTGTTTTTTTATGTAAAATTTTTTCACATAAGTCATGAATAATAACTATGAAAATTTTTGTATTTATGTATAATATTTTTTATGGAAACAAACTTTATATTGCAAAATGAAATAAAAATTTTAGATGACTCAATGATTAACAAAATATCTGCGGGCGAAGTTATCGAACGCCCACTATCAATCGTTAAAGAACTTGTTGAGAACTCAATTGATGCCAATGCAAAATCTATAACGGTTGAAATAAAAAATGGAGGTATAAATTTTATCCGTGTTACGGACAACGGTATTGGTATTGCGAAAAATCAGGTAGCTAGTGCATTCTTAAATCATGCAACGAGCAAAATAAAAAATTTTAATGACTTTGAAACATTAACAACTTTAGGATTCCGTGGTGAGGCATTATGTACCATTGCGGCAATCTCAAAAGTAAATATGATAACTAAAACGCAAAATGAAGAACTTGGCTCTGAAATTAAAATTCATGGTGGAAAAATTATTGCGCAAAATGAAATTGCGGCAACGCGTGGCACTACTATTATTGCGGAAAATATTTTTTATAATACGCCGGCACGTCTTAAATTTTTGAAACGGCCGTCAGTTGAAGCTAGCTATATTTCTAATATGATGAATCGTTTTGCACTATCGAATCCACAAATTTCGTTCAAATTTATTAACAACAATAAAACGATTTTTACAACGAATGGTAATGGTGATTTGAAATCCGTTCTGATGTACATAATGGGCAAAAATGTTTTACAAAATGCTTTAGCCGTCGATATTCAAAATGATAAATTTGCAATGTCAGGTTTTATTGTCAAGCCTGAGCTTTCACGCGGCAATCGTTCTTATCAAAACTTTTTTATAAATGGCCGCTATGTCAAAAATAATGTCGTTACATTTGCAATTGAAAATGCTTATCGAAATCGAATTATGACCGGCCAATTCCCTGTATATGTTTTAAATTTGCAGGTTGACCCAGGTTTTGTCGACGTAAATGTTCATCCAACAAAAATGGAAATAAGATTTGTCAATGACGATTTGATTTATAATTTTATTTTTAACGCGATAACGGCCACATTTAAGAGTAATTCAAATGAAATTCTTGTAGCAAAACCTGAAATCATTCCAAAAACATTTGACGAAAAATCATCAACTTCAACCAATGTTTTTCGTGAAAGTTCAGAAAAATTTGACGCACTTAAAATTATAAAAACTCCTGACACTACGGAAAAAATTATTGACGAGCCACTAAAACAAATTTCAATTGAAAATGATGAAACTCAAAAATTTATGGAAGATTACAAAATTGTCGGCTGCATTTTCAACACTTATTGGATAATTGAACAAGATAAAAAAATTTTTCTGATGGACCAACACGCCGCACATGAACGTGTTTTGTTCGAACAAATGAAAAATGAATACGACGCACAAAAAAATTTTCCACAACAACTACTTGTCCCAATAACTTTTGAATTAACAGAATATAATGCGAAAATTTTGCTTGATAACATTGACAAAATTAAAAAACTCGGCTTTGATATCATTGCATTGTCTGAAAAAATTTTCAGTGTAAAAGGTGTCCCACATAATTTCAATAAATATGTCTCCAAAGATTTCTTCATTGACTTGATTGATTCATTTAATGAAATCCCAAACGTCGATGAAACTAAAATGCAACAAATAATGCAACATGCTTGTAAAAAAGCCGTAAAAGCTCATGACAACTTATCTTACTCAGAGATAAAAGCGTTGATTCAAAAAATAATGTCTGCTGAAAACCCATTTAATTGTCCACATGGCCGCCCAACTTTGATTCAAATTTCACAAATCGAAATTGAAAAATTATTTGGACGTAAAAAATGAAACCGCTCATAATTATTGCAGGACCAACGGCTTGCGGTAAAACTGATTTGTCGTTGGCGTTGGCAAAAAAACTTGACACGCAAATAATTTCAGCAGATTCAATGCAAATTTACAAATACATGAATATCGGTACAGCAAAAATTTTTGACACGCAAAATGTTGTTCATTACGCAATTGATGAAGTTTTACCAACTGAAAATTTTTCTGTCGCCGATTATCAAGTTTGTGCAAAAAAATATTTGGATAAAATTTATGCACAAAAAAAAATCCCTATTTTGTGTGGTGGCACCGGATTTTATATCAATGCTGTTTTACATGACAACAATTTTTCTTGTGGTCAAGTTGATTTTGCTTTACGTGCCAAATTGTTTTCACAATCTGATGAATATTTGTTCAAAAAATTGTCCGAAATTGACCCACAATCTGCAAAAACAATCCATCAAAATGATCACAAACGAATCGTTCGTGCGTTAGAATTTTTTTCACAAACGGGCCAAAAATTTTCACAACACAATGCAATTCAAAAACAAAATGAAATCAAATATGACGCGCTTTTCATAATTTTAACTTTGCCGCGTCAAATTCTTTATGAAAAAATTGAGGCACGTGTTGACAAAATGATTGAACTCGGACTTGTCAATGAAGTGAAAAAATTGTTGGACATGGGCTGCAATAAAAATTCAAATTCGATGCAAGCTATCGGCTACAAAGAAATTATTATGTATCTCGATGGTCAAATTGATTTAACGCAAGCAATCGAACTCATCAAAAAAAATACGCGTCACTATGCCAAACGTCAATTAACTTGGTTCAAACATCAAATTGATGGCATTTGGATTGATAAAGGTAATTTTAAAAATGAAACTGAAATTGTCAATTATGTTTATAATTTATGTCAAAAAAAATTTATGGGGTGCCATTATGATTTATGATTTCATGAAAAATAATTTTGACATTGATGAAAAAATTCTTGAACTTGGGCAAATTGCTCAACAAAATATTTCACACATTTTTGAAAAAATTGAAACCACCGCCGAATATAATCAAATGAAAATTTTACACGCAATGCAAAAAAATAAGTTAAGTGAATCACATTTCAATTTCTCCACAGGCTATGGCTACAACGATTTTGGACGCGATACGCTCGAAAAAATTTATGCCGATATTTTTCACACTGAAGACGCACTTGTTCGCATACAAATCGTTTCAGGCACTCACGCATTATTTTGTGCAATATCCGGAAATTTAAATCATGGTGACGAATTAATTTATGTTTGCGGCACACCATACGACACTTTGCAAAGTATAATTGGCATAAAAAAATCACCGCATTCCTTAATCGCACGCGGTATAAATTACAAACAAATTGAATTAAAACCTGATGGCGATTTTGATTATGACGCCATTAAAAATTCTATCTCGCCACAAACAAAAATGATTGCCGTTCAACGCTCACGTGGCTATTCACTACGAAAATCCATCAACGTTGCACAAATTAAAAAATTAATTGCGTTCGTAAAAAATATCCACAGCGATATCATTTGTCTTGTTGATAACTGTTACGGCGAATTTGTTGAAGAATTTGAACCTTCCGACTTCGGCGCCGATTTAACTGTCGGCTCATTGATAAAAAATCCTGGCGGCGGCATTGCTAAAGTTGGCGGATATATCGTCGGCAAAAAAAAATATGTCGACGGCGCCGCATATTCTTTGACCGGGCTCGGAAAAGATATCGGGCCATCTCTCGGCCAATCATTTTCTTTATTACAAGGACTTTTTTTAGCGCCGCAAACTGTTTCGTGTGCACTTAAAACTGCAATTTTTACCGCTGAAATTTTTAATATGCTTGGCTTTGAAGTTTTTCCATCGCCTCGTGATTCACGCACTGATATCGTTCAAGCGATAAATCTGAAGTCGAAAGATATGCTGATAAAATTTTGTGAAGGCGTTCAAAAAGCTTCGCCCGTCGATAGTTTTGTTGTGCCAAAACCATGGCCAATGCCCGGATATAATTGTGATATAATAATGGCTGCAGGAACTTTTGTTCAGGGCGCATCAATTGAATTTACTGCTGACGCGCCAATTAAACCGCCTTATACCGCTTTTTTGCAAGGTGCTTTGACGTGGCCACATGGCAAAAATGCTTTAATAATCGCCTTGAACAATTTAAATTTGGAGGTTAAACATGTTTAAAAAAGTTGATTCAAATTTTAATTTTGTCGATAACGAAAAAAAAACTGAAAAATTTTGGAGCGACAATAATATTTTTCAAAAAAGTATTTATAATCGTGATGGCGCACCGATTTTTACTTTCTTTGACGGTCCACCAACTGCAAATGGCAAACCTCATATCGGTCACATTTTAACTCGCACAATTAAAGATATTATTCCGCGCTATAAAACAATGAAAGGCTATAAAGTTTTACGCAAAGCCGGTTGGGATACTCATGGCTTACCTGTTGAGCTCGAAGTCGAAAAATCATTGGGAATGGATAACAAAGAACAAATTGAAACCTACGGCATCGAAAAATTTATCGCTAAATGCAAAGAAAGCGTTTGGCTCTATAAAAGTGAATGGGAAAAAATGAGTAAGCGCGTAGGATTTTGGGCCGATATGCAAAATCCTTACGTCACTTACGAAAATAACTATATCGAATCCGTTTGGTGGGCAATTAAAAAAATTTGGGATAAAAATTTAATCTATAATGGCTATAAAGTCGTTCCATATTGCCCGCGATGTGGCACTGCACTCTCCAGTCATGAAGTTGCACAAGGTTATAAAGATGTAAAAGAAAAATCGCTCATCGCAAAATTTCAAATCAAAAACAAAAGCAATGAATATTTCTTAGCATGGACAACAACACCTTGGACATTGCCAGCAAATGTTGCACTCGTTGTCAATCCAAATGAAAATTATTCGCGTGTAAAATATAACAACGAAATTTTTGTAATTTGCTCCGCGCTTGTCGATAAAATTTTCTCAGGCGACTTTGAAATTTTAGATGAAACTTTAGGAAAAAATCTCGAAAATATTGAATATTTACCATTATTTGATTACGTAACGACTGACAAAAAATCTCACTACATTGTTTGTGACGATTACGTAACACTCACCGACGGTACTGGAATTGTTCACTGTGCTCCTGCATTCGGTGAAGATGATGCCCGTGTTGGTATGCAAAATGATTTACCATTTGCACAACCCGTTGATGAACGCGGCCGCTTTAAAGAAAATATGGGCGACTTGAGCAAAATTTTTGTTAAAGACGCCGACGAAATTATTATAAAAAAACTTGACGCTGCAAATAAATTGTTCGCATGCTTCGATTATGAACATAGCTATCCATTTTGTTGGCGCTGTGATACGCCACTTTTATATTACGCCCGAAATTCATGGTTCATTCAAATGACAAAAGTTCGCGATAATCTCGTTAAAAATAACAACAAAGTCAACTGGTATCCTGACAGCATTAAGCAAGGCCGTTTCGGTAATTTCATCGAAAATGTTTTAGATTGGGGATTTAGCCGTGAAAGATATTGGGGAACGCCACTTCCTATTTGGCAATGTGAATGCGGTTACGAACACGCCATCGGCAGCATCGATGAATTACGACAAATGTCTGATAATTACCCTGAAAATATTGAATTACACAAACCTTTTGTCGATGAAATTTTACTTAATTGTCCAAAATGCGGTAAAAAAATGAAACGTGTCCTTGAAGTTATCGACTGTTGGTTCGATTCGGGCTCAATGCCTTTCGCGCAATGGCATTATCCTTTTGAAAATAAAGATAAATTTGAGCAAAACTTCCCTGCCGATTTTATTTCCGAAGCCGTTGACCAAACTCGTGGCTGGTTCTACACTTTAATTGCAATTTCAACTTTGTTGTTTGACGAACCGGCATATAAAAATGTCGTAGTCCTTGGACACGTTCAAGACAAACATGGCAAAAAAATGAGCAAACATAAAGGAAATGTTGTAAATCCGTGGGAAATCTTAGACAACTATGGTGCGGACGTTATTCGCTGGTACTTCTACACTAACAGCGCACTATATTTGCCAAATCGTTTTGATATCGAATCGCTCAAAGAAATTCAACGAAAATTTATCAACACGCTTTGGAACACTTATTCATTCTTTGTTTTGTATGCAAACATTGACAATTTTAATCCCGATGATTATGAATTAAAATTGGAAAACATTATGGACAAATGGATAATGTCGCGCCTGAATTCATTGATTGAGTTCGTTGATAATTCACTCAATGAATACAAAATAATTGAGGCTGCGCGCGCTATAAATATTTTTGTTGACGAGTTGAGCAATTGGTATATACGGCGTGACCGCGAACGATTTTGGGCTGGCGGTATGCTCCAAGATAAAATTAATGCTTATAAAACGCTTCATGAAATTTTGACAACGCTGACAAAATTAACCGCGCCATTTATTCCATTTATCTCTGAAGAAATTTTTAAAAACTTAACGCAAAAGGAAAGTGTGCATCTCGAAAATTTCCCAACAGCAAATACAAATCTTATTGACAAAGATTTGGAGCAAAATATGGATTTAATTTTGAAAATAGTTGAGCTTGGGCGCGCTGCACGAAATTCTGCCAATATAAAAAATCGTCAACCTATATCAAAAATTTATGTACAGGCGCCAAAATTTCCCGATGAATACTCCAAAATAATTCTTGACGAGTTAAATATAAAACAACTTGAATTTATTGACGACACACAAAATTTTGTTACATACAAATTCAAACCAAATTTACGTACGCTCGGCCAACGCTATGGGAAATATATTCCGCAAATCAAAGATTATTTGAGTCAACAAGATTCTTCTTTCATTTCAAAATTGGAAATAAATCTTGGCGGCGAAACTATTAAACTTTCTACTGATGACGTATTAATTGAAACTGAAAACAAGCCCGGATTTATCATGCAAACGAATAAAAATATCAGTGTTGTTCTCGATATAAATTTAACTGCGGAGTTAATTGAGGAAGGATTCGTACGGGAAATTGTAAACAAAATTCAAACGATGCGTAAAGAGGCAAAGTTTGAAGTTATGGATCACATTTGTATTTATAATAGTGGGAATGAAAAAATTGCCGGAATATTTTTACGTAATCAGGATATACTAAAAAAAGAGACATTAGCTATCGAAATTATTAACGGTGATCCTGAAGGTTACGTAAAGCAGTGGGAGATAAATGGTGAGGAAGTAACTCTTGCTGTCAAAAAAATTTGAATAATAGGGGGATATCCGTTACAAAAATTTGTAACGGATTTTTTTATTTATGAAAAAATTTTTTTGCATTTTAATTTCATTCCTTATGCTCCATCAAAATATTTTTGCAAGTGAACTAAAATCAACTGATATCGGTGCACTCGGTGCAATTTTAATGGATGCACAAACTGGCCGTGTTCTTTGGCAAAAAAATTCGCAAAAAAAACTACCAATGGCTAGCACAACAAAAATTATGACAGCTACACTTGCTTTAGAAAATTCCAATACCGAAGATATTGTTACTGTTTCCAAATCTGTTCTGTCCGTACCCGAAGTTAAGCTTCATCTCACGCCCAATGAAAAAATTAAAATGAAATATCTTCTTTACGCATTAATGCTTGAGTCATCAAATGATGCCGCTGTCGCTATCGCTGAACATATTGCTGGAAGTGTTGATGGATTTTGTAAAATGATGAATGAGAAAGCAAAAAAAATTGGCGCCAATGAAACTATTTTTGAAACGCCAAATGGTTTAGACAAAGGTGAGCATCATTCAACAGCGTACGATATGGCATTGATTGCGCGCTACGCATTAAATAATCCTAAATTTATCACGCTGATAAATACGCCGTCCACAACTTTTAGCTCCGACAAAAATACTTATACGGTTAATAATAAAAATCGTTTGCTCCAAGAATTTAATGGCGCAAACGGAATTAAAACAGGTTTTACAAATAAAGCCGGCCATTGCTTTGTCGGCGCGGCTAAACAAAATGATATGCAATTAATTTCGGTTGTACTCGGTAGTGGCTGGGGCGACAGAGGTAAAGAAGGCAAATGGCGTGATACAAAAAAACTTCTCAACTACGGCTTTGAAAATTATAAATACAAACACATAATTTCAAAAGGATTAATCGCAGATTATGTAAAAATAAATCATTCGCGCACACCAAATATCGCTTTAACATATGAAAAAAATTTGATTTTGCCATTAAATGAAACCGAAGAAAAAAATTTAAGTATAAAAATAGAAGCGCCAAAAATTTTAGAGGCGCCAATTAAAAAAAATGAAATACTCGGCGTCGCAAAAATTTTTGTCGGTGATGAATGTATAAAAATAAATCTTTTGGCTGACAATAACGCTTTACGCCACGATTTGAAAACTTCTCTCGAAAAAATTATAAATGGTTGGCTAAATCCAGTGTTTTCTTAAAACCTTTACTTTTCTTGAAAGAAAAGTAAAATATAATCGGCTTTTTTGAAGCCGCTTCATAAAAGAACTTTAATAAAAAAAATCTTTGTGCAAACACACAAAGATTTTTTTGATAAAGTTTCTTTTTTGTTACTTTTTTCTTTTCAAAGAAAAAAGTAAAAAAGAAAAAAGTAAAGATTTTATTTTTTTAGGCGTTCTTTAACGATAGCACCTATTCTTCCATTTTCACGTGAAGTTAAAGTTTTCCAGCCACCTAATTTTATCTTATCGAGTAAGCCTAATTCTTGGGCGACTTCATATTTTAATAAATCTTTATTATTGGTCAAGGGCAACACCTATCTTTTTTCAATTATAAACTTAATAGAAGTTTTGGTTTCGCCATTAACATCTAATTGTAAGAAAGCAGGGATAGTAACGAGATCAATACCGTTAGGCGCAACATAGCCACGAGCGACAGCAATACTTTTAACAGCTTGATTAACGGCACCGGCACCAATAGCTTGGATTTCGACAGGATTACCATTACGTAAGATAGCGGCGACAGCACCGGCAACAGCTTTAGGTTGAGAATTTGAAGAGACTTTTAAAACTTCAATAGACATAGATGATTCCTCCTAATGTTTACAATAATATTTTACACCGCGGTAAAAAAAATATACATTTAGTAGACAAGCTACAAAAGATATGATAGCATAAAGAATTACGAAGTGCAAATTTTTTTAATAAATTCATCAATGGTAGTAAAAACAAAAAAATCAGGTTCAAACCTGATTTTTTATTAGCTATATAATTTTAATGTTCATCTAACATATTTTCCTGTAGTCCTTGAAGAAGTGGTTTATCCTCTTCCGGCATACTTACATAATTTTCCGTATCTAAAAAAGATTCCTTTTTGTAAAATGATATATTTACATTATTATTTAATCCAAATAATTCGCGAATACCTTTTTCCCCCAATTTATTCAAAAAACACTGTGAAATTTTTATTTCTACCAAGTTGTCACAATCCCGAAAAAGAAAAATATTTTCGTCAGTATTAACCTCACTGCTTTGTATAGTTATTTCTTTCAAATTGCTACATTTGTAAAAAGCTCCAGTGGCAATGCTAATTACACTTGCAGGTATATTTATTTGTTTCAAATTTTCGCAACCATGAAAAGCCCACAAGCCAATATTAGTCACACTTCTTGGTATAATTATTTCTTCTAAGTTTTTGCATTCTTCAAATCCTCCCCGCTCAATTTCAGTTACACTGTCAGGTATAATTACTTTTTTCAAACTTTTACAACACGCAAATGTCCCACTGCTAATGTATTTCACTCTGGGTATAATTACTTGTTCAATCTTGCATCCATAAAAAGCCGCCTCACCAATTTCTTTCACAGTATTTGGTATATTTATTTCTGTTAAATTAATGCAACTCCCAAAAGCCCAAGATCCAATTTTAGTAACACTATTAGGGATAGTTATTTTTTGCAAACTTTCGCAATGGTTAAAGGTATAATTTGAAATACTATTCACACTTGCAGGTATATTTATTTCTATTAAACTGGTACATCCATCAAAAGAATGCTCTCCAAACTCAGTCACACTAGCAGGTATATTTATTTTTTGTAAACTATTACAGTCTGCAAAAGCTTCTCCGCCAATCCAAATCACACTACCAGGTATAGTTATTTCTCTTAAACTACAGCATCTGCCAAAAACATTATAGTCAATAAAGCGCAATTTGGCATCACTAGGTATCATTACTTTTTCCAACTTTTCACATCTATAAAAAGCATTTTTACCAATATCAGTTACTTTACGGGGTATATTTATTTGCAACAACATCTTGCATCCATAAAAAGCACTATCTCCAATAATAGTTAATTCGCTATTATTAGGTGATATAGTTACTTCTTCCAACTTTTCACATTCATAAAAGACTTTATTACCAATATTAGTTACTTTGCTGGGTATATTTATTTGTTTCAAACTTTTACATTCCCGAAAAGCCTCATCACCAATGATAGCCAATTCACTATCATTAATCGTTATTTTCTCCAAATTCAAACAAACCATAAAAGCACGCTCGGCAATCTCAGTAACACTGTTAGGTATATTTATTTCCTTTAATTTTTTACAATAAAAAAAAGCACATTTGCCAATACTACGCACACCGTCAGGTATATTTATTTCTTCTAAATTTACGCAATTATCAAAAGTTTTCGCGCCAATATCAGTCACACAGCTTGGTATATTTATTTGGGTTAAACGATCGCAGCAAAAAAAAGCTCCCTCTCCAATGTTTAATTCTCTATCACTTTGTATAATTACTTGCCCCAAATTTTCGCAACCCTCAAAAGCCCATGCGCCAATATTAGTCACACTGCTTGGTATAATTATTTGTGTTAAACTGCTACAACCTGAAAAAGAACGATTGTCAATATTATCTAATTTGCTTTCGCCAGGTATTATTACTTTTTCTAAAACTTTACAACCTTGAAAAGCACTAGTACCAATCTTAGTTGCACTTTTAGGTATATTAATTTTTCTTAAATTTTTGCAATCTTTAAAAGCCTCATCATCAACGATATCCAATCTGCTATTGTCAGCGAAAGTTACTTCTGTCAATTTTATGCAACCTTCAAAAGCATTCTTACCAATGCTTTGCACACGACCATGTATATATACTTTTCGCAATGCTTCAATATTATAAAAACTTTTATCGGGAATTTTTGTAATTTTACTAGTTTTATTTTCCCCCAATGTTTTTAATATTTCATACCAAACTTCATCAACATTGATGTGAGAATTCTTTAAAAAAGTGAAGACACAACCCCCAAACTTAAATTCTTTATAAACCTCAACTTGCATTTGCATAATATCATCCTCCAAAAAATTTTATTTTTGTTATTACTAATTCATTTTAACATGTATTCAATATTATTGCAAGTATAATTTTTGAATAAATTCATTAAGCACAAAAAACTTGTAACAATATAAAAATAAACATAAAAAAATCAGGCTCAAACCTGATTTTTTATTAACTATTTAATTTCAATGCTTATATAGAATCTTTTGTTTGCGGAGGCTTTTCTTTCTCATTTTTTTCATCATTTATTTTATCAAATATACCTGCCGAATTCTTTTCGCCATTTAGTTTATCAAATACGCCTTTTCTATCAGAATTTAATTCGTTTTCGTACACTGATATCCTTACTCCAGGATTTAATCCTAATTCTTCGTGAATATTCTCTGCGCCAATTGTCTGAAGAAAAGAATTGGGAATTTTTACTTTATCCAAATTTTTGCAACCAGAAAAAGCACTCTCTCCAATGCTTGTCACATTTTCAGGTATATTTATTTGTGTCAAATTCTTACAATTCGCAAAAGCCATACTTCCAATTCTTGCCACACTATTTGGTATCGTTATTTTTTTTAAATTTTCGCAATCAGAAAAAGCACTCTCTCCAATGCTTGTCACATTTTTAGGTATATTTATTTGTGTCAACTTCTTGCAATGTGCAAAAGCACTCTCTCCAATGCTTGTCACACTATTTGATAACATTATTTGTTTCAAATTTTCGCAACCAAAAAAAGCATTCCTTCCAATGCTTGTCACATTTTCAGGTATATTTATTTGTGTCAAATTCTTACAATTCGCAAAAGCCATACTTCCAATTCTTGCCACACTATTTGGTATCGTTATTTTTTTTAAATTTTCGCAACCATTAAAACCAATATAATCAATGCTTCGTATACCGTCAGGTATAGTTATTTCTGTCAGTTCTTTGAGCATATGCAGATCAATTATGTTACACTCCTGGCTTTTTTTTATTCTTTCACGCACTTTATTCACCGTTTCTGTATCATCATTTGAAACAGTGAATGTATAATCGCTTTCTTCAAATTGATTTTCCATAATATCATCTCCTCAAAATTATATTTTTATTGTTACAAATTTACTATAACAAATTTATTGTAACATATATGAAATATTATGGCAAGTTTTTTTTATAAATTCATCAATCATATTACAAACAAAAAAAATCAGGCTTAACCATGATTTTTTATTAGCTATTTAATTTCAATGATTATCTAGGTTCTTTAGTTTGCGGAGGTTTTTCTTTCTCATTTTTTTCATTATTTATTTTATCAAATACACCTGCCGAATTCTTTTCGCCATTTAGTTTATCAAATACGTCTTTTTTATCAGAATTTAATTCGTTTTCGTAAACTGATATCTTTACACTAAGATCTAATCCTAATTTTTCATGAATATTATCTTCTCCAATTGACTGAACAAGAGACTTAGAAATATTTATCTTCTTCAAATTGATGCAACCAGAAAAAGCTCTATCGGCAATGCTTGTCACACTTTCAGGTATATTTATTTGTCTCAAATTACTACAATCACTAAAAGCCATAACACCAATGCTTGTTAACTTGCTATCTTTAGACATAATTATTTTTTCCAAACTGTTACATCGTGAAAAAGCATTATCAGCAATGCTAGTTACACTGCTTGGTATAGTTATTTCTTTCAATCCTTTGCAAAGAAAAAAAGTTTGAGAACCAATACTAGAAACACCTTCAGGTATATTTATTTGTGTCAAATTTATGCAACCCAAAAAAGCCCGATTGCCAATGCTAGTTAAACTGTTTGGCATATTTACTTGTTTTAAATTTCCGTGATACGAAAAAACACCATCAGCAATATTAGTCTCACCATCAGGTATAGTTATTTGTTCCAATTTTTGGCTATCTGCATTCTCAGCAACTTTGCGCTCCTCTTCCATTTTTTCCATCAATTCAAAAATATTTTCCATAATATCATCTCCTCAAAATTATATTTTTATTGTTACAAATTTATTGCAATGGATTTATTGTAACTTATTTGAAATATTATTGCAAGATTTTTTTAATAAATTCATCAAACGTAATAAAGACATAAAAAAAATCAGGCTCAAACCTGATTTTTTATTAGCTATTTAATTTTAATGTTCATCTAAATTTTTTTGAAATTCATTAGCTTGAAGAGGTTTAGGTTCTTCCGACCTAATTGAAACTTTAGCAAATATACTTTCTTCATTAAATAATAATGGAGCTGGATTACATAAACTTTCTTTGATATCATTTTCTGTCGTTGTTTGAGATTTTGTTTCTTCTGATATACTTCTATCATCTGAAACTTTATCAGATTCTAATTCTTTTTCTTGAAATATTGATATCTCCACGTTTTCATTTAATCCCCACTTTTTACAAATTTTATCATAATTTCTAGCAATTCTTTTATACAACGACTCAGTAACATATATTTTCTTCAAACTGGGACATTTACCAAAAGCATCCTTTTTAATATTTTTAGTAAGAATCTCACTGCTTAGAATTGTTATTTCTTCTAATTCACGACAACCAAAAAAAGCACTATCGCCAATGTATACAATACTGTTTGGTATAATTATTTGTGTCAAACCGGAGCAAGAAAAAGCACTATCATAAATACATAACACGCTGTCTGGGATATTTATTTCTTCCAAACGGTTACAACCCTTAAAAGTATTTTTCCTAATTTTAGATACTCTGCTTAACATATTTATTACAGTCAAACTTTTACATTTATAAAAAGCATCCTTTCCAATATCAGTTATATTTATTGGCAGATTTATTTCAAGCAAACTTTCACATCCACTAAAAGCACTCGTACCAATGCTAGTTACACTGTTAGGCATAATTATTTTTTCCAAATCGCTATAACCCCAAACAGCAAAATTGCCAATGCTAGTAACACCCTCAGGTATTTTTACTGTGAGAATTCCTTCATCATCAATTATGTCAGAAGGTTTAAATCTGTATACCCTTTCATTTTTTCCCGTTTCTTTAACTTGCATTTGCATAATATAATCCTCCAAAAAATTTTATTTTTACAAATTCATTCTAACATATATTAAATATTATTGCAAATGTAAAATATTTTTAATAAATTCATCAACGGTAGTAGTAAAATTATGATGAGAGCGTACGGAAATTTGATTTGTATTAACTTCTTTTTCACCAATAATAATTAAGTAAGGGATTTTTTGGAGTGATGCCTCACGAATTTTATAACCGATTTTTTCCGCACGTATATCAATTTGCGTACGGATTGCATTTTTTTCTAACGTATTAAAAATATTTTGTGCGTAGCTATTAAATTTCTCTGATATCGGTAAAATTTTTACCTGTATAGGCGCGAGCCAAACTGGAAAACGTCCACCATAATGCTCTATCAATATCCCAATAAATCGTTCGATACTTCCAAATATAACTCGATGAATCATAATTGGACAATGCTTCTCATTATCTGCTCCTATATATTCAAGTGCAAATTTTTCCGGTAATTGAAAATCTAATTGAATCGTCCCACATTGCCATGTCCGTGATAATGAATCCTCCAAATGAAAATCAATTTTCGGTCCGTAAAATGCTCCATCTCCTTCATTTATTTTAAACGCTAAATTTTTTTCAATAAGTGCTGATTTTAATGCTACCGTTGCCTCCTCCCATTGCTCATCACTTCCCATACTATCTTTTGGCCGTGTCGATAACTCAATATGATATTTAAACCCAAAAAGTGAGTAAACTTCATCAATTAAATCAATAACATTTTTAATTTCTGATTTAATTTGTTCGGGCGTCATAAAAATATGTGCATCATCTTGTGTAAAACAACGTGCCCGCATTAATCCATGTAATGTTCCAGATTTCTCATGACGATGTACAATTCCAAGTTCCCCAAGCCGTAATGGTAAATCTTTATACGAATGCAACTGAGTTTTATAAACTAAAATCCCACCAGGGCAATTCATCGGTTTAATAGCGAAATCCTGTTCGTCAATAATTGTCGTATACATATTATTTTTATAATGTTCCCAATGGCCTGAACGTATCCATAAATCTTTACTTAAAATCATTGGCGTTGAAATTTCCTTATAGCCATTAGCCTTATGAATTTTCCGCCAATAATCAATTAAAATATTTTTCAAAGTTTGCCCATTTGGTAAAAAAAATGGCATACCTGGTGCTTCATCGAGTATTGTAAATAAATCTAATTCGCGGCCAAGTTTTCGATGGTCGCGTTTTTTTGCTTCTTCAATTTTTTCGAGATAATCATTTAAATCGGCAGCTTTTGTAAATGATGTTCCGTAAATTCGCGTCAACATTTTATTTTTTTCATCGCCATGCCAATACGCGCCGGCAATCGATGTAAGTTTAAGTGCCTTGACAAATTTCGTATTCATAATGTGTGGACCGGCACAAAGATCTGTAAATTCTCCTTGACGGTAAAATGAAATTTTCGCATCTATTGGCAAATTATTAATCAATTCAATTTTATATGGCTCATTTTTCATCAGTTCCAAAGCTTTTTGACGGTCCAATTCAAAATAATCTATTGGCAAAGCTTCCTTTACAATTTTTTTCATTTCGGCCTCAATTAAATCTAAATCTTCAAGTGAAAATTGGCCATCAAAATCATAATAAAAACCATCGGCAGTTTTTGGCCCAATAGCTAACTTTACATCTGGGAATAATCGTTTTACTGCCTGCGCTAAAATATGTGCAGTTGTGTGATGAAATGCCGCACGTCCTAATTCATCATTAAATGTCAAAATCTCTAGCTTACAATCATTTGACAAAATAGTACGTAAATCTTTCGGCTGACCATTAACTAATGCACAGCAAGCATTTCTAGCAAGTGAGTCACTAATTTTTAAAGTGATATCAAAAATACTTAATGGCTCATCAAATTGCATTACGTAATTATCTTTTAAAGAGATATTAAACATAAATAAACCCATCCTTTATGAAATTATCTAATGAATTATAACACAAAAAAAATGTTACAAAAAAGTGTTTGGTATTGACAATTTTCCCGATAATAATTATAATAGTTACGTAATATTTACGTAATAAATTAAATGGAGGGTTAATAAATGCGCAAGCCGTATGCAGACGCATTGTTTGCTATAACTATCGTATGTCCGTTAATTTTATGTCGAACTAATATTTTTGCTAATACTTTTGGTAAAATTAATGCTACAAATGTAAACTTACGGACCGCACCAAATATTAATTCGCAAGTTATAAAAAATTTATCAAGTGGACAAGCTATTAACGTTTTAAGTTCGCATGATGATTTCTATGAGGTCTCACTCGACCAAACACATGCTTATGTTTCAAAACAATTTGTCGATATCTCAAATACTCAAGGAATTGTCAATGCCTCGAATGTAAATATCCGACTCTTACCATCTGAAACCGCAAAAATTATCTCAAAAGTAAATACTGGCGATAAATTAAATATAAATGCAACAACAGGCGATTGGTTCGCCATTACATATAATAATGAGAACGCATACATATCAAAAAAGTTTGTCGACTGTGATTTTGCCGACAAACTCCAAAAAATTGACACATCGGAACATAAATTGGCAATTGTTACATCAGATAACGGTTTGAATTTACGTGAAGGTCAATCATCAAATACAAATGTCATTTGTTGTTTACCATACAATTGTGTGGTAAACGTTGTTGATAATAAAACTGACGATTGGATTAAAGTTTCATTTGAAAATAATTTGGGATATGTAAATTCAAATTATGTAAAGATAGTTAGCGATGAAAATCTTTCTGCTAATTCAACTAAAGCTCAACAAATTATCGAATACGCGAAAAAATTTATCGGTACACCATATAGATATAGCGGTAGAGATTTGAATAAAGGCGTTGATTGCTCAGGATTTGTTTATTGCGTAATGAAACATTTTGGCGTAAATTTAAATTCTTCATCACGAACACAAGTTAAAAACGGCACAGAAGTTTCAAAAGCAAACTTAATGCCGGGCGATTTAGTATTTTTCTCAAATAACGGCGCAAAAAATGTGCAACATGTTGGAATTTATATTGGCAACCATCAATTTATTCATTCAGCCAGCCCTAACAATAAGGGCGTAATGATAAGCGGTATGAATGAAAATTATTACGTCAAAAATTATGTTACAGCTCGTCGAGTTTTATAAGGTAAATAAACATAACCCAAAAGGTTAGACAAAAAACAGTTAAACAGATAAATAAAACGATTGAATTCTGTATTGAAAGGACTCAGTCCATTTAGTTTGCACTTTATCCTCTT
>CANEHT010000007.1 GCA_947427385.1 uncultured Clostridia bacterium | reverse complement strand
AATCCTCTTTGGTTGCTTAATCTAATTTTTGTCTGACTTTTTGGGTGCAGATCATGATGAAAATTATACAAAAGGGGCTGACAAAACAGATGATGAGTATTAGAATATATACATACAATCCTGTTTTGACAGACTGTTTAAAAGAAAGAGAGGTATTGAATTATGAATAAACAGTCTGAAAAAATAACAGCTTTATACTGCCGTCTTAGCCGTGATGATGAACTGTAGGGCGACAGCAACAGTATTGTAAATCAAAAAAATATTTTAGAAAAGTACGCAAAGGACAATAATTTCTCAAACATAAGATTTTTTGTTGACGACGGATATTCTGATACAAATTTCAACCGTCCGAGCTGGACAGAATTGTTATCACTTATTGAGGATAATCAGGTTGAAACAATTATTGTAAAGGATATGTCAAGGCTTGGACG
The DNA here is from genome assembly GCA_947427385.1 of uncultured Clostridia bacterium. Taxonomy (GTDB): domain Bacteria; phylum Bacillota; class Clostridia; order Lachnospirales; family CAMVHY01; genus CANEHT01. The sequence goes on along the minus strand of CANEHT010000007.1, from coordinate 50,377 downwards.
TGGTTATTTAAAGGTCGGATTTTATACAGAAGTTCTATTTGTAGAAAAGCATATTCGCTTTATTGCAATCAACAATGGCATTGACAGTAATAATCAAACCGATAGCGATTTTACTCCATTTTTAAATATTATTAACGAATGGGTACGCAAAAGACACAAGCAAGAAAATCCGTGCGGTTATGGAAGCAAAAGGTGAGTCAGGAAAGCATTTGACAATAATTCCGCCATATGGATATATGAAAAGTCCTGATAATCCCAATCAATGGATTATTGATGAGGACGCTGCCATAATTGTTAAAAAAATTTTTCGTCTTTGCTTAGAGGGGTATGGGCCGGCGCAAATTGCAAAACAGCTTAAAGCTGAAAAAGTTTTAATGCCATATGCTCATTGGCAGCAGACAGGGTACAATAAATATTTCAAAACAAATTGATAATCCATATAAGTGGTCGCCTGATACTGTATCAGACATTTTAGAAAAACGGGAATACATAGGCGATACTGTAAATTTCAAAACCCATAAACAGTCATATAAGTCAAAAAAGAAAATTAATAATCCCAAAGAGCAGCATATGATTTTTGAGGACACTTACGAGCCGATTATTGATGTTGACACTTGGGAAAAGGTACAGGAATTACGAAAAAATAAGCGCAGACCGACAAGAACAGGTAAAACGAATATGTTTTCAGCATTGTCTATTGTGTTGATTGCGGTCAAAAGCTATATTACTGTACAGGAAAGAATTTTAAAAAAAGACAAGATTACTTTGTTTGTTCAACTTCAAGGAAAAAGGGTAAAGACGTTTGCGATACTCACTATATCCGCGCGGTTGTTCTTGAGGAAGGTGTCTTAGCTCATTTGAAAATGGTAATTGAATTTATCGAGCTTTACGAAGATACATTCAGAGAAATTATGGGCTTACAACATAAAGCTATTGTTAAAAAAGAATTAGCCTCAAAGAAAAGAGCGATAACAAAAGCTGAAAACCGTATCAAAGAATTGGACAAATTATTCACTTCAATTTATGAGGACAAGACGAGCGGAGTTTTAACAGAAAACTGTTTCAAAATGCTTGCCGAACAGTATGAGCAGGAACAAGAGGAATTAAAAGAAAAGGTTAAAACCTTATCTGGTGAAATCGAACAGCAAGAACAGGAAAGCAACAATGTTGAACGGTTTATCGCAAAAGTACATAAATATTTTGATTTACAGGAATTAACACCAGATGTTTTAAATGATTTGGTAAAACGCGTTGAAGTCTATGCACCAGTGAAAATAGACGGCAGATGGACACAATTCATTGATATTTATTATGATTTTATCGGATTGTTGCCTATGTCGTTATTACAAAGTAAAATGAATAACAGCATAGCCTAAACTATGCTGTTATTCAAAAAACTAATATTTATTGTCTTAACAGTGTAGCCCCTTAGGCTCATTTTTTATTTTATCGTAAAATTAATTTTTCATAGCTTTGCTTACTTCTTCAGCAAAATTTTCTTCTTTTTTTTCCAAACCTTCACCTGTTGCGAATCTAACAAATCGTTTAATTGAAATATTTTTACCTGTTTCTTTTGAAATGTTTTCAACATATTGGCGAATAGTTAATTCATTATCTTTGACATATTCTTGATCCATAAGGCAAAACTCTTTTAACTCTTTATTCAAACGTCCATTAACCATTTTTTCAGCTATATTAGCTGGTTTACCTTCGTTCAAAGCTTGCTGTGTCAAAATCTCACGTTCTTTATTGATAAATTCTTGTGAAACATCGTTTCGTGAAACAAATTTCGGATTCATCGCAGCAATTTGCATACAAATATTTTTTCCAAATTCCTCAATTTTTTCATCTTTTTCGCATGATAATTCCAACATAACACCAACTTTTCCACCAGCATGTATGTAAGAAATAATTGAACCGTCAGTTTCAAATTTTATAACACGACGGATATTTAAATTTTCGCCAATAACAGCAATTTTTTGACTTAATTCCTCTTTCACAGTTAAATCTGTATTTTGCCATTTTTCGTTTAAAAAATTTTCTATATCAGAAGAAGTTGAATTCACTGCTTGAGCAGCAACATCATGTACATATGATTTGAAGTCATTATTTTTAGCAACAAAATCTGTTTCACTATTTACTTCAACAATTGCACCAATTTTTTCATCATCACTTACATAAATGTCAACTAAACCTTCAGCAGCAATTCGTCCCGCTTTTTTTGCAGCTGCAGCTAATCCTTTTTGACGTAAAATTTCTTGTGCTTTATCCATATTGCCTTGAGCTTCAACCAAAACTTCTTTACAAATAGACATACCAGCGCCGGTAATAGTTCGTAATTCCTTTATCATTGCGGCAGTAACGGCCATTTATATCACTCTCCGAAATTTTCGTTTTCAAATTTTTCATTTTTATCTGATGCTTCACCTTGATTTGCTTCAATAACAGCATCAGCAATTTTGCTGACAATTAATTTTACAGCACGAATTGCATCATCATTACCTGGAATTACGTAATCAATTAAATCAGGATCGCAATTTGTATCGACAATAGCAACTATAGGGATTCCAAGAGTTCTGGCTTCCTTAACCGCAATTTCTTCTTTTTTTGAATCAACAATAAAAATCATATCCGGCAATTTTTCCATTTCTTTAATGCCGCCAATATTTTTTTCCAATTTAGCTTTTTCATTCATTAACAAAGTAACTTCTTTTTTAGGCAGTAAATCAAAAACATTTTCCTCTTCCATTTTTTCAAGTTCTTTTAAACGTAAAATACGTTGACGAATAGTTTTAAAATTAGTGAGCATACCGCCCAACCATCTTTCATTTACATAAAACATATTACAACGTTGAGCTTCTTCTTTGATAGCTTCTTTAGCTTGTTTTTTAGTACCGACAAAAAGAATTTTGCCACCGTTTTTAGCTAAATTAGTAACGGCCTCATAAGCCTCTAAAATTTTTTTAACAGTTTTTTGTAGGTCAATGATATAAATTTCATTGCGCTCAACAAAAATATATTTAGCCATTTTAGGATTCCAGCGACGAGTTTGATGGCCAAAATGAACTCCCGCTTCGAGCAATTGTTTCATAGAAACTACTTCAGACATATTTATAAATCCTCCTCCATAGCAAAAAAAGCTATGTGCGTATTTAGTACAGTTGCAATTTTAGCAAAAAAAATTTTGATATGCAAGTGTTCTTTATAAAATTAAGGTTAAATTCAAAAAAAATTTAGCTTTATAAAATAAAAAAGCACGTAAAAATCTTACGAGCTTTTTTATTGCAACTAATTTTTTATGAAAAATTATTTAATAAATACTCATTAATGAGCTCATACTTATCTTTTTAAGTAACAAATATTCAGATGAAAAATTTCGAACAATAATTTTATATGCCGCTGGCCGGACTCGAACCGGCACGGCATTACTGCCGGTGGATTTTGAGTCCACTACGTCTACCAATTCCATCACAGCGGCCCACTAATTATTTATTATATCACGAAAAAAAATGATGTCAAGCATATAAATTTATTTTGTTAAATTTTTCTCACGGCATACATATAATAAAAAATGAGGAGGAATTAAAAAATGTGCGGGATAGCAGGATTTACAAGTACAAAAAATCTAGACAATAAAATTTTATACGATATGATCGAAGAAATAAAACATCGCGGTCCAGATGCCAAAGGTATTTATATAAATAAAAATGTGAAATTCGCACATCGCCGCTTAATCGTAATAGACCCGGAGGGTGGCGTACAACCTATGGTCTGCAAAAAAAAATCAGATTTCGCCATCGTTTATAATGGTGAAATTTATAATGCGCCCGAAGTCAAAAAAAAATTGATTGAGCTAGGCGAAAATTTTGAGACTAAATCTGATACTGAAATCGTTTTGAAAAGTTATATTCAATGGGGAAATAATTGTCCAAAATATTTGAATGGAATATTCGCATTTGCAATATTTGACGAAGAAGAAAATAAAATATTTTTGGCGCGCGATCGATTTGGTGTTAAGCCATTGTTCTACCACTATGACGGAGAAAATTTTGTATTTGCATCTGAAATGAAAAGTTTATTTAAATTTCCAGGTATCACCACAAAAATAAATCGTGATGGATTGCGTGAGCTTTTGGCAATCGGTCCGGCACGAACTTTTGGCAATGCAATTTTTATGGACATAGGCGAACTTGAGCCGGCACATACTTTAGAATTTAAAAATGGAAAAATAAAAAAGCAGCGCTATTTTGAATTAAAATATGCGCCGCACACTGAAAATTTAAATGAAACAGCTGAGCATGTTTATTGGCTTTTGAGCAATGCGATAAAAAATCAATTAACTTCTGACGTACCAATTGGAACATTTTTATCAGGCGGATTAGATTCGAGCATAATTAGTGCAATTGCGTCAAAGGAATTTGAAAATTTAGATACATTTTCACTAACTTTTAAGGATAATGAAAAATATTTTGCGAAGTCAATTTTTCAACCTGATAGCGATGATGAATGGGTAAAAAAAATGCGAACGTTTATCAAGTCAAATCATCACGAAATTGTTTTGGAATCAATTGATACTGCATATGCTTTGGAAAAGGCGATGAAAATGCGAGATTTATCGGGAATGGCTGACATTGATTCATCTCTACTTTTATTTTGCGAACAAATAAAAAAATATGTGACGGTCGCGTTGTCAGGAGAATGTGCAGATGAAATTTTTGGCGGCTATCCATGGTATTATCGCGATGATTTAAAAGTTGATGATTTTCCATGGACACGTGATTTGTCAATTCGTGATGACATTTTGAAAATTAATTTGGATTTAAAAAATTATGCGCATGAAAAATATTTGCAAGCGATAAAAAAAGCGCCATATTTTCCGGAAAATAATCCGCAAGAAAAATATACGCGCGAGATGTTTTATTTAAACATAACATATTTCATGGGAAATCTTTTGGAACGTAAAGATAGAATGTCAATGGCAAATGGTTTGGAAGTACGTGTACCATTTTGCGACCACGAATTAATTCAATATGTTTATAATGTACCATGGTCAATGAAATTTTACAATCAGCGTGAAAAAGGATTGTTACGCTTGGCAATGAAAAATATTTTACCAGATGAAATTCTTTGGCGAAAAAAAAGTCCGTATCCGAAAACATTTAATCCAAATTACACAAAATTAATTTGCAAAATGCTGAACGTCGAATTAAAAAATAGTCCGCTATCAGATATAATTAATTGCGAAAAATTGTTTGAATTAATAGAAACAAAAAAGCCGTGGTTCGGACAATTAATGTCAGGCCCACAGCTTATGGGATATTTTTATCAACTTTCTCGTTGGCTAAAAAAATATTCTGTTGAAATTGTTTGATGGTTCATTTTACATTTTCTTTTTCATTTTCTAAATTTGGTTTTTCGGATAAATTTTTTGCTGCTTCTTCAACAATTTCTTTTGAAAGATCTTTACTCAAAGGACTTTCAGCTCTTAATTTTTTTATTGTTTCACTTTGTCTTTGTACTTGAAGCCACAAAATTAAATATCCTGCAAGAGTTAAACCTCTTACTATTGCTAAAGTTGCAATAAAAATTTTTAGTGCAAATATAGAAACTACAAATTGCATTAAAGCAGCAACACCTGGAATAAGTATCGATGAAGCTACGACAACTGCAAGCGTTAAAAAAACTGAAATATAAAAAATAATTTTGGTTGCTTTTTTTAATTTGCTTTTTTTATATTTGATATTACTTACTTCAAAAAGATTTTCAGCTATACCTGCATTTTGTTTGAAATTTAATAATTTTTCATCTATATCTATTTCACTATTTTTTCCATTATGATTTTCATTATTTAAATTATTTAAATATGTAATTACCGGTGGTTCAGAAATTTTTTTATTTTTCTTAAAGACTTCATTTTTTTTCATCCAACTTAACATTTTTATTAATTTACTTTCACGTAAATAACTTTCTCGAATTTTGTCATAACTTTTTAAAGTAATAGCAGACCCCAAAGTTATAATTCCATATTCAATAAAAACACTTAAACCACCAATAAAAAATTTGCCTAAATATGCACCGATACCAAATGATGCAGAACAAAATACAAATAAAACGAAAAATAAAATTTGTTTAGAAATTCTTTTTAGTTTTTCCCTAAAAAGAATTTTTTCCAATTCTTTTTCCAATTCTTTTTCCAAATTTTCAAAATTTTTTAAGATTGCAACTAACAACACCATTTTTCTACCAAAATCTGCTTTGTTTTTATAATTTTTTCCCCAACGCTTTAATGAGTAATATTGAGTACTAAGTAAAATATTATTGTTAAAAGTATCTGTTTTTTTGCAGCAATCGACATATACATCTGGCGACAATACATTTTTTTTTGCTAAAATTATCAATTTTTGTTCTTCAGATAATTTATCAAAGAGATAATATTGTTCACTCGGAGAAAGCAATCTAAAAAAATCAATTAAATCTTCTTTCTGAAAACTTTCTACTCTGTGTAAAAATCTTGATATTTTTAGTAATTTATATTTCGCAATCGCTAATTCATTATTATTAATATCTATTTCCAATCGTTCTGCCTCCTTTACTTATATTTTATTATCTGGTTATTATTTTTGCAATTTATTATGCCATAAATAAAGTTTATTTTTGTGAATAAAAAAACTATGATTTAAACTCAATCATAGTTTTAATATTTATTTATTGAGTAATTTACGAATCGCCGAGTTCATTTTCGGCTGTTGCTGATTCTATTTCAGTTTGTGTACAATAGTGCAAATTTGGATCATTGTTTTGATATCTATTTCTTTCTTTGTCAAAAGCAGTAAAATTTAAATTATGTTTCATTTCCATAAGGTCTTTATTTCCTTCAATTTTTGTTTTTTTAATAATTTCAATTGGAATTTCATTATTTTTCATTAAAATGTAATTTACTGCAGAGTGATGTAAAAATTTATTACATCCTAGCCAAGCTAAAACTCCGATTATGATACCAACACCCATTATAGCTGTAGAAACTGGCCATGTAAGTAAACTTAATGCACCAACTATAATACCCGCGATTATTCCTCCAACACCTGCCGCAATACCAATACCCTTAATAACATAGGCTAATATTTTATTTGAATTTTTTGTTACATTTGGAATTTCAGCATTATTTTCTTCGGTAATTTCATTATTATTTTTTTGAGAGTTTTCTTTTTTGTGATTTTCTATACTTTTATTTAATTCATCTAAACGTTCTTTTTGAAATTCGATAATATCAGTTTTATCTGTTATTTTTGGATACTCTATATTTTGATTTTCACTCAACTTAATTGATTTATCACAATTAGATATTCCCTTTGCATATTTAAAATGTATAGACCAATTAATATTTTTGAAGCCTTCAACAAAAAATTTAGCTATACTAAAACCAATTGAAATAATAACCGGTACGGCAGCTGCAAGAGCTGTGCCCCATACAGGTAAAGTTGAAATAATTAAAGGCATAATGGGATATGCAATAGCGCAAAATCCAAATACTAATAAAGGTACACAAAATTTTAATACGCCTTTAAGTCTTTCTAAATGTTTACTAGGCAATTCACTTGAATCTAACTCTTGAATTTTGTAATAAGCAATTTTTTTATAGGCAAGTCCAAATTCTTTATCAGCATTTTTATATAAAAGTTTTGCTTTTGAAATATTTTTTATATCCCGATAAGTTTTTACATTCTTAACACAATGTTCTAAAACATTAAGTTTTATAATGTCAGTATTTAATAATGCTAATTGCATATCTTCTGATAATAAGCAAAAACAATTAAATTGATCTCTAGCTTTTAAATTTTTAAAAATAAGACAAATTCTATAAAAATCTTCACCTTTTTTGTTATGTTTTTTGTTATGTTCTTTGTTATTTTCTTTGTTATGTTTGTTATTAGTTAATTTTTTAAACTCTTCCAAAAGATAAGGATATGTTATTGTAGAATTGCTTATTTGAGTAATATCCAAATTATTTGATATTAATTTGTAGTGAATAAAATTGAGGAAGATTATCCAATGTTGAGAGAGATAACATTTACTTATAATCCAACCTGAAATTGCCCCTAATAAATTCAAAGTAAAACCAGCGCAAAGCTTACCAATCATATCAACTACAAAAACTATACCAAGTCCAGCAGTTCCACTTATAATTAAGTTCATAGAAAGCCAGGATACATTAACTAAGAAAGCTAAGCCTAAACCTAAACTAGACAAAATAGCTTTAACAAACTCTTTTGGCCTAGATAATTTTTGTCTTATTTCCGGCGGTAAAATAGGAAATAAAACCGCTCGCTGTGCATCGGTAAGGTTATACCATATTTTTAATATTTCTTCTGGGCTTTTTCCAAATATCGCTAATAAAAAATTCTTGTACGTTTGTGTCCGCATAAGAAGTTGAATATAATCCTCAAAAGACTGAATATCTGTTTCACGCAAAAAATGTAATCTTTGCTCTTCAGAAAGATATTGCCAAACATAATACCGCGTATCGGCATTCATACATTTAAAAATTTCTAAAAGCAAATCATCATTTACATTTGCCTGATTTAAAATTGCTACAGAGAATTCATTTTCAAACAAAAATATAAGATTTAATTGGAGATTTCTTCTATTTTGTTCATCATCATTATTATTATTATTTTCTGAATTAGGTTGATTTATTCTATTTTGTAACTCTTGAAGTGCATTTTGATCTAAATGGCTTAACAATTCCTGAATAGTTTGACTAACAATATAATTATTTGCAGGAAGATTTGAAGGTGTTGTTTCTAACATAATTATTCCCTCCTTAAAATTTTTATAATTTAACTTTCAATTTTTCCTGCACGCATAATTCTTGCGCCATTACTTGTACCTAAGCGATTTGCACCAGCTTCAATCATTAAAATAGCTTCTTCAAGATGTTTAATACCGCCGGAAGCTTTGATAGCGCATTTATTTCCAACAGTTTTACGAATTAATTTAATATCGGAAGAAATAGCACCGGCAGTACTAAAACCGGTCGAAGTTTTTATAAAGTCAGCGCCAGCCTCAACTACACAATTACAAGCCTTAACTTTTTCATCATTAGTAAGTAGACAAGTTTCCAAAATAACTTTAACGATAGCGCGACCGGAAACAGCATTAACGACGGCAGCGATATCACGTTTAACTAAGAGCCAATTATTTTCCTTAGCGGCACCAATATTCATAACCATATCTAATTCGTTGGCGCCATTTTCAATAGCATCTTTCGCCTCAAAAATTTTTGTATTAGTAGTATTGGCACCGAGCGGGAAACCGATTACAGTACAAACTAAGATATTAGAATCCTCGAGGCAATTTTTAGCTAAAGGGACATAACAAGGATTAATACAAACGGCTTTAAAATTAAATTTTTTAGCTTCATTACAGAGATTAATAATATCAATAGAGGTAGCGTAGGGATTTAAGTTAGTATGATCGATATATTTTGCGAGATTAAGATTATCCACTCACAACACCTCCTTAAAGATATTCTTAATATAAGTTTACCATAAAAATCAACCAATTACAAATTTATTTTAATGATGATGAATATGTAAAATTTCATAATCATTTTTTATATTTTCACAATCATTTTGATTACAATTTTCACTAGCAAATTCAAGTTCCATAGTAATATGGTTAATTTTTTTAGCAAATAATTTTTCACGTAAAAGTTTTTTAACTCTAATAATATTATCCTTGTCAATTGAATCACTAACAACTAAATGGAGAGTCAAAAAATTATTTACACCATCCGTCCAACAATGTAAATGATGTATGTCTAAAATTTGTTCATCTTGCGGTAAATCTTTCTTTAATTCATCAATATTAATAACTGATTTATCCAAAAATATTTCAAAAACTTTTATCAAATTTCTTATGACATTAAATAAAATGAAGAAAGTAATAAAGATTGAAAGGATAGGGTCAAGGATTGGTAAGTCAAAAATTTTCATTACGATTCCGGCAATTAAAACAACTGCCCAACTTAAAACATCTTCTAAAAGATGTAGGCCAACAACTTTTTCACTTAATTTTTCACCACGAATAGTTTTATACGAGCCAATACCATTAACAATCAAACCAATTATGGCAAAAATTAAAACGCCATTGTAATTAATTTCTTCGGGATTAAAAATTCGAGTAACGGCACTTACAAACATAATAGAAGCGCCGGAAAAAAGTACGACAGAATTAATTAAAGCACCGAGTACAGAAAATTTTTGATAGCCATAAGTATAAAACGCGTTAGGTTTTTTATTAGATTTTTTTTCAAGTAGCCATGAAATTAAAATTGAGAGACAGTCACCAAAATCATGAATAGAATCGGAAGTAATAGAGATACTGTTAGTCCAAAAGCCACCAAGTAATTCAAAAATTGAGAAGAAGAAATTAAGAAGGAAAGCAATGCCGATATTTTTTTCAGCATCATTTTTCATAAAATCACCTCGAATTTATTTTAACAAAGAAATTTTATTACAACAATAAAAAATAAAATCATTCCGTAGAAAGATGAGAAATGATTTTTTTCACAATAAAATATTTTTTTACGTAGCGTTACAAATTTGACATTTCCAAAATTTATTTGTATGATATAAATATATATGAAGAGCGACGGTAAATTATAAAAGGAGTGTGATTTTTTTATGGAAGCACAAATTAGAAATGAAATAATTTACGAAATTTTTCTTTTAAGACAAGAACAGGCAAGATTAAATTCTATACAAACTAATCTGTTAAACTTGCAAGGTTATATGATTTTAACGATGATTTTTAATTTTTGGAATCGAAAAGATTTAGAAAATATAAAAAGCGAGAGAGCAATTGACAAATTAGGAAGTACAATTCGAGATTTAGAAAATTGTTTAAATGACGCTGAAAACTTACAACAGAAGTATGCAAAATTTCATGGATTTAATGATAAAAAATCTTATATTGGAAAAACGATTAAAAACCTCAAAAAAGAAAGAAGAAATAAAATTGCTTTGATAGTATTTAGTATTATTTTAGTAGGTGTATCAATTGCTTTAATACCATTTAGTTTTGGAGCAGCTATTCCGTTTAGTGTAAGTATGCAATATTTAGCAGCTTCAATTTTTTGTACTGCTTTAGGTATTGGTGCAACTGCTTGGACATCAAAATCTGTACATAATGATAGGAAATTTATTATTGAAGAAAAACTTTCACATGGTATTAAACTCAATTGGTTTGAAAACACATTTTACCAAAAACATATAGAAGCAGTAAGACAAAAATTAGAAGAAGAAAGTAATTCGCATACAGATAATTCACAGCCAATACCACAGTCACCATATCAACCACCGATACCTCAACAAAATCCACATACACAAAATAATCCTAATTTAGCTGTACCATTACTTCAACCAGATAATCAACCAAATAGTCATGAAGTACCTGAATAATAAAAAAAGTTTCCTACTAAGTAGGGAACTTTTTTTTAATTTTTTTTGAGGATACGAATTTTTTCAATACGATTTTTATTTACACGTTCGATAATAAATTTCAAATCATCGGTTTCAATAATTTCTTTAGGTTTTGGGAAACGGCCAAGCATACCTATTAAATAACCGCCAATTGAATCAAAATCTTCCGACTGTAAATTAATATGCAATTCCTCATTTACGTCATCAATTTTTACACTACCGTCAACAACATATTCATTTTCCTTAATACATTCAATAGACTGTTCAAGTTCGTCATACTCATCTGCTATATCTCCAACAATTTCCTCAACTAAATCTTCCATTGTAATAATCCCTGCAGTCCCACCGTATTCATCTAAAATTATTGCGATAGGGATTCGTTTAACACGCATAATAGTAAATAATTCACGTGTTGGTTTATATTCATAAGTAAAAAATGGCTTACGTAAACAATCTTCAAGTTTAAAATTATTTTTATCAGTATTAAACATAAAATCTTTAAGATGTAAAATCCCTACGATATCATCTATTGTTTCACGATAAACCGGAATACGTGAGAAACCTTCCGTCTTAAAAAGTTCAACTATTTCATCATACGGCGTATCTAAATTAATTGCGACAAGATCGGTACGTGGAATCATTACATCTTTTGCATCTGATGAACCAAATTCAAATACATTGTTAATCATTTCGCGTTCATCAACTTCTAAAACGCCTTCCTCATGACTTACATCTACTATTGTTTTTAAATCTGCTTCCGTAATTAGTGGATGATTATTATCTGATTTCCCACCAAGTAAAAATATTATACCATTTGTTATTAAATTTAAGATGTAAACAAGTGGAGTAAAAAACCATACACAAAATGAAATTGGTTTTGCTACTACTAAAGTAATCTTCTCAGGATTTTGATTTGCAAAATGTTTTGGGGTAATCTCAGAGAATATTAATATCAAAAAAGTAATAAGTGCCGTACATAATATCAAGACTATTCCATTATTTCCACTTAATTTTATTGCAATAGATGTAGCTAAAGTTGACGCACCTATATTTACGAGATTATTTCCGATTAAAATTGTACTTAATAATTTTTGAGGGATATCGGAAATTTTTTTTACCATATCTGCATTTTTTACTCCATTATCTATCATATTTCTTAAATGAAGTTTATTAAGTGAGATAAAAGCAGTTTCAGATGCTGAGAAAAATGAAGATAGTAATAGAAATATAAATAAGAGAATAAATTTGGTATAACTATCAGAATCCACACCACCACTCCCCTTTTCTACTCTTTATATTACAACATAATTTACATATTATCAATGGATAATAAAAAAAAAAATGGGTAAGTTAAAAGAAAAGGAGATGGATAAATATTTTATCGATACGAACTGATTTAGCAATTGAAGCTCATGAAATGAATAAAGAAATTAAAGGTATAAAAATTTTTACCGAAGACTTTAAAAATATTCATGTAACAACTGTAAAAATAATAAATGATAACGGTGAGAAAAAAATCGGTAAACCTAAAGGCACTTATATAACTATCGAATCTCCTATGCTTAATAAAAATAGTGTTGAGTGCCGCCGCCAAGCTATAAAAATTTTAGCCGATAGTATTAAAAAACTTTTGGCTGATAAAAAATTCGATAATATTTTAATCGTTGGCCTCGGTAATTGGAATATCACTGCTGATGCTCTCGGCCCAAAAGTTATTTCAAAAGTTTTAGTTACCAGGCATATGAAAAATTTTGTTGCAAATGAATTGAAAAATACTTTACGAACAGTAAGTGCAGTATCGCCCGGCGTTTTAGGAATTACCGGTATCGAAACGTTTGAAATTGTAAAAGGAATTTGCGAGCGAACTAAACCTGATTTGACAATTATTGTTGATTCATTAGCCGCAAGAAATTCTTCACGTATAAATTCTACGATTCAATTAGCTGATACAGGAATAACTCCGGGTGCAGGAATGGGAAATAAAAGAGTTACATTGGATAAAGAAAGTTTAGGCTGCGAAGTAATTTCAATTGGAGTTCCAACAGTAATTGATGCAGCAACGCTTATAAATGATACAATGGATAAAATTTTAAACGTAATGATAGAAGCATGTGAAAAAAATTTTGAACATGATTTTATGTTAAATCTGAGTAATTTATCTTCCGACGAAAAATATAATCTTATCACAGAAATTTTAAATCCGTACGAAGAAAATATGTTTGTCACGCCAAAAGAAGTTGACGAAGTAATTGAACGTCTTTCAAATATTATAGCTAACGCGATAAATATTTCTTTACATAAATCAATTACTCTTGACGATATCGATAATTTTTTATGTAAATAATTTTTTTCGCATAAAAAAAAGAACTTCATTAATAAGTGAAGTTCTTTTTTATGATTTATTAAAAACCACGTTGATTTTGATTATTCCAAAAATATTGCGCCGGTGGAATTACTTGTCCAGGTCCAGGAATAAAATTTACATAATAAGGATGACTAGAAAAATTATTATCGTTTCTTATTTTTAATTCTTTCAAAGCATTTTGAATTACCTCACGGTTTAGCAAATCTTTTGGAATTTCTTTCACAATATTTTTTAATGGCAAACCTTTTTTGGCAAGTTCTTTTATCATAAGTAAAGTTTTTTCTACTCTGGCTTTGTCAATCTTAACAGCAGAAAGAATTAAAAGTATTGCTGTAACAGGAGCAACTATCGGTGCAATTACCGTCAAAGCTGGCAATACTAATATATCAAATCCAAAAATTAATGTAAGTAATGTAACCGAAGTAACTATAACTGGAATTTCAACTGCAAGTCCTGTATATTGTAATGCTAAATTTTTATTTATAAGATTTATAGTTGGAGATTCTTTTGAATTATAAGGTAATTCATTTAATTTTTCTATAATATCGATTCTCAAAAGTAAATCTTTTGAAATCTTAGGCATAACGTTTTCCATAGATTTATTTCGTTTTTTAGCCTTTGCAATTATTTCAAAAGCTTCATCTTTTCTATCTTTATCAACTGCTTTTCCAAAAGAAATTGTATATATTAAACCAAATATTAAAAAGCAAATACTTGCAAGAGTACCTAAAATTGCAATAATTATACTTGGCCAAAATAAACAAGTTAATCCTACTGCTGAAATACCTAAAATTAATGCAACAATACCGAGGCCTAGACCACAACGCCGAGTATTTTTATTTCCTTCTAACAAAGCAAAATAAACAAGACTAAATATTGCGCAACAAACATTACAAAAAACTTGTCCTTTAGGTGTTTTTGCAGTAATCGTAGTAGTTCTTCCTTTCTTAGAAATACTTACATCAAGTCCAGCAAATTCATCATTCTCCACAAAAATTCCCTCCTTATCACTTCTATCCTATTTATATTATAAGATATATGAATAATAATTTTCAAAATAATTGTTATAGGAAATTTAACATAAAAAAAAATCCGTAGATACGGATTTTTCTATTTGCAGAAATTTCATAATGAAAATTTTTTTGCAAAAGTATTGAGGTAAAATAAATTTTATGATAAAATATAGATAAGAGTTAAAATCCGAGTGTAGCGTAACTTGGTAGCGCGCTAGAATGGGGTTCTAGAGGTTGCAGGTTCAAATCCTGTCACTCGGACTTCTATTTATAAATGGGGTGATTAAAATTACGAAAAGTGTGAGATTAATTATACCAATGAAAAATAAAAATAATAATCTACATGAGTCGGCAGATAAAAATCATTTAACTCTAACTATCTATCGTAATAGCCCTATCGATAATCTTATTAATAAATTATTAAATATGCCTCCTAAAATTGATATCGAATTCGATGAGTTTAAAACTACTATTTGGAAATCTATTGACGGTAAAAAAAGTGTCTACGAAATCTGTAAATCCGTAAATACTCTTTTTGCGAAAAAAAATCAAACCGTTTATAAACAAATTATTGAATTCCTACATCAACTTGCTGATTGTAGATTAATTAAATTTAAAACACGTAAAACTCCAATAAAAACTAAAATAAAAGCAAAGTTAATGAAATTAATTAGGAAAGCAACCGCATAAACATTCTTTTACATTCTTACATTCATGTTCATTAGCTTTTTGTGAAGGAGTATAGTAACCTTTTTCATCAGCAATTTTAAATAATTCATACTGAAAAGTTTCATCGCCATCACGCATTTGTTGGAAAGTTTTACGAAGTTGCTGGTCGGCGCACTCAGTAATTATTTTAGAGTAATTAGCGATACCGGCCTTAACATTATTAAGGACATCGAGAACCATTTCACGTTCATTCATAGAAGTAACCTCCTTATAGCATAGAAATTAAATTATTAGCACTATCATTAGCTTTTTGAGCGGCTTGGCCAAACATTTGTTTAATATGGGCGTCACTGCATTTATTACTATAGTCTTGTAATTTTTGAGCATTAACTTGATGGCAGCTAACGATTTCGCGGATAGAATTTAATTCAGACAAACTTAACATTTATTTAAATAATCTCCTTTCTTTTTGGAATCATAGATATTATCTGCGGGGTATTTTTTTTTATGCGGCAAAAATTATTTCAAAAATGTTAAAAAAGAAGCGGTGATGTAATGAATTATGATGATATAGTAAATTTAAAGAGTACGGAGGAGTTACGAAGGCGATTAAAAGATATGCCGAAATTTATGCACGAATTTTTTAAAGGTATTTCTGATAGGACATCATTTCGTACGCGTACAAGTTATGCATGTGATTTAAATTTATTTCTTGAGTACTTTAGTAAAATTCGGGATAAAGAGATAAAAAAAATTACACTTGACGATTTAGATTCAATTACAGTTGAAGAATTAGAAGATTATATGGAGTATATAACTTTTTATGAGAAGAAACGTGGCGAAAAAGTTGTAATAATGAAAAATGATGAAAGAGCGAAGTCACGGAAATTAGCAGCAATTCGTACACTTTATAAATATTTTTTAAAGAAACGTAAAATAAAATTTAATATTCCACAACTTATTGAGCCACCAAAAGTTCATGAAAAAGCAATCGTACGATTAGAAGTTGATGAAGTCAGTAAATTGTTGGACGAAGTTGAAAAAGGCGATAAATTAACTCATAATCAATTTGTTTGTCATGAAAAAACAAAATTTCGTGACTTAGCTATCATTTCACTTTTGTTAGGCACTGGCATTAGAATTTCAGAATGCGTTGGAATAAATATAAAAGATATAAATTTCAGAGAGAATGGAATAAGAGTTTTGCGTAAAGGTGGAAATGAATCCATAGTTTATTTTGGCGACGAAGTTCGTCAAGCACTTAAAGCTTATGCAAAACAACGTAAAACAATAAAACCACTTGAGGGTCACGAAACCGCATTTTTTCTGTCAATGCATAGGAAACGAATAACAGTGCGCGCAGTTCAAAAATTAGTTCAAAAATATACAAATTTGGTTACGCCAAACAAAAAAATTTCGCCGCATAAATTACGTAGTACTTTCGGAACAAATTTGTATCACGAAACCGGTGATATTTATTTGGTAGCAGATGTTTTGGGACATAAAGATATAAATACGACAAAGAAACATTATGCAGATATGAATGAAGACCGTAGAAGATTAGCCGCAAAAATTATAAAACTGCGTGAAAATTAAATTTATCAAAAAATAAAGAAATAAAACCTTACTTTTCTTGAAAGAAAAGTAACAAAAGAACTTTAGAAAAAAAATCTTTGTGTGAAATCACACAAAGATTTTTTAAAAAGTTTTTTCATGAGCCAGCTTTGAAGAAGCTGATAATTGTTTTTTTGACTTTTCTTGAACAGAAATTTTTTTATTAAGTTCATCGATAAATTCATCAATTTTTTCTTCCGGAATTCCACCAGCTTGTGCAAAATTTTTCTTTCCACCACCACGTCCACCAAATTTTTGTACAATATCTTTTAACAAATTTCCAACATGTATATCAATATCGTTTGTCGCAGAAGCAATAACATTTACTTTTCCGTCACAAATATTCAACAAAAATATTACGCAATGATTAAGTTTAGATTTTATTTTATCCGATATCAATTGTAAAAAATTCATGTCAGAATTTTTTTGCGAATAGATAATTAAATTTACATCGACAACAATTTTTTTGTCTTTTATCAATTGATTTGCGAAATCATCGGCAAGTTTTTCATTTAATGTTTTAATTTTTTCATGACATAAATTATTTTCATCAACACAATTTTTTATTTTCGTTGCCAAATTTTTTTTATCAGTTTTCAAAATTTCGCAAGCATATTCGACATCATTTTCAAGATTTTTGAAATAATCCAAAGTTGCCTTGCCTGTAAGTGCTTCTATTCTTTTAACGCCCGATGAAATGCTGCCAACAGAAATGATTTTGAATGCGCCAACTTGCGAAGTATTTTTTAAATGAATTCCACTGCAAAGTTCGATGCTGTAATCAGAAATATTTACGACACGCACAATTTTTCCGTATTTTTCACCAAATAAAGCTGTTGCGCCAAACTCAATAGCTTCGTCAATGTTTTTGTATGAAATCAAAACATCTAAACATTCCAAAATTTTTTCATTGACCAAATCTTCAACTTGTTGCAAAGTATTTTTGTCAATTGTTTGCGGACACAAAAAATCGAAACGTAAACGATTATCGCCAACATACGAACCCATTTGCTTTACACTTGGGTCAACAATTTCACGCAAAGCTTTATGTAAAAGATGTGTAGCAGTATGATTTCTGGCGATTGCCAATCTTTTTGCCGAATCTACGCTTAACGAAGCCATTTGATTAATCTCAATTGTACCTTGAATAATTTTTGCTTTATGTTCATATTTATCAGCCAAAATTTTTTGACAGTCAATAATTTTTGCCAAACCAGTTGCTGTTTTCAAAATTCCTGTATCTGAAATTTGTCCGGCACTTTCAGCAAAAAATGGAGTTTTATTAAATATTAACGAAAATTCATCATGAGTATCAAATTTATTTTGCAATTCATCACGCGAAATAATCGCTAAAATTTTTGCGTCGTCAATTTGTTCAGTTTCATATCCAGCAAATTTTGTGCCATCTAAATTTTTCAATTGTTTTTGTAATTGCATTGACATTGCATTTTTATTTTTGTTGTGTAAAGCATTTCGAGCGCGTTCTTTTTGTTTTTCAAGTTCCGTTTTAAATTCTTCTTCATTTACATTCAAATCATTTTCATTGGCAATTTCTTTTGTAATCTCAATTGGAAAGCCAAAAGTATCATACAATTTAAAAGCAGTTTGCCCTGAAATTTTATTTTTTCCACTAGCTTTTAATTCCTCAATTACATTATATAAAATATTTAATCCAGATGAAAGTGTATCAAAAAATTTTGTCTCTTCACTTAAAATTGTTTCAATAATTTGTTTTTGTTTAGTCAAAAGATTTTGATATGCATCACCAAAAATTTGTATTATAGATTTGGCAAGTTCAGTCAAAAATTTTTCATTTATACCCAAAATTTTTCCGCGACAAATAGCACGTCGAATAAGCCGCCGTAATATGTAGCCACGACCTTCGTTTGATGGAAAAACGTCATCGCTTATCATAAATGTAACCGCTTTTACATGGTCTGTGATTATTCTTATTGACACGTCAGTTTTGTAATTTTCACCATAAGCGACTCCGACCATGCGTGCAATTTTTTCGATAATAATTTTTGCAGTATCGATGTCAAAAATTGAATTGACACCTTGCATTACTGATGCAATTCTCTCCAACCCCATACCGGTATCGATATTGCACTGAATTAATTTTGAATACGAGCCATCAGCGTTACGATTAAATTGTGTAAAGACAAGGTTCCAAATTTCAACGAATCTATCGCAATCGCAACCGGGTTGACAATTTTTTTTGCCACAACCAAAATTTGCGCCACGGTCAAAATAAATTTCTGAGCACGGCCCACATGGTCCAATACCAATTTCCCAAAAATTATCTTCTTTGCCCATACGAAAAATTTTCTCTTTAACAAGTCCAATTTTATTTTGCCAAATGTCAAAAGCTTCTGTATCATCTTGATAAACTGTTACAAAAAGTTTTTCCGGTGGCAATTTTAAAATTTGCGTAACAAATTCCCACGCCCAAGTTATTGCTTCAAGTTTAAAATAATCACCAAATGAAAAATTCCCGAGCATTTCAAAAAAAGTTGCATGTCGTGAAGTTTTCCCGACATTTTCAATATCATTTGTCCTTATACATTTTTGACAAGTTGTAATTCTCTTTGATGGTGGAATTTCTTGACCCGAAAAATATGATTTAAATTGTGCCATTCCTGAATTTATCAGCAAAAGACTTTCATCATTATGTGGAATAAGCGGTGCAGAATCAAGCCGCAAATGATTTTTACTTTCAAAAAATTTCAGATACATTTCACGAATTTGTGCAAGCGTATATTTTTGCATAGATTTTCTCCTTATTTTTTTGAAAAATTATATCACTTTGTTTTTGCAAAATAAAATAAAAGTAGGTTTTAAAAATGAATGAGCTAAATGAGAAACAACTTAGCGCGGTAAAAAATTTTCGTGGCAAAATGATAGTTTTAGCCGGGCCGGGAAGCGGTAAAACTACAATTATTACGCACAAAGTTAAATATCTGTTGGAAAATTGTAATGTTGCCGAAAAAAATATTTTAGTCATAACTTTTACAAAAGCGGCTGCGATAGAGATGAAAAAACGTTTTGAGAAAATTTATGGGACAAACAAAGTTTTATTTGCGACATTTCATTCATTTTTTTTCAAAATTATCCGTTCATTTTATGATTTACCAGCGAAAAATATTTTAAAAGAAAACGAACGTAAAAATATTTTGAAGCAAATTATAAATTCAGAATTTGAAATTGACGATGATTTTTTACAATCAATTTCAAATGAAATATCGCTTTTGAAGAATGATTTGCACGACATAAATTTTTATAGCAGTAAAATATGTGCGACAGATGAATTTCAAAAAATATTTTTGGCGTACGAAAAATATAAACAGGAAAAATGTAAAATAGATTTTGATGACATACTTTCACTTTGCTATAAAGTTTTGACACAAAATATTGCAATTAAAAATTTTTATCGCGACAGATATAAATTTATTTTAATCGACGAATTTCAAGATATAAACCGCACGCAATATGAATGTATAAAATTATTGACAAATGAAAATTTATTTGTCGTCGGCGATGACGACCAAAGTATTTATAAATTTCGTGGCGCCTCACCAAAATTTTTACTGGATTTCCCTAAAGATTTCCCCGATGCAAAAATAATTATTCTTGATAAAAATTATCGCTCAACAGAAAAAATAATTTCGTTTTGTGGGAAAATTATTGCACAAAATAAAAATCGTTATGAAAAAAAATTTTCTGGACGCGGAATAATTGGTAGTGAACCAAAAATTTTACAATTTGAAAACATTACGCAACAAGCTCAAAAAATATCAGAAATGATAAAAAAAGATTCAGCCAAAATTAATGATACGGCCGTGATTTTTCGTACAAATATACAAGCGCGCGCATTTATTGAAAATTTTATGAATCTCAATATCGCATACAAACTTAAAGATGAATTTTCAAGTATCTATGAAAATTGGGCGGTAAAAGATATTCTGGCATACATGAAATTTTCTATCGATAACAAAAATATTTCGGCACTCGCACAAATTATTAATCGTCCGAAAAGATTTGTCAGTAAAACTATGTTTGCTAAAGCCACGAAAAAATCTTATAATGTGCTTGAAAATTTATTTAATGATAAATCATTGCCAATGTGGCAACGAACTTATATCGAAGAATTAATTTTCCATCTGAATGAATTAGTTTTAAAAAAGCCATACGATTGCGTGCGCTATATCCGAAAAATTATCGGCTATGATAAATTTATAAAAGAATTCCGCTGGTTGTCAGAAATTTTGGACGAATTTCAAGATAGCGCTAAAAATTTTTCCGATATCCAAGATTTTATTTTTTATGCAGAAAATTTTTCTGCGAAAATAAAAAATAACAACGGTGGCGTAACATTAACGACAATGCACAGCGCAAAAGGCTTGGAATTTGATACAGTTTTTATAATTAGTGCAATTGAAGGTTTAATTCCGCACGAAAAAAATTATGAAATAGAGGAAGAGTTGCGACTATTTTACGTAGCACTTACGCGCGCAAAAAATAATTTATTCATTTCTATTACAAAAAATCGATATGAATTGAAAGCGGAACCGTCAAGATTTTTAAATATTATTTTAAAGAAGGAGAATTAAAATGAAAACTAAAAAAAAATTTTTTATTTCGTTTGTCTGTATATTTCTTGTTATTGCGATGTTAATTACAATGCTCGTACCGTTTTTTATTTAGCAAGGAGAAAAGAATGTTTTACATAAATTTTTTTTGTACATTGTTAATTTTGACTTTAATTTTGAACGCTAAAAATGAAGAAAAAATAAACTTGTCCAATAATATTTATTGGATAATTTTTTGTGCATTTTTTATTTTAGGAATTTGTTTGCGCGTCTATAAATTTTCACAAATACCGGCCGGAATAAATCAAGATGAAGCAATGGCGGCAGTTGAAGCGAAGTCTTTATTGGAATACGGGACAGATAGATTTGGCATGAGATATCCGGTTTATTTTACAGGCTGGATTTATTCGCAAATGAATGTTTTAATGTCGTACATCATGATTTTGCCGGTAAAATTGTTTGGATTTAATATTTTTGCAGTACGCCTGCCAAATCTTTTTTTCAGCATAATTGGGATGATTTTTTTATTCATGTTGTCAAAAGATATGTTTGGGAAAATTCCGGCGCTTATAATTTTTAGTTTTTGTGCGATAAATCCATGGCATATAATGCAAAGTCGATGGGCACTTGAAGCGAATTTATTGCCACATATTTTTATCATTGCAATTTATTTTTTTTATCGAGGGCTAAAAAATTCGAAAAAAATTTTTATATATTTGTCAATGTTTTTTTTCGCGATGTGCATGTATTGTTATGGAATATCGTTTTACACTGTAAATTTATTTTTACTTATTTGTGCAATTTATATTTACACGAAAAAAATTTTACCGCTCAAAGAAATTATTTATTGTTTTTTAATATATTTGTTATTTTCATGGCCAATTTATGCGGTAATGTTTATAAACATTTTTGACATTGATACGATACGAACGCCATGGTTTACAATTCCATATTTTCCATATCAATGCCGACAAAAAGATATATTATTTTTTTGTGACAATCCAATCTTACAATTAAAAATGAATTTTGTATCGCTTTTGAAATTTTTATTTCAAATATGTTTGTCAACGAGTTCAAGCATAAATGATTTTGGGGCAGTTTATATTTGTTCGATACCACTTTTATTTTTAGGAATAATTTATGCGTGTAAAAATTTTCGGACAGAATTTTTTATTGTGCTCACAAATTTTTTTATCGGCATATTTGCAGCACTAATCACATCTGATATTGATTTATGTCTTAATCGTGCGAATTTTATTTTTTATTCAATGATAATTTTGATTGGAATTGGTATAAATAGTTTTATCAACAAAAAAAATTTTTATGTTTTGTTTGCAATTTATTACATAATGACAGCAACATTTTGTAGCACATATTTTAATGAATACAAAAATTATGTTGCAGAAGTATTTTATTATGATTTTGTAGAAGTTTTGCAATATACAAAAAAAAATAATTACGAGCAAATTTTTATTACATCGAATACTCAATATCGAAATTCAGCCGACGTTAGCGAAATAATAACCTTATTTTGCCACGACATTGATTCAAAATATTTTCGTGGGCAAAAAAAAATAAATGGCAAAACTTATACGGAAAAATATTTTTACAAAGATTTTTTAAAAAATCATGCAATTTCGAAAAAAAATACTGTTTACATAATCCGCGATTTCGAATTACGAAAACAGTATTTAAAAAAATTTAAAGTCAAAAAATTCGGTAGATTTTATTTAATGAAATCAAAATAATTTCCATGAATCTTTACCACTTTTTTTAGCGCGATAAAGCGCAGCATCAGCATTTTTATAAAGTTGTTGAAAATTCAAACCATTTTTCGGATAAATTGCAATACCAACGCTTGCAGATATTTTACAATGCTCATTGTTTTCAATTTTTGCCCGCAAACTATTTAAAATATCATTGGCAATTTTTTTAAAATCTTTTTGTTCTGGCGACAAATCTTTTAGAAACACAACAAACTCATCACCGCCAAATCTTCCTATAATATCGGTATAACGAAACAAAGTTTTAAGTTTTTGCGCAATCTCAACCAAAACTTTATCGCCAATTAAATGCCCAAAATTATCATTGACACTTTTAAAATTATCGATATCAATTGCGATTATCGCATTAATTTTATTTTTACCATCACCGTTTAAATATTCATCAATTAATTTTTCGGCCGTAATTTTGTTATACAAACCAGTCAATAAATCTGTCTGAGCATTTATACGCAAATTTTCCTGCTCAAGTTTCCAGTCATTTATATTTTCAAGTTTACCCAGAGCTTTTAGCGGATGTTTTTTTTCATCAAAAATTAATTTTATTGTTAAACGACACCAAATAAATTTGTCATTTTTATTCTTCAAACGCAACTCACATTCTCTAATTTCATTATGAATATTGTTCAATAAATTTGATAAAATTTGTATATCTTCATTGAAAACTAAATCAGAAATATCTTGTGGAAAATTTTTTATAACCAAATCGATACCTAAAATTTTTTTTAAATTCTCACATGAATGAACCACGCCATTTTCTATATCAAATTCGAAAACTATGCTCTCAGATTCTTCAGCAATTAATTTATATTTTTCCTCATTATTTTTTAATTCATCCCAAATATTTTTCAACTCTGTTATATCAATCACAACACTGTGAATTAAGTTTTCAACAATTTGCCCACGCTCGATAACCCAAATTATTTGTCCATTTTTTTTAACCAAACGATATTCAAGTTGAAAATAGCGATCGAAATTTAATTGTTCCGCAAGATTTTCTTTTACACGTTGTATATCATCAAAATAAATCAGCGAAATATATTTGTCATCAAAAAAATTATGAATTTGCTCACGGTCATAGCCTGTAATTTTCAAAAATCCTTCACTCAAATACGTCAAGGTAAAATTATTGTCATTCAAGCGACTTTGAACGGCACCCGGTATATTTTCTGTTACAACATTCAATTGACGATTAACTTTCTTTACATCGTTGATATGTTTTCTATCAGATAAAACGATATAAAAAATGAAAATGAAAACTGAGCCAAATATAATCAATAAAAGATTGAAAGTGTTCGCAAAAATATTTTTGGATTGCTCAAAAACAATTTTTTTCGGTACGGAACAAAAAATATACCAATTATTAATTCCGAGCGGGCGATAATTTAAAATTTTCAATTGCGAATCAAGTTCGTATTCCATAAATCCCGATAAATTATTTTTTAATCGATAAATTATTTCATTAAAATTTGGTAAATATAAATCATTTCTCTGAGAAAAAATTATTTGTCCTGCATTTGTAGTTATGTAAACAGATTCATATTTTTGCGTGTGAAAGATATTTGAAAAACTTTTAATTGCACAAGTTCCACACACGGACAAATTATTTGTGTGCGTTGTAATAGAAATATATTCGTTTTCATTTTCAATAAATGGCTCAGAAATATAAAAATCTTTTTCGTATAAATTTTCATTTTCAATTTCGTTAAAATCTATTTTTGAAAAAAATTTATTATAATCGATGTCATTTTTTGCAGACGCAATTATTTTCAATAGATTAACACGCATATCAATTTCTTTTTGGAAATCATTTATATTTTCATTTGCTTTTTCATCTAAAATCCGCAAAATTAAATTGTCAGATATATTATTCAACGATTTATTATAATTAAAAATAGCGGCAAAAATGACAAGCAAAATGAACACGAGCAAAAAGAAAAATTTTTTACTCTCACCGCTTGTCATTTCAATCAGCCTCCAATAATTTTTTTTCAAAATCTTTAAAAGTTAATGCCGGTGAAAAATAATAACCTTGAATTATTTCACAACCAACTGATTTTAAAAAATCAACTTGTGCTTGAGTTTCAACACCCTCTGCAATTGCATTAACGTTTAAACGTTTAGCCATCGATATTATAGATTCAATGACAATTTTACGACGGTTAATATTTTTGTGCACAGTCAAAAATTTTTTATCGAGCTTCAACGTATCAACAGGAATATCGCAAAGAAAACTCAAGGATGAATATCCACTCCCAAAATCATCCATCGATAATTTAAAACCAAAATTTTTCAATTTATTTGCAGCTTGTGAAAACAAATTAAAATTTTCGGTAGCATTTTCTGTAATTTCAAGTTCAACATATTTAATCGGAACATTATATTTTTTTATAGTTGCATTCAAACTTTCAATAAATTTATCGTTATACATATCAAGTTTGTCAATATTAATTGAAATTGGAACAGGCCAAATATTTCGTGAAAGCCAATTTTTGATAAGCAAACATATATTTTCAAATACAAAATAATCAATTTTTGTAATGAAATTATTTTTCACAGCATCGGGCAAAAATTTATCCGGCAAAATTAATTTACTATTCTTTTGCCATCTGATAAGTGCTTCAGCGCCAACAATTTTATTTTGCACAATATTATATTTAGGCTGTAAAAAAATTTTGAACTCATTATTTTTCAAAGCAAGCTCCATTAAAATCGCTCCAATTCCATCACAAAAATAGATACCAATTAATAATATCAATGCCGCAAAAAAATGAAAGTGCAACGCCAAAACAAATATGCGGACCAAACGGGATATAATCTTTAAGACTTTTCTTCTTGGTAATAATTAAAAATATGGAAAATAAACTTGCAGTAATCAGTGAAATAAAAAATGTAAGCAAAATATTTTGGAAACCTAAAATGTAACCGCATAACGCAATCAATTTTATATCGCCAAATCCAAAACTTTCTTTGACAAAAAAATTTAACGCTAACATAAATGAACTTACCGAAAAAAATCCAATACATCTTGAAATAATATCAACATCGTCAAAAATAAAAGTAAAAATTACGGCAAGAAAAATTAAAAATAATATAAGCGAATCTGGAATAATCATTTTGTCAATGTCTACAAAAAAGATTGCTACGAGGCAGCAAAGAAACAAAAAAACGACAAAAGCTTTTAACGTAAAAAAAAATTTATAAACACAAATCATTGCGAGTAACCCGCAAAGCAATTCAACAAATGGATATCGTAAAGAAATTTTTGCTTTGCAACTTCGACATTTACCGCCTAAAACAAAAAAGCTTAATATCGGAATTAAATCATACCATCTAATTTTTGATTTGCATTTTGGACAAATCGATTTACCAAAAAAAATTGATGTGTCAAATCTGTAAATTATAACGTTCAAAAAACTACCGACACAAATACCGAATAAAAACCAGACAAACATACCCTTCCCTACTTTTAAAAATTCTAATCAGAAAAATTTTCAATTTGATAAATAAATTTTTTGCTGTTCAAATTTAAATCTAAATTTGCTGAAATAAAAACTCGTGAAGGCGCAATAAGTTCGTGTGAAAAAATTTCAGTTTTATCAATTAATTCGTTAAATTTAGTTGACAAAATTGCTCGCAAAAAAATAAGTGCGGAATCCAAAATCATACAAAAAATTTTTGTACGGTCAAGACAATTTTCACATACAAGTCCATCACTGTCAAAATACATTTTGTTTTTCATACAATTGCAAGCATGACAAAAATTAATTTGCGGCTCAAAACCATTCAATTGCATAAATTTAAATTCAAAAATTCTGGCTATGTAAACCGGCGAAATTTCCGGCAATAATTTTAAAATTTTTATGAGCAAAAGTAAAATATTATCGGCAACAGATTGAAAACTCAAAAATTTTTCAACTAACTCACAAAAATATGTTGCATAACAAAATTCCGTATAGCTTCGCGGCGCAAAATTTTCAATTAAATTTGCCTGTGATAAACTGTAAAAATCTTTATTCTTTGAAATTACAAATTCACTACAAGAAAAAATTTGTGAAGCCGCAAAAAATTTACTGCTAAGTTTTTTAGCGCCACGAGCATAAACTTTTAATTTCCCGAAATTTTTAAGAAGCAGCGTAAGAATTTTGTCGGACTCACCATAACTTTTTTCAGCAATGACAAGGCCGTACTTTTTAATTGTCATGTACTTCATCCTTTTTATAATTCAAATAATCTAAGACGCTGCCGGTTGTCAAAAATTTTTTCCATTTTGATTTTTTCATGTAAATCGTCCTCTACAAAAAATATCTTTCTATATTAATTTTTCGTCGACAATAAAAAATATACATGAAAAATTTAACTGTTATATCCAAATTGTTTGAGGTAGAAATCATTATTACGCCAATTTTTTTTGACTTTTACCCAAAGTTGTAAATTTAACTTTGAACCTAAAAGATTCTCAATATCACGACGTGCAAACGTCCCAATCTTTTTCAACATCTCTGCATTTTTTCCAATAATCATTTTTTTGTGGGAATCTTTTTCACAATAAACAACGGCTTCGATATCAACTAAATCTTTGTCCTTGCGCTTTCTCATCGTATTTACTTCAACAGCGCAACCGTGTGGGATTTCATCCTGCATAAAAATTAAAATTTTTTCGCGTATAATTTCCGCAACAATTTGACGCTCAGGCATATCGGTTAAAGTATCATCTGGAAAATATTTTGGACCAATTGGTAAATATTTTTTGATACAAGCAAGTAAAGTATCGATATTTTCACCAGTTAGCGCTGAAATCGGAATAATTTCATTGAAATCAAACTGTTTGTAGTTATCAATTGTTTTTAAAATTTTTTCTTTGGACGCAAGCGTGTCAATTTTGTTTATAACCAAAATTTTTGGTGAAGAAATTTGTGACAATTTTTTCAAAATATTATCGTTTGTAAAAGAAATTTTTTCTTGTGGCTCAACTAAAAATAAAACGGCATCAATTTCTTTTAATGAATCGTCAACCGTTTTTAACATAAATTTGCTTAATTTTGATTTAGGTTTATGAATGCCCGGCGTATCTAAAAAAATTATTTGTGATTTATCGTCCGTAAGTACGCTCAAAATTTTGTTACGCGTCGTCTGTGGTTTATTCGAAGTTACAGAAATTTTTTCACCGATAAACTTATTCATCAAAGTTGATTTACCAACATTTGTTTTGCCAATAATACTGACAAAACCTGAATGAAATACCAAATTAATCATCCTTTTTTAACAAGAAAATTTTTCACGAAATTCCAAAATTTTTTTCGTACGGTCTGGAAAATTAAAAATTGCCGAACCTGCAACGATAACATTTGCACCAGAATTAACAACAAGTTTTACATTTGACAAATTTATACCGCCATCCATTTCAATGTCAATATTATTTTGCAGAAAATCATTTTGATGTAAAAAATTTGATAAGCTTTTAGCTTTTTCAAGCGCTATCGGCAAAAATTTTTGTCCGCCAAAACCCGGCTCAACCGACATTATTAAAATCATATCGACATCTTGCAAAACTGAATAAATAGATTTTATTTCGGTGTTTGGTTTGATAGCAACGCCTGCTTTTTTCCCACACGATTTAATTAAACGCAAATCATCTTGCAAATTTTCACAAACTTCCGCATGCACCGTTATAATATCCGCACCGGCAAGAGCAAATTTTTCTATATATCTATGTGGCTTAGTAATCATCAAATGTACGTCAAAAATCATATTCGTAATGGGACGAATGCTTTTTATCACTGGAATGCCAAAAGATATGTTCGGCACAAAAATTCCATCCATCACATCAATATGAAGATAATCAGCGTTGCTCACCGAATTTATTTCATTTTTAAGTATAGAAAAATTGGCCGCCAAAATTGACGGCGCTAATTTTATTTGTTTGTTCAAATTTTACCTCCGATTTTAAAATGAAATAGTTGTCGAACCGAGATACGATGAATTCCCATCCGCATCAATTATATAAATTTGATATTCGCCTGCATTTTCCTGCGTAATATTAAATTTCAATGGCAATTCATTGACATTAACATCTGAGTTGTAAAAAACTTCCGAACCACCAGCACCATTTCTTAAAATTTTCAACTTAAATGTTTGTAAATCTTCGGGAATGTTTGCAGGATCAACTGTTAAAATTTTTGTTTTTTCAGGTTCATTTGACGTTATTTTTTCTGTTGGAGCAACTGTTGGCGTTGATGGATGTCCACTGCTCACGACAAAATTAATAACTGTTTGCGCCTGAACTTCTTGCCCCGCCATTATTGTTTGAGTTATAACCGTTCCCAGCGGATATTTATTACTTTCAGATTTTGTAACTGCACCAACAATTAAATCGGAACTCTGCAATTTTATTTTTGCTTCAGCTTCAGAAAGTCCAACAATATTTGGAACAATAACATTTTTAATTTCCTGGCCTTTACTTACATATAAAACAACGTCAGCGTTATCATCAATAGTTGTTCCAACACCGGGATTTTGACGAATCACAACATTATTTGGAACGCTCGAACTATATTCATAAACTTCTTCAACATTAAATGAATATTCTTTGAGCACATCGTACGCATCAAACAAATCTTTATTTTGCACATACGGCATAGAAACTTGCGCGGCACCCAAACTTATTTTTACATCAATCGTATCGCCTTTATACAAGTTATCGCCTTGCGAATAATTTTGATTTGAAATTTTCCCTTTTTCAACATCATTGCTATATTCACTACCAATTTCTTTTATTTTAATACCAAATTCTTTTGCAAATTCACGTGCTTCATCTAAATTTTTTCCTATCAACTGCGGGACTTCAACTTGTTTATGTGTAAAAAGTATTTTATATCCAAAAAATGAAATAAAAAAAATAATTATTAGCGAAGTCAAAACAGCAGCGATAACAATTTTTTTATCGCTTTCTACCTCATTCATTTCATATTCAAATTCATAATTATCATCTTCAGTATTAGTTTCTTTTTTTATTCTTGCAATATCGTCAGAACTTAACTGAAGTGTCGGCGATTCATTCAAACTAATTTCGTTTGCATTCTTGACAACTTGTTTTGTCAGTGCACTCTTTAAATCATTTTCCATATCTTCCGCACTATTATATCTTTTTGACGCAAATTTTTCTGTTGCACGCGTAACAATTTTCTGCAATCGGTCACTTACTTGGCTGTTAAAAATTCGCATATCTGGTAAAAAATCATTTATTTGTTTGATTGCAACCGCAACCGGCGTATCGCCATCAAAAGGTAATTGCCCCGTCGCCATCTCAAAAATTATCAAACCCAATGAATAAATATCGCTCTTAAATGTAACATAGCCACCCTTTGCCTGCTCGGGCGAAAAATAATGAACTGAACCCATCGTATTATTCGCAATGGTAATTGTTTTTGCACTTGCCGCTTTTGCTATCCCAAAATCGGTAACTTTTACAACACCGTTTGCCGTTACCAAAATATTTTGCGGCTTTATGTCGCGATGAACAATATTATTTTCGTGAGCATGCTGCAACGCTGAAGCAATTTGTATCGCAACGCCTAATGTTTCATCGTTGCTAAATGGTGCGCGGCGCCGAATAATTTCCTTGAGTGTAACACCATCTATATATTCCATCACAATGTAATAAACCAAGCCGTCATGTCCAACATCATAGACATTTACGATATTTGGATGAGAAAGGCTTGCAGCCGCACGCGCCTCAACATCAAAACGTTTTATAAAATCCATATCCTTAACATATTCCGCACGCAAAACTTTAAAAGCCACAGTACGACTAAGTTTACAATCGCGAGCTTTATAAACAAGTGACATACCGCCAGACGCAATCGGTTCAATAATTTCGTAACGATTTGAAATAATCACACCGGGTTTAATTTTCATGGTGCACCTCACAAATTAAAATTACAGATATATTGTCCAAACCACCTTTTTCATTGGCGGCATTAATAAAATTTGAAGCTGCTGAATCAAATTGTGAATTATTTGTAATAGAAAAAATTTCGTTGTCATTCAAAGATGATGACAAACCATCCGAACAAATTAAAAACCGATCATCAAAATCATAATTGCATACAAAAGCATCAACCTCAAGATTTTTATCAATCCCAACTGCGCGAGTAATGATATTTTTTTGAGGATGATTCTTCGCTTGTAGTAATGTAAGTTTTCCCGTACGAACCATCTCATTGACATAAGTATGGTCGACGGACAATTGCTTAATTGATGAATTATTAATCAAATAAATTCTGCTATCGCCAACATGAACACAATAAGCTTTTTGATTTACGAAAGTACAAGCAGAAAAAGTTGCCCCCATACCGTAGCAATCAGAATCAGCTTGAGATTTTTGATAGACGCACGAATTTGCAAAATGTAGTGCATTAACTAAAAAATCTAAAATAAAGTTTTCGCTTTCGAAATTATTTTCAGTAACATAATTTACGAATGAATCAATAGCTAAAGAACTAGCAATTTCACCAGCCTTATGCCCACCCATTCCGTCAGAAACTATATACAAATTTGGAAGCATACCAACGCCAGAATCATATAAATAAATAGAATCTTCATTGATATCACGGACTTTACCACGATCTGTTTTGCCAACTGAAATCATAATTATAACCTGCCCTCTAAGAAAGAATTTTTCAACTGTCCACACGCTGCATTTATATCGCTACCCAAACTTTTACGAAACGTAACCGTAATATTATGTGCCCTCAAAATTTTTTGAAATTCATATTGAGCAGAACTTTTTTTAAAATTATTTGATTCATTAAGTGCAATCAAATTTACATGGAAGCGACCATTAATTAAATTTGCCAACTCAATTGCATTTTGTGGACTGTCATTAAAATTTTTTATCAGTACGTATTCAAAAGTAATTCGACGCCGAGTTTTTTTGAAGTAAAAATCACATATTTTTATTATATCATTAATTGAATATTTATTTGCAATAGGCATAATTTTTTTACGTAGCGAATCATTTGGCGCGTGAAGCGAAACCGCCAAAGTAATCTGCAAATTTTCATTAGCAAGCATATAAATTTTTTCAACTAATCCACAAGTTGACAAAGTAATATGACGTTGACTGATATTTATTCCAAACGGCGAATTTATTATTCTGATAAATTTCAACACATTTTCATAATTATCAAGTGGCTCGCCGCTACCCATCAAAACAATATTTGAAATGCGTGCAATTTTATTTGCCAAATAAACTTGCGATGCAATTTCACCTGCTGACAAATTTCTTTTTAGACCATGAGTTGTTGACGCACAAAATTGACAATTCATTCTACAACCAACTTGTGTTGAAACGCAAACAGTATTGCCATATGAATATTGCATCAAAACAAATTCGATAATATTTCCATCGTGAAGTTGCAATAAAAATTTAATTGTTCCGTCATCGCAAATTAACTTTTTTAAAATTTTTGTTTGCGGTAAAAAAAATTTGTCATTCAAAATTTTATGAAATTCGAGTGAAAGATTTGTCATTTGTTCAAAACTATTTATATTTTTTTTGTTTACCCATTCAAAAATTTGTTGTGCACGAAATTTTTTTTGACCAATTGACATCAAAATTTCTTGAAGCTGTGAAATTTCAAGCGAAGTTATATCGATTTTATTCATAAACTTTTCCTTTTAATTATAAATTTTTGGCTAAATATTTTCCTGTCAAAGATTTTTTATTTTTGGCGATTTTCTCCGGCGTTCCGCACGCAACAATATTTCCGCCTTTATCGCCGCCGCCCGGCCCTAAATCTATAATGTAGTCAGCAGTTTTTATCAAATCTAAATTGTGTTCAATTACCAAAACAGTATTGCCAGCATCCGTTAATTTTTGCAAAATGTCAATCAATTTGTGGACATCATAAATATGTAAACCGGTTGTCGGCTCGTCCAAAACATACAAAGTTTTGCCGGTAGAACGTTTTGACAATTCCGTCGCTAATTTTACACGTTGAGCTTCTCCTCCGGAAAGTGTCGTAGATGATTGACCAAGTTTTATGTACGCGAGCCCAACTTCTTTTAGTGTCAAAAGTTTATTTTTAATGCGTAGATGTACATCAAAAAATTCAATTGCTTCATCAACTGTCATATCCAACAAATCTGAAATTGTTTTGCCTTTATATTTTATCTCCAACGTTTCGGCATTATAGCGTTTGCCGTTGCATTCATCACATTTTACATAAACGTCCGGCATAAATTGCATTTCAATTTTTATGATACCGTCGCCCATACAATTTTCACAGCGTCCACCTTTAACATTAAAACTAAATCTACCCTTGTCATATCCACGAATTTTTGCCTCAGGTACGCTCGCAAATAATTCACGTATCAAATCAAACAATCCGGTATAAGTTGCAGGATTTGAGCGCGGAGTTCGGCCAATCGGCGACTGGTCAATATTTATTATTTTGTCAAGCTTTTCAATTCCCTCGATACATTTATGTGCGCCAGCCTTAACTTTTGCATGATTTAAATCACGTGCAAGACTTTTGTAAAGTATTTCATTCACGAGCGTACTTTTTCCAGAACCAGATACACCCGTTACGCACGTAAAAACTTTCAACGGAATTTCAACATCAACATTTCGCAAATTATTTTCACACGCACCAACAATTTTTATTTTGTCAGTAAATTTTCGGCGTTTTTTTGGAACTTCAATTTTCATTTCGCCACTTAAATATTTACCTGTAATCGAATTTTTTGCGTCAATAATTTTTGACGGCGCACCGCAATATAAAACTTTGCCGCCATAAACTCCAGCATAAGGTCCAATATCAACAATATAATCCGCTGCCACAATTGTATCCATATCATGCTCGACAACAATAAGTGTATTGCCAATTTCATTTAACTTTTTCAACGTCTTTATCAATTTATAATTATCATGCTGATGCAAACCAATACTTGGCTCGTCAAGAATATAAATCACGCCAATTAAACCGCAACCAATTTGTGTAGCCAAACGTATTCTTTGTGCTTCACCACCTGATAAAGAACGTGCAGATTGTGATAATGTCAAATAATCCAAACCAACATTTTGTAAAAACAAAACACGCGCCATTATTTCTTTTAAAATCGGTTGCGCTATTTTTTCTTGATTAGCTGTAAGCTGTAAGCCTTCAAAAAATTTATTCATATCACAAATAGGAATTGAACTAACTTCGTAAATATTTTTTCCGCCGACAGTAACCGCTAAAAGTCCTTTCTTTAATCTTTGGCCGTTACATGCTGGACAAGTTGTATTTGTCATTAAACTTTCATATTCTTGGCGCATAAAAGCGGACGAAGTTTCATTATATCTTTTTCGCATAATATTTATTAAGCCATCGAATTTATATTCATAATTTTGATGTTTGCCAAATCTACCGACAAAACTTATTTTATATTTAGTATTATCGCCATTCATAAGAATATTTTTTGCGTTTTGCGGTAAATTTTTATACGGCGTATATAAATCAAAATTATATTTTTCTGCGAGCTTTCGTAAAATCGCTTGTGCAATACTTTGGTCATTATTGACTGACAGCCATCCCGGAACATTAATTGCGCCTTCGATAAGTGATAAATTTTCATTTGGAACAAGTAAGTCTGGGTCGAATTCACTTTTAAAACCTAAACCGGAACATTCAGGGCAAGCACCAAATGGATTATTAAATGAGAAAGAGCGTGGCTCAATTTCTTGGATATTAATTTGGCAATCAGGGCATGAAAAATTTTGACTGAATGCTAAAATTTTATCTTCATACTCAATATTGATAAGGCCGTCAGATAATTTTGATGCAGTTTCAAGTGAATCAGTTAATCTTTTTTTAACATCATTACGAATTATCAAACGGTCGACAACTATTTCAATAGAATGTTTTTTAGTCTTAGCTAATTTTATTTCTTCATCTAATTCATAGATACGATTATCGATTTTTACGCGTACATATCCATTTTTACGAATATCCTCTAATAATTTTACATGCTCACCTTTTTTATCACGAATAACTGGCGCCATAACTAAAATTTTAGTACCTTCAGGTAAATTTAAAATTTGCGAGCAAATTTGCGTAATAGATTGTTTTTTCACTACTTTCCCACATTTTGGACAATGTACTATTCCTACTCGTGCGAATAAAAGTCGTAGGTAATCATAAATTTCGGTAACGGTCCCAACAGTTGAACGTGGATTATAACTCGTAGTTTTTTGGTCAATTGAAATTGTAGGAGAAAGTCCATCAATAAATTCTACTTTAGGTTTATCAAAACGTCCTAAAAATTGACGAGCATATGACGATAATGATTCAGCATAACGCCGTTGTCCCTCAGCATAAATCGTATCGAATGCAAGTGATGATTTACCAGAGCCACTAAGTCCGGTAAAGACAATAAATTTATCACGTGGTAATTCTAAATTTATATTTTTAAGATTGTGCTCACTCGCACCTTTTATAATTATATTATTTCGCATTAGTAAACCTCGCAATAAAAAAATATTTAAGCATAAAATATTATAACGCAAAATAAAATTAGAGTATAAAAAATAAAAAAAGTTGGTGATATGAATCGAAATAAAAAAAAATAATATAGTTACGGAAGAAAAAAAATTGCTAACTATATTGTGCGCTATCGCAATTGCTTTCGCTATTACTGCTATTGTTTTTATCGGCTATGCTATCCTTATTACTTATACAAATATAACTGAAAAACATTTATCATTAGTAATAACGACAACAAGTATAATTTCAATAACAGTAGCCGGATTTGACGTAGCTAAATCTTCAGAAAGTAAAGGATGGTTATGGGGGATACTTGCCGGTATAATTTATGCAATAGTTTTGACAGTAATAGGAGTAATCGTGGCAAATAAAATAGTTCTGTCATCTCAAACTTTTATGCAATTTTTACTTGCTGCAGCAAGTGGTGGTGCCGGCGGTATTATCGGTATAAATTTTAAAAAATAATTTTGCTCCACAAAAAAAATTTTTTTTACTTTTCTTGAAAGAAATTAGCAAAAGAGTAAAACCTTACTTTTCTTGAAAGAAAAGTAACAAAAGAACTTTAACAAAAAAATCTTTGTGCGTCTGCACAAAGATTTTTTATAAAGTTTCTTTTCATGAAGCAGTTCCGTAGGAACTGGTTATGTTTTACTTTTTATTTTCAAAGAAAAAGTAAAGGTTTTTTTAATTTTTTATTTGCCGGCCCTCATGATTTATTTTGTAATTGTTTTTATAGATTAATTGAGAGATTGGGACGAGTTCATAATTTTTTGCTTTCAAACCTTTTATTATTTTATCAAGAACTTGCGGCGTATATTTTGCATCATTGTGAAACAAAATTATTGAACCACTGCCAAGTTTTTTATGATTCAAAACGTGATTAAGTTCGTGCTCGGCACCAAGTTCTTTCCAATCTAAACTATCTACGTCCCACTGAATTGGATAGTAATTAACATTTTGCGCAGCTTTTATAACATCATTATTATATTCGCCATATGGTGGACGAAATAAAAACATTTTCGTGCCGGTAAGCTTTTCAACTTTTTCATGCGCTTTTAAAATTTCCTGTTCATTTTGCTCCAAACTTAATTTTGCACCATGAGCATGAGTATTTCCATGATTACCAACATCGTGTCCATCCGCAATTATTTTTTTAACTTCATCTGGATATTTGTCAACCCAAAATCCGCACAAAAAAAATGTTGCTTTGACATCATTATCTTTAAGAATTTTTAGAAGCTTATCAGTATCATCGGCGCCCCATGCCGCATCAAATGAAATAGAAATTTTATTATCATTACGATCGACACAATAAATTGGGAGCAAACGATTTGGATCAGCTACAACCATATTAAAAACTGTTTGTGCCGATGGTTTAAGCGCAAGACTAATAATAAAAATCAGTGCAATTATACTTATGTACAAAATATTTTTTTTACGTATGACAATTAATTTATGCAAATAAAATCTCCTCCTTAAATATATTTTTAAGATATTTTTTTTGTTTGCTTCTTATGACATTTTTTATTAATCATTTTTGAAAAAATAAAACCAAATTGTATAATAATAATAGATAAAAACTAATGAATTGAGAAAGGAGGAATTTATTTATGGAAGATTCAACAAATGAAAATTCGGAACCAATTAAATTTGAAGATTTTGATTTAGATGAAAGCGTAATAGAAAAATCATTACGGCATTATGTAAATAAAAATTATTTTAAAGTTAAAAGCAAATGGGCTGATAAATCAATTGATGAAAATAAAATAGATAAATCTCTTAGATATTTTTTTGAAAAACAAATCGATTGGAATAATAAATTAATTACAGATTATAACGATATAAAAGAAGTAAACACTGTTGCAATAGTCAGAGAAATACTTCTTAATCATAATTTTGTCAAAAAGAATTGCATTATTAACGAATCAATGTTTTATGAAGATCGCAATATACTCAATACACATTATTCTAATTGGAAAGATAAATATGATGAAGATGAAATAAATTTTGTGTTTGAATCAGTAAAAAAACGTATACGTGAATTATTAATAGAAGATGCAATATTAATAGAATACAAATCAACACAAGAAATTTATGATTTCAATTTTGATTCAATTGATGATATTGAAAAAGAAAATAAAAAAGAAACTGTAATATATGATTTTGAACCGACACCAAAAGTTAAACCAAAAAATATTTTAGGTTCAATTTTTTCTGGATTAATAACATGTGCAGGGATAAGCATTGCGACATGCGCACTTTTAGGTTTAATTGCATTATCAAGTTTGTGGTCAATAATTTTAGGAGCAACAGCAATTTTTATAAGTACTTTAGCATTAGGTTGTTTTATTTATAATTTAATTCGAATCAACAACATCATGAACTATCTTAAAAATCCCAAAAATAATTTTAAGAATATGCTATCAGAAAATGAAATTGATAATAGTCCAAAAATTGATCAAAAACCGCTAAGTATTAATCTTTCAACTTTTTTAGATAATTTTTATGAATGATTACAGCTAAATTATTTTTTACTTGACTTTATAAAATTTGTATGATAGACTGAAAAAGTTAAATGTGGGAGAGTTCCCGAGCGGTCAAAGGGGGCAGACTGTAAATCTGTTAGCATTGCTTTCGAAGGTTCGAATCCTTCCTCTCCCACTTTTAGCTCGAGTGGCGGAATTGGTAGACGCACAGGACTTAAAATCCTGCGGGAGTTAAATCCCGTACCGGTTCGATTCCGGTTTCGAGCATTATTAAAAAAATGAGTTCTGTATAAATCAGAACTCATTTTCTTATACTGATATTATAAAAACAATTATGTTATAATTAATATATGTTTGTAAGTAGTAAGGAGATGATTAATAATGATGCCGTCAATTACAAGTTCAGCTGATGATATAATTGAAGAATTGTGGAATTTATCAAAAAGTGACCTGAAAAATGCTGAAATTCCAAAAAAGCAATTATGGGGGAAAATAAAAGCTTTCAATAAAGATTTTTTACGAAATCCTTATAATATTAATGATATTTTAGAATCGGATATAAAAAATTTTACAGAATTAGATATTAATGCCTTAAATAAAAAAATTGAAAAATTAAATATGATAAATGGAAATAATCTTTCTCAGCAAAGAATCAATTTGAATATCTTCAATGCAGCGCTTAATAAATTAAGGTTAGAAAAGAATGGTTTAACTTCTTCAAATTTAACCCAAACAAATGATTTTGATAACTCAGATGACTCAGATGATTATGATTCAAATCTTTTTATTGCATCAGAATATTCATATGACGATGAAATTAATAAATTATTTAAGTCATGTAACAGTTTCGATAAAAAAGTTAATACTTTATTTGAACTCTTAAAGAAATTATATGAATATATTACTCAAGAAGAACTGAGTTTAGAATTAGAAGATTCAAGCGATAAATATGAAAAATTAAATAAATTAAGTGAGATTGTATCACATCAATTTAGCTATTTAGGAAGAAGAATAAATGTTTTAACTAATTACAAGGAAAAATTAAATAATTTTTTGCAAGCTAAAAATTTTTCTGATATCCTTGAAATAATTCGTGATACGTATAATGTTCTTAAAACTAATTCCCAATATGGTAATTTTTATGACGATTTATATTCAAATTCAAATTCAAATGAAAAACGTCTAACTTTATTGTTCCTTGTTACAAAATATGATTTTAATAATCGTCTTTCAAATGAAATTTCTAATGATTATCAATCATTTAAAAACGAAAATTTAACATCTTTATTAATTTTTATAAAAAATGAATTTAATGAAAATGAGTTTTTAAAAAATATTGGGCTATCTAATCGAATAAATGCAAACAAAAATTATGACACACCACGAATGAGATTAAAAATACAAAAATCGTTTTATTTAATACAAGATCCAGCTATTCTTTATATGCTCGCGGAATATTTGAACAATTATATCTTTTTTGACTGTAATCAAGTAGAATATATAAAAAACAAATTTAAAGAAAGTAACGGCTGTAAATACAATTTAAGTCATTTGTATAAAAAAGTTAATTATGATGATATTGAACCTAATTATTTTCAAGCTGGACTTTACTACTTTTTTAATCCAGTTGCACAAGCATCTGTATCTTTACTTTCACTTTTAATAATGATTTATGTTTTATCAGGTTTAACTTTAGGACCAATTGGTTTTGGTTTGACAATAGGTATATGTGGTTTTGTAACATTAACTTCTTTAATATTTGCTATACGTGATTTTAAAATTTTATTTTCAGAAGACAAAAATGGGGAAATTACTTCTGATATATTAATGGATTATTTTAAGGAAAGTAACGAAAAAAAACTTTTGTCAACAAATAAAATTGGTGAGCCGCCACAAAATACACAAACAACTGTAGAACAAGAAGAAGAATTTACAGACAACTATGAACCAGCGACATTACAAATACCAGAAGCATCAATACCAATGCCACATTCAGAACAATATGACAATCAACAATCACCAGGACGAAGCTAATAATAAAAACAAAATAAAAAAGTTTTCATTTGACTAAAAATCGAAATGAAAACTTTTTTATTTTAAATATCTGAAGGCATTAAAAATGAATTACGTGGTGAAAATCCAAAACTAAAAATTTGTGGGCTATCAGTTGCACACGAACGTTTAAATTGCTGTTTTATAAATCGCCGATAAAATTCATCAAAATATTTTTCAATTTGCACTAATGAATAATTTTCAAATGTTTTTTGCGCCATAAATATAATTTTTTGTTTTGTAAAGCCATATTTCAACAGATAATAAATAAAAAAATCGATAAGTTCATACGGTCCAACAATATTTTCGGTATGCTGCGAAGTTTCACCATTTTTATCAATGGGTAAAAGTTCAGGGCTAATTGGTGTCTGCAAAATATTTTTCAAACACAAATTTATTTCATTCGAAAAATATTTTTGATTTGCGATAAAACGCAGTAGCTCACAAATAATTGTTTTTGGCAAATTTGCATTAGGATTATAATTTGAAATATGATCGCCATTATAAGTTGAGAAGCCGAGTGCTTCCTCACTCATATCGCCCGTCCCCAAAACAATTCCATTAAATTCATTTCCCAAATCAAATAAAATTTGTGTGCGCTCACGAACTTGCACATTCTCAAAAGTTGTATTGATATTTTTTATATCGTGCCCAATATCTTCGAAGTGTTTCAGACAAGATTCTTTGATAGAAATAACTTTTGGTGAAACGTTCAAATTTTTTAACAAAAATGCGGCATTAGAAAAAGTTTGATTGGTAGTTCCAAATCCCGGCATTGTTACCGCCAAAATATTTTCGCGAGAAATTTTTAAGTAATCACAAACAAAAACTGCATTAAGTAAAGTTAAAGTTGAATCGACACCGCCCGAAACACCTATTATCATTTTTTCACAACCAGATTTTTTAAATCGTGTCGCAATTGCATTACGTAATGCAAATAAAATTTCTGCCGGATTTTTATCAATTAAGAATGGATTAAGAGGAAAATTACGCGTAATTTCATTTGACTCTTCCAAATTTATTTTTATTGTTTGCTCAAAAATATTTTTTTGTGGCGTTGCTATAACATCGATGTCAATATCGTTATAAATTAATTGTGCGTTCATCGAATATTTTTCGGTTGCCGCTATTTTTTTTTCACGTTCATATATAAATCCGTTACCGCTATAAACAAAATCTGTCGTTGATTCACCATATCCACTATTAATAAAAACACACGCATTTTTATTTTTTATGCACATAGCTTTTATAATTGTTTCGTCAAAATCATCATCTAATTGAATTGGTGTCGCCGCAAGATTTAAATTTATGTCGGCATCATTTGAAAAATCCGTGCCAAAATTTATTTTCATTGTAAATTTATTATTAACGCAAAAAGTTAAATCACCAAACCAAATATTATTTACTTGCGTAATAAAATTTTTTTTGCCCGCACTAAAATATCTTTTATCCGTATCCGATAAATTTATTTTCGGAACGAGACCGATAATATTTTCACCTTGGCAAACCGCAGCACAATTAAACAATCTATTTTCAATTTTCACTGGTAAACCAATCACATACAAAATTTTTGTGTCAGAAAGTTTTTTCAAAAGCTTGTGAAAATTTTCACGTACACTATTTATCAAATCATTTTGCTTAAATAAATCGAGACATGTCGCACCTGTCATACAAAGTTCAGGGAAAACAATAATGTTTAATTTTTGTGCACTTGTAATTAATTTGTAAATTTCGTTTGCATTATATTCACAATCAGTAAGTTTTATTATTGGACAAGTGGCCCCAATTTTATAAAAATTATGCACACGAATCACTCCTTTATTTGTCGCAAACCGAATTATAACAAATACAATTTTTGCAAACGGCTAAATTTTTTTTATGCTCGAGATTTGAATTTTTCAGCATTGCACGCATTTTTTTCAATGAATCAAAAACTTGCATACGAAATTTTTTTTTATTCAGCACGCGAAACATACAATCAGAATAAATCAAATAGCCGCGGCGCGGTTTTATCTGAAAACAATCTTCAACAATAATGAAATAAGATACGAGCTGTAAAAAATCACCGCTGCGTAAATTTTTTTTATTGCCGCGCTTACTACTTTTAAGTTCAATCACAATTAAATTTTTCGTAAAGATATTTTGATAAATCAAATCAGGTTTTCCTGACAAATTATATTTTTGGCTCAGTAAAATTTTTGAGCCGGCAGTAAAATTTTTTTCGTCCGAATAAATTAATTTATAAGGCCAAGTTGGAAAACGTACACTTTGCTTTTTTATTTTACCTGTAAAAAATATTTTCCAAAAAATTATCAATGCCAAGATAATTAACATAGCAAACTCCAAAAAGAATTATCGCGGTCAAAATAATAATCCATATAAATCGCCGCAATTTATACTTCATTCGAAAATATTTATGAAAACGATTGCCACGCGAAAATTTATTTTTTGCCGCCGCTACATAATTCGGATTTGTCTTCTTCAGTTCTTCCAAAATAAATTTGCGGCCATACAATCTTTCATAATACCATTGATATGGGCAACACGTAAATTTATTTATTTCGCCGGCCGATATTTTTTCGCTATCATTATACATTTGGCTTCAATAATCTTCGCGCAAATAATTTATTGTAATTTGTCCAATTCGAATTTAAACTATCGGCCTCAACTATTTCCTCAAACATTTTTGTTTTTGCATCTAAATTATCTGCAAAATGTAAAATTATCGCTTCAATTGAACGCGGTAATTTTGGTGAACCAAATTCATATTCACCATGATGCGACAAAATACAATGAATAATTTGACTGCGCAAATCGTTTGGAAAATTTTCTATCTGTAAAATTTTTTTGCTGATTAAATCTGAACCGATAATAATATGGCCAAGTAGCTCGCCGTCATACGTATAATCATTTTTGGGAAAATCTGAAAGCTCATAAATTTTCCCGATATCATGCAAAAGTCCCACCGTTATCAAAATATCACGATTGGATAATTTTGTGCGCGCACTCATAAAATCACAAATTTGTGTCACCGAAATCGTATGTTCCAAAAGTCCGCCCACATAACTATGATGCATAGATTTTCCGGCAGAATGTGTACAAAATTTTTCAAGCATTTCCTCATCGTCAAAAAAACTTTTTAAAAGTGCCAATAAAAAATTATTTTCAACTGAAGAAATAAATTTTTGTAACTCATTTTTAAGAGAGTCAACATTTTTTGACGTAGCAGGCACATAATTTTTTAAATCATATTCGCCAATTTCACTTTTACGCAACTTTGAAACATTCAATTGTAATTCATCG
The DNA here is from genome assembly GCA_947427385.1 of uncultured Clostridia bacterium. GTDB lineage: Bacteria > Bacillota > Clostridia > Lachnospirales > CAMVHY01 > CANEHT01. The sequence goes on along the minus strand of CANEHT010000007.1, from coordinate 6,492 downwards.
TTAAAGACTTGGACAAGTGCATCAATTTTTATAAAATCGCCCTGTTCAAATTCTTGGATATTATAATTTATATCCCAAACCTTTGCATTTATAGTTGCCGTTTTATCTTGTAGGGTCAATGAAAAATAATTTTTACCTGTTTTAGTTTTCATCAATTGTTTTTGTGCGCACAAAAAATGTTCGATAATGCGGTCATTATTTTTAAATTCGTTAATAAATTTCATTTTGTTCTCCTTTAATTGAAATACATAATATAAAAAGCAAAAGCAAAATATAAAACAAGTGGCAATGTCAAAATTTTTTCACCTTCCTCATTTTCACTCATCTCAATCGTACAATTTTTTATAATAGCGCGAAATAAAAAAAATGAAATTGGCGCAAAAATCATCCCAAAAATAAAAATATTTCTAAATTCAAGTTTGTAAAATGCAAATATTAATTGAGTTGCATTAAAAATAAAATGTACGAGTATCGACGAAAAAATTGATTGCGTATAAAAAACTAAAATGCTAAATATTATTCCCATCATCATTGCATATAAAAATTGCTGAAAATTAAGATGTATTGCCGCAAAAATTAATCCGTTCAAAAAAAATGCAAGCCTCCGATTTACATTTCGATATCCCGACAATATTATTCCGCGAAAAATTGTTTCCTCAAATATTGCCGGCATAATTGCCATCGAAAAAATTATCAGCCATAATGGTTTTGTCTCTAATATCGCAGTTAAATTTTGTGTCGGATTTTTTGCAAAAATTGCTGACAACATTGAAAAAATTTCCATCACTGGTTGTATCGAAAATGCAAATAATATCAGCAAACATAAATTTTTTTTGCTGATTTTTTTTATCAGTAAAACTTGCGAAATTTTTTGCCGCGCACTAAAAAAATAAATCACAATCGGTATAAATAATGAAATTAATGGGAAATAAACAAAACTATATTCTGATTTCGGTAAGCCATTTAATATCACACTTATAAAAATTTGATAAAGTAATAAACTAAAAATGAATTTGTTCGCCGATTGCGGATTGTCCATTCCCTTTCGCCTCTTCATATTTTTTATTCAATAAGTCACGCAAAATTTTCAATATCACCGCAAATACCGGTACGCCAAAAAACATTCCTACTACTCCAAACATTGCTCCACCAATAATTATTGCAAAAATAACTTCTAGCGGTTTTAATCCGGTTGAGTTTCCCAAAATTTTTGGGCCCAATATTATTCCATCAAATTGTTGCAAAATAAAAATAATCACGGCAACCCAAAATGCTAGCACTGAATTATTTAACAATACGATAAAAACTACGGGAATTGCGCCGATAAACGGTCCGAAATATGGAATCATATTACTTATTCCGATTATCAAGCTTAAAAGTATCAGATACGGAATTTTGATAAAGCGTCCGATGATAAAAAATAATAAAGCGATAATTATTGAATCAATTGTTTTACCGATAATAAATTTTTGGAAAACAAAATTGTAATTACTAAGTGAACAGAAAATTTTTTCAGTATTTTCTGCGCCACAAATTATATAAATTAATTTTTTTAGTGTTAAATAAAATCGTTCCTTATCGCATAGCAAATAAAATGCAATTACAATTCCCAAAATAAAATTTAAAAGTGACGATGCAAATTCAAATGTTCTTGACAAAATATTATCTGCCATTTGTGGTAATGACAAAACACTTTTTATAAATGGAGTCGCAATAAATTCCATAATATTTGGCAAATCATAATCTTTATTAAATGTAGCATTATAAGTATCTAAAACCTGATAGAAAAATCCATAGCCATTCTTATTAAAATTTTTAACGGTATCCGGAAAAATTAAAATAAATTTCTTGACACTAAAAGCAACTTCTGGCACTAAATAAATAAATATCCAAATAAGTGAGCCTAAAAAAATTATATAAGTTGTGATAACTGAAAGTAATCGTTTATATCTCATACGCGTAAAAATTTTATCCTCAATCCAAATTACTATTGGATTAAGAAAATATGCGATAAAAAATCCAAATATAAATGGCTCTAAAATTTCGAATGAAAATTTTACTCCATAAATTATTTTCTCAAAAATAAAATCGATATTTCCTAAGAATTTCTCAAATAATATTGACGCCGCTATTACACTAAAAATACTAAAGCTTATTTTAAAATATTTATTACTGATATCTATCTTTTTCATTTTTTTTACTCCTTATCTATTTCCCTAATAATAAATGAATTATACGCCACAATCAATTACTAATCATACGGATTTTTCCCTTTTAGTTTTTATTAGCCAGTATAATCATTTAGCGTTTCGGATAATTTATATACGTAAAAAATTTTTTTATATGGGAGTGAAAAAAATGTATGAGAAAAAAAATTTTAATCCCTTACTCCTATTCATAATAATTTTTATTACAAATCTCCTGAATTTAAAATTAATAAATGCTGACGAACAAGTTGCATTTCTAAATGACCACGATGTTTTCTCTCAGCATTATCATAATAATATCGAAGTTATCCCTTGCGGTATCACTATCGGTATACGTATCAATACCTCCGGCATTATTGTTCTCGGTACTGAAAAAATTAAAACTACCAATGGTGATTTCTCACCTGCTGAAAAATTATCACCTGGTGATTTAATTTTAGCTGCTAATGAGAAAAATCTAAATACAAAAGAAGATTTAATTAATACCGTTGAGAAAAATGATTACCTAAATCTTAAAGTGAAACATAATAATAAAATTAGCGACTTAAATATAAAACCAATTAAAAATGAAAAAGGTAAAAATAAAATTGGCGTTTGGGTTCGTGATTCCGCTCAAGGTATTGGTACTATGACTTACTACAATCCTATCACAAATAAATTTGGCGCACTCGGTCATGGTATTACTGATATTGATACTCAACAATTAATGGTTGTAAAATCTGGTGATATTCGTAAAGCTGATAATCTTTCTGTCGTTAAAGGTGAGAAAGGAAATCCCGGTGAAATTTTAGGAAATATAAAATGTACGAAAAAAATTGGCGATGTAAAATTAAATAATGAGTGTGGAATTTATGGCGCACTCGATTTAACTATGATTTCTAATAATATTCCTAATGAAAAAATGCCGATAGCTCGTAAAAATGAAATACATGAAGGCCGTGCATTTATTCGTTCAAATATTGAAGATGGTATTATTAAAAATTATGACGCTTACGTTGAAAACGTAAATAAATTTTGTAACGATGACTCAAAAGGTATGATTATCCGTATCACTGACAAAAATCTTTTAAATAAAACTAATGGTATTATTCAAGGAATGAGTGGTAGTCCTATTATTCAAGATAATAAATTAATTGGTGCAATAACTCATGTTTTTGTCAATGAGCCAACTCGTGGCTATGGAATTTTTATCGAAAATATGATTAAGCAAGAAACTTTAATTTAAAGTTCTTTTCTTATCTATTTTGAAAAGAACTTTTTTATTGATAAAAAAAATTTTTGAAAATCGCTTGACATTATTTTTTGCTTATGTTACACTCAAAAAGTTGAGTAACGTATCGGCTCAGATAGCTCAGTTGGTAGAGCAGAGGACTGAAAATCCTCGTGTCGGCGGTTCAATTCCGTCTCTGAGCACATTTATTTTTTTTTGCGGATGTAGTTTAGTGGTAAAACTCCAGCCTTCCAAGCTGGCTATGTGGGTTCGATTCCCATCATCCGCTTTTTTACGCACAAGTGGCTCAGTGGTAGAGCATCGCCTTGCCAAGGCGAGGGTCGCGGGTTCGAATCCCGTCTTGTGCTTTTATTATTTGTTGCTTTTTTCTCTTGATAAAAAGCAACATTTTTGTTATTATTAATATAAAGTTGTAAATAATAATTTTTTTTATGAGTGTAGGTGAATAAAAATGTCAGAGCCTGCAAGAAATGAAGAAATTGAAATAATAGAATATTTTGATGAAGAAACAAATAATTTTCTTCATTGGAATGAAAATGTAGATAAAATATATTTTTATCGTAAAGGATTAAAATCAAAAGAACAAAATTTTTTGGATGAAAATTTATATGATAAATTTGAGCTAAACGAAACTAATCAATGGTTAAAAACTCAACCAGGTTGTAAAAGTTTTTCTGAAGGAATTTCTTTAAAAAAAAATTTGACTAAAATTTGTATAAATCATAAGGGAATTTTTTTTATAGATTATGTTCACAATCATAATTATTATCCTGTATGGGTTGGAACGTATGAAGATGATTATGTATTACATGAAAAATTGCAAGACTCTGGTAAAGATGGTAAACTTGGTTTTTTTGTAAATTGTGATCCAAAATTTCTTGAATATATTTATAATAATTATGAATTTGATTGTTATCTTGAAAAACATTTTTATGATGAAGAAGATAAAAACAAATTTTGGTATTCCATTAAAAATGATTCAATTTATAGTAGTACTCGATTTTTAAATTGGCTAAAAGAAAAAGAACAAGATTTTTATTATATAGAAAATACAAAAAAAATATTGCAAGTAAGATTAGAAGATTTTAATAAGAAACAAAAGGTTGATTTAGAACTTTTGCAATTAATTCGTGATTTGAATTTTCAAAAGCTTAAAAAATTTCTATTAGAGCTTGAAAAAGTTTATCCACATTTATTTAAACGTTGGATTTTTAATTGGAGAAGATTTAGAATTGAAAGAAATCCTTTATGCCATCCAAGTTTGGAAAATCTTAATGATATTTCTTGTTCATTAAATTCTTTAGATTTTAATTTAAGCAATAATCCTATTGATGAACTAATTTTAGCTAAAAGTTATTTAACATCAACAACAAATCAAACTTCAAACATTAATATTCAAGAAATAAATCAATTTATTTCAAATTCTAATTTATTTTCTAAACCAGTTATAATTGACAAAGATAATGAAATTATTATTTGTAATATCAAAGATGGCGGAACTATCGAACATTTTTATTACAGAGATAAAAAATTTGTAAAATCATTTAAAAAACATAAAGAAGTTATATCACTATATCTTGAAGAAGCAATTAAAGAAAGAAATTTTGTTCCATTTTTAACTTCACTTCAAGTAAAATTGCAATCAATAAGATGGTGGCAAAATGAAGAACTAGAAATTTTTAATTTTTTTTCAAATTGTTATACTTACTTGAGATATTTTTTTATACAAAAATATAAATTTTCAGATTTATTATTAGTTAATGAAATTAATGCAAAGAATGCAAGTAATTTTTGTGTTTTTTTAGATAAAAATATTGATAAAAATTTTAATAAAATCTATATTTGTATAGCAGAATTAAGAAAAATTCATCCTGAATTTTTTAGAAATCCTTTTAGTATATTAAATAGAAGCTTAAACATAAATAATATTGAGGATTTAGATGAACTAATTTTAATGATTTCGTGTTTCATTAACGATAAAAAAAGTAGTAGATATTTAAGTGAAATTTTGATATATATAAATTTTATTAAAAATAGCGTTCATTATTTAAAGAAATCACTTAATAACAATTTAGATAACACTGATTTGAAAGATTCATTTAAATCTATTTTACCCGTAGAAGATTTTAATATATTTATCGAAACCATAGATGAGATATGTATAAAATTTAATATTAATGAAAGCAAAATATATTGTTCACAATTTTTTGTTATTTACGCATCTATTCCAGAAACTTATAAAGCTAATTTTATAAGTTATTTAAAAGTATTAAGTTGTATTTATTTTAATGATATTGAAGATGTTAAAATTAAAGATTCTATTATTGAAATTAGATATTCTATTTTGGAATTAGTTGAATCTACATCTGCTGAAAAATTCGAATTTTACTTTAATGATTTTTCAGCTAAAACAAAAACATTATATAATGACTACTTTGAAAAAAAATATGAAGAAATTAGTATAAAAATTACTGATTACGAAAATCAAATTAATGATTCTAAAAATTTTATTCAGCAATATAAAGATGCTTTAAAGAAATTTTTAAACATGAATGACAAAGCTATTGATGCAATAGATTCGCAAATTTCTAATTCTGAAACGTATTTTAATGAACTATCAAATAAAATAAATCAGAAAAGCAAAATTTTAAATGATCTTTATAATACGCAAAATCAATATCAAACTGCTTCAAATGAAATCCAAAATATTTCAAATGAGATCAAAAATTTAAAAGAACAATTAAGAAATAAGCATTCCGATATTGAAAAAAATGCAAATGAATTATCAAAAAAAGTTGATGAATTAAATCGTTCACTGCAAGAAATTGAGAAAGCGCTAAAATTTAATAATAATAAAATAGAGAAAGAAAAACAAAATATAGAAAATGATAAAATTTCTATCAGTGAATTAGATGAAAAGAATAAAGAGATAACTGAACGTTGCAATCAACATAATATAGCTTTACGACAGTTGGATCCTATTGGAACTAAATTAGTGAAGCCTATTAAAAATAAATTTGAGCCTATTAAAAATAAATTTGAGCCTATTAAAAA
>CANEHT010000006.1 GCA_947427385.1 uncultured Clostridia bacterium | reverse complement strand
ATTTGAGCCTATTAAAAATAAATTTGAGCCTATTAAAAATAAATTTGAGCCTATTAAAAATAAATTTGAGCCTATTGAAAATAAAAGTGAAAAACAAAAACAATCAAAAAAATCAGTTCCAACAATTTTTGCATTTAAAAATGAAAAAAAACGTTTATTGCATGAAGGAGAAGAAATATATATAAAACATTTAAATGAGACCTTAAATACATTAAAGGAAGAAATTGCTCTCAATGAAAGCGCAAAACAAAATATTAAAGAACAATCAAAAAATTCAGTTTCAAAAATCTTTGCATTTAAAGATGAAGGAAAACGTTTATTGCATGAAAAAAGCGAAATTGAAGAACAGTTAAATATTCGTATCCCAAAACTTAATGATTACAAAAATCTTATGAACACAAGGGAATATTCTTTGCTGTATAATTTTGTTAATGGAAATTCAAATGATAATAATTACAATGATAAGCCGCTTTTAAACAACGAACATCTTTTAAACAACGAATTAAACCAATAATAAATAATTAAAAGAAAGGAACTTTGGATTAAACCAAAGTTCCTTTCTTATTATTTATTTTGAATAGCAACGACACCCGGCAAATCTTTACCTTCTAAAAATTCTAAAGATGCACCGCCACCAGTTGAAATATGTGTCATTTTATTTTTAAAACCTAATTTATTTATAGCCGCAGCAGAATCTCCGCCACCAATAATTGTTGTTGCATCTAAGTCTGCCAAAGCATTTGCAACAGCTAATGTACCTCGTGCAAAATTCCTAAACTCAAACACACCCATTGGACCATTCCAAATTACAGTTTTTGCACCTTGCAATGCGATTGTAAAATTCACACGAGTTTCTTCACCAATATCAACGCCCATCCAATCTTTTTCAATTTTATCTATCGGAACAGTTTTATATGGCGTTTCGTTCTTAAATTCTTGAACAACAACTATATCAACAGGTAAAATTAATTCAACATTTTTGTCTTTAGCTTTTTGCATCATTTCACGTGCATAATCCAATTTATCTTCCTCGAGCAATGATTGGCCAATTTCATAGCCTTGTGCTTTCAAAAAAGTATAAGCCATTCCACCGCCAATAATTAATTTATCAACTTTGTCAAGTAAATTATTTATAACATTAATTTTGTCAGAAACTTTTGCCCCGCCAAGAATTGCTACAAACGGACGTTTTGGATTATTAACCGCATTGCCCAAAAATTCTATTTCTTTTTGCATCAAATAGCCAACAGCCGTTTCTTTTATATATTTTGTTACACCAACTGTTGAACAATGCGCACGATGTGCCGAACCAAACGCATCATTTACATAAATATCTGCGAGTGATGCAAGCTGCTTTGAAAATTCGTCAATATTTTTTGTCTCCTCAGGACGAAAACGAGTATTTTGCAATAAAACTATTTCACCATCTTTGAGTTCACTTACAATTCTTTTTGCATTTTCACCAACAACTTCATCATCGTCAGCAAAAAAAATATTTTTGTTCAAAAGCTCTGACAATTTTTTCGCTACTGGTTCGAGTGAAAAATTTTTGTCAGGACCTTTTGGCTTACCAAGATGTGAACACAAAATAAGTTTTGCTCCATCGCCAATTAATTTTTTTATAGTTGGCAAAGCTGCAACAATACGATTAGTATCAGTTATTTCGCCGTCTTGTATTGGAACATTAAAATCACAGCGTAGCAAAACTTTTTTACCATGAACGTCCAAATCGTCAATAGTTTTTTTATTTAGCATAACAAAACCTCCAAAAATTATTTTATTTATGAAGTGCGCTTATATTTTAGCACAAGCTGTGAAATGTTTAAAGCATGGTCAGATATTCTTTCCAAATTTGAAATTGTGTCAAGAAATGCGACATGTGATTTTGCATCGTATTGATTATGTGAAAGGCGTTCAATGTGGATATTACGCAATTCTTTTTCGAGCGAGTCTATATTTTTTTCCAGTGTTACCGTTTGCATTGCAATTATTTTGTCATTTTTCTCAAGCGACTTTAAACTACTGTCATAACACAAAATTGTCATGTTAAATATTTCTGTCAATTCTTGTATTGGCTGGGCTGAAAATGTTAAATCTTCTTCTATCATATATTTTGCAACGTCTGCAATATTTTCACAATGGTCGCCAATCCTTTCAATATCGCTCACTGTGTGAAAAAGCCGCGTCAAAAATTTATTTTCTTTGCGATTAACACCAGTGTTGCAAATTTTAATCAAATATTTCGTAATCGCATTATTAAGCGTATCGATTTGTTTTTCACGCTTTAGCACACTTTCAATTTTTTTCTCATTTAATTCTAATAACGCTTCCATCGACGTTTTTAAATTTGTTTGTGCCATGTAACCCATACGTATTATTTCTTTTACACAACTTTGTACTGCAAAGTTCGGATTCTCAAGAATTCTTACATCCAAATGAACAGGAACTTCGCTCTCATCATCTTTTACATTACGTACAAAAAATTGCGCTATTTTTATAAGTTGATTACTAAATGGGTAAAGCATTATTGTCGTTGCAATGTTAAATACGCTATGCACGATACTTATTTGCGTTAAATTTATAAATTCAAATCCTATTCGCGGATTTATATATGTAAAAAATAAAATTGCGATAGCTGAAAAAATTAAGCTGCCAAACAAATTAAAAATTAAATGTAAATAAGCCGTTGCTTTAGCATTTTTCGATGTCCCGATACTTGACAATAACGACGTAAAACATGTCCCGATATTTTGCCCCATAATTATATAAACAGCGCTGTTCCATGGCACTAAATTTAAAATTGCAAGAGATTGTAAAATTCCAACTGATGCCGCACTACTCTGCAAAACAGCTGTTATCAAAGTTCCAGCCAGCAAACCGAGAAATGGATTTTTCCCCATAATCAAAAAAGCTTGCTTAAGATACGGTGAATGACTTAATGGTAAACAAGCTTGCGTCATCGAATTTATACCAATAAATAAAAGTCCAAAACCAACTGTAACAGTTCCGATGTTACAAATTTTTTCTTTTTTTGTAAATAAAATCATTGCCGCGCCTACACCGATAGCAATTGGTGCGATATTTGCCGGACTTAAAATTTCTAACCATTCCACACTTGATATGAGCCAACTTGTTACAGTTGTCCCAACATTTGCCCCCATAATAATTCCAACAGATTGAGTTAAATCCATTAGACCGGCATTTACGAAACCAACAATCATAACAGTAACGGCAGCACTGCTGTGAATCAAACCGGTAACGAATGCGCCGACAATAACACTCATTAATTTATTACGAGTTAAAATTTCGAGGAGTTTTTTCATTTTGGAGCCAGCGATTTTTTGTAAGCCATCCGCCATAATATACATACCGTACAAAAGCAAACCGAGCCCGCCAATAAAATCAAAAAAAATTTTCCAATAAGATATCATAAAATTCCTCCAAAATTTTAAAATTATCTGCATAAAATAATATCAATGGTAAATTATTTTTGCAATAAAATTTTTATATTGAGCTAACATAATTATTATACACTATTTAGAATAAAAAAAATATTGTTCAAGATTTTCATCTTGTAACAATATTATTTTAATTTTTTAACGAGAGAGATGATATAGATACCGACCAATTCGACCTTACAATTTTTTTTAACATCGATAGATTTAAAAACTTTTTTATCGCAGATAAGATTCATAATTTTATTACCGACTTTAGCTTTAACGATAGGTAATTTTAAAAACTTATAGAATTTCGGGATAGAGGAATAGATAGCTTTAGGGAAATTTGCGTCATTAATACGCATTTTTTTTTTATCGATAACAAAAATATTAACGGACATTTTAGATTTTTCAATTATATCTTGTTGAGAGCCATATTTTTTAATAGCCCACCTATTTAAAAAATAAAGAGCGGTAAAAATAATAGCGAGAACAATAAAAATGATAAAGAAAATATCGCCAAGAGTCATAGCTTTCATCCTTTCAATTTTTTATTATTTTAGCAAATTTGTTTTTTATATTCAACATATGCTAAGATTGAATGAAAAAAAATAGGAGGAATAAAGTATGCTAAGCGAAGCGGTATCACTTTTACTACAAATATTTTTTATACTGAACATAATTTTTACGATTTTAATAATATTTTTTGAGCGAAAAAGCCCAGTAGTAACATGGGCATGGATAATTATATTAAACATATTGCCGTATTTCGGCTTCATTTTATATCTATTATTTGGACTCGAAGCACGAAAACATAAAATATTTATGCTTAAATCAAAATTTGATGACAACTTATATGAAAAATATTTAAGTATGTTTGACGAAGGAAATTATTTTTTAGAACAACAAAATATTTTGAAAAACAAGGATAATATTTTACAAATTCCGGGCTATGAACATTTCAGCGATATGGTTTATATGAACTATCGGCTCGGTAAAAATCCTATTACATTAAATAATAAATTAAATTTGTTTTACGACGGCGTTGAAAAATTTAACTCACTCATCGAAGATATTGAAAACGCACAAAATTTCATTCATCTTCAATATTATATTTTTCACGATGATGAATTAGGTAAAAAAATTGCTAACATACTCGTTAAAAAAGTTAATGAGGGCGTAGAAGTCAAATTACTTTTTGACGGCATGGGCTCAATTCGAACCTCAAAACATTTCTTCGATAATTTAATAAAAGCTGGTGGACAAGTGGTTTCATTTTTACCACCACGTTTTTTTCGTGCGAATTTCCGCAATCATCGAAAAATTTGTGTTATTGACGGAAAAATCGGCTACGTCGGCGGAATTAATATTGGTGACGAATATTTGGGTAAATCAAAAAAATTTGGATTTTGGCGCGATATTCATATAAAAATTTTTGGCGATGCCGTTAAACAACTCGAACTACGTTTTATTATGGATTGGAATTTTGCCGACAATAATAAAATTGAATTGGAAGAAAAATATTTTCCAAAACTTGAAACTGTTGACTGCACAAGCATGCAAATTGTCAGCAGCGGTCCCGATACACATCATCCAGCCATCGAATACAACTATTTCAAAATGATAAACGAGGCTGAAACTTCAATTTATATCCAAACTCCTTACTTTATTCCGGAAGAAAGCGTAATAAATGCGTTGAAAATCGCAGCGATTTCTGGAATTGACGTAAAAATAATTATACCGTCAAAACCCGACCATCCTTTTGTGAAATGGGCAAATTTATCATACATTGGCGAATTACTTGAAGCTGGCGCAAAATGTTATGAGTACAAAAAAGGATTTGTCCACAGCAAATTAATTTTAATTGATGGAAAAATTTCATCCGTCGGTAGTGCAAACATGGATATTCGTAGCTTTAAATTAAATTTTGAAATTAATTCCTTTATTTATGACAAAAATACAACTGAAAAGTTTGAAAAAATTTTCATAGATGATTTAAATGATTGCAAGCAAATTTTTTATGAAGATTACTTACAGCGCTCAAATTTCACTAAAATAAAAGAATCAATTTCAAGATTATTTGCACCATTGCTTTAAAATTAGCCAAAAATTTTTTTCAATTCATCTATCTCATCACGGTACATAATTGCTTCTTCAAAATTCAATTCAAGCGATAATTTTTCCATTTTTTTTGTAAGTGCCGCAATTTTTTTGTCAACTTCTTTTTTACTCATAAATTTGTTCGGCTTCTCAACATTTTCTTCAATTTTTTCAGTTGCTTGAATTATTTCACGCACATCTTTTTTTATAGTTTGCGGCGTAATATTGTGCTCTTTGTTATATTTTTCTTGAATACTACGACGACGCTGCGTTTCGTCAATTGCTTTTTGCATCGATTTCGTAATCGTATCAGCGTACATAATTATTCGACCATGAACATTTCGTGCGGCTCGCCCAATAGTTTGAATGAGCGAAGTTTCCGAACGCAAAAATCCTTCTTTATCCGCATCTAAAATTGCGATAAGTGAGACTTCTGGGATATCAAGACCCTCACGAAGTAAATTTATTCCGACAATCACATCAAAAACATTTGTCCGCAAATCATGAATTATTTTCACGCGCTCAAGCGTATCGATATCCGAATGCAAATATTTTACACGTATCGAATTTTCATTTAAATAATCAGTTAAATTTTCTGCCATTTTTTTTGTAAGCGTCGTCACCAAAACTTTTTCATTGTTTACTGTTGTAAGATTTATTTGCTCAATTAAATTGTCAATTTGACTTGCTGTTCCATGAATAAAAATTTCAGGGTCTAATAATCCTGTCGGACGAATTATTTGCTCAACTATGTGCGACGATTTTTCACGCTCATAATTTGCGGGCGTTGCCGAAACAAAAAGTAATTGATTAATTTTGCTTTCAAATTCTGAAAATTTTAGCGGGCGATTATCACGCGCCGATGGCAATCGAAAACCATAATCAATCAAAGTATTTTTACGTGACAAATCACCTTTATACATCGCATTAATTTGCGGAATTGTTACGTGTGATTCGTCAATAATCAAAAAAAAATCTTCCGGAAAATAATCAAATAATGTGCTTGGCGCACTACCTTCCGGCCGATTATCAATATGACGTGAATAATTTTCGATGCCACTGCAAAATCCAACTTCTTTTATCATTTCGATATCATAATTTGTTCGCTGTTCAATTCGTTGCGCCTCAATTAATTTATCATTTTCACGCAAAAATTTTACATGCTCACGCAATTCTTTTTTTATATTTTTAATTGCGAAATCCAACTTTTCTTTCGACGCAACATAATGTGATGCCGGCATAATAGCTGTATAATTTCTTTTACCAATAATTTTTCCATTGATAGGTTGAAATTCTAAAATTCTTTCAATTTCATCGCCAAACATTTCTACACGCAATGCAAATTCAGATGAATAAGGCGGAAAAATTTCCACAACATCGCCACGCACTCGAAAAGTTCCACGCTTAAATTCGTAATCATTTCTGTTGTATTGCAACTCAACTAAACGTTGTAAAATTTTTTCACGGTCAATAATTAACCCCGGCTTTAATGAAAGAATCATACCGTTATATTCATCAGGGTCACCTAATCCATAGATGCAAGAAACACTAGCGACAACAATTACATCACGCCGGTCAAATAATGAAGCCGTTGCGGAATAACGAAGCTTATCAATCTCATCATTAATAGCCGAATCTTTTTCAATATAGGTGTCTGTTGCAGGCAAATAAACTTCAGGCTGATAATAATCATAATAAGAAACAAAATACTCTACGGCGTTATGCGGAAAAAATTCTTTGAACTCACTATATAATTGTGCTGCTAAAGTTTTGTTGTGTGCAATAACAAGCGTTGGGCGATTTAATTTTTGAATAATATTTGCCATCGTAAAAGTTTTTCCGGAACCAGTTACACCCATTAATGTCTGAAATTTTTCACCATGCAAAAAACCGTCTGTCAATTTCTCAATAGCTTGAGGTTGATCGCCAGTCGGTAAAAATTTCGATATAAGTTCAAAATTCATACTATCCCTTCTCTTTTATTATTTCCCAAAGTTTATCACGATTAAATTTTGTTTGACTAGAAAACGGTAAAATAATTTCGTTGGCATTTAATTTTTTTTTAATTTCATTTGTATTAATTTCGAATTGGTTTGACTTAATTTTGTCGGCTTTAGTCGCAACAATAACCGTTTCAAAGTTATAAAATTTCAGCCAATCATACATCAATTTATCATTTTGCCCAGGTGAGTGTCGAATATCAATTAATAGTAAAATTAAACGAAGACAATTATTATTGTCAAAATATTTTTCAATAAGTTTGTTCCATTTTTGAATTTCGGACTTTGCCGCACGCGCATAGCCATATCCCGGCAAATCAACAAAATATAATTTATCGTCGACATTATAAAAATTGATGGTACGAGTTTTTCCGGGTGAATTACTTGTGCGCGCCAAAGATTTTCGATTGAGCATTGCATTAATCAATGAAGATTTACCGACATTAGATTTGCCGACAAAAACAAATTGTGGCAAATTATTTTTTGGAAACTGCGATGAATTTCCCGCAACAATTTCTAAATTTACATCATTAATCATGAGAATCACCGGGTTTAATTTTCATTTGAGCAATTAAATTTTTACAGCAATTTTGGCATAAATCAAAAGAATGCGTCAAGCCGTCAAAATTTGAAGTATAATCCCAAGTTTTATTTACGCTCAAATAATCATCGAAATAACCGAATCGATTTTTTTTAATTTCGACGCCACATAAATTACAAAAAACACTCTCAAGTTTATCGGTATAAATCGCAACCTGTTTGAAATTTTTCATATCGGCCTCACTAAATTTTATATAAAAAAATTTTGCCACGCATACGGCAAAAATTATTAATTCCAATATTTTCTGTCTAAATTTCTGTACTGTACTGCTTCCGCAATATGCTGCGGTAAAATATTTTGTGCAAAATCCAAATCAGCAATCGTACGCGCGACCTTTAAAATTTTGTTATACGCACGCGCGCTCAAATTTAAACTGTTAAAAGCTTGACGTAAAATATTTTGGCCTTGTTCATCAATTTGACAATATTGTTCAATTTGCGCAGCCGAAAGCTGTGAATTAAATTTTACTTTCAAATTTTTGTAACGCTGCGCCTGTATCTCTTGCGCTTGAATCACTCTTTGCTTTATTTGCAACGAAGTTTCCGATTTCTTTACGCTACTCAAATCTTTATAATCAACCGCTGCCGCTTCAACTTGTATGTCAATTCTATCAAGCATTGGCCCAGAAATTTTATTCAAATATCTGCTAATTTCACCTGACGTACAATTACATTTTGTACTTGAGCCATAATATCCGCACGGACACGGATTCATTGACGCAACCATCATAAAATTCGCCGGATAAGTAATTGTCCCGTTTACGCGCGAAATTGTAATATATTTGTCTTCCAACGGCTGACGCATCACTTCCAAAACATTCTTATGAAATTCCGGCAATTCATCCAAAAATAAAACTCCATTGTGTGCCAAACTTATTTCTCCAGGTTTCGGAATTCTTCCACCACCGGTTAATGCTGAATAAGAAATTGTATGATGCGGCGAACGAAATGGCCGACGCACAATTAAAATATTTTTACTCGTCAACAATCCTGCAACACTATAAATTTTCGTTACATCAACAGATTCTTCAAACGTTAAATCCGGTAATATTCCCGGCAATCTTTTTGCAATCATTGTTTTACCTGAACCCGGCGGTCCAATCATCAAAATATTATGATTACCGGCAGCTGCAATTTCTATTGCACGCTTAACGTTTTCTTGACCTTTAACATCTGCAAAATCTAAGTCAAATAATTCAGATGTATGTTGAAAAATACTATTGACATTAATTTTTATTGGAGATAAAGGTTGGAAATTAAAATGTGATAACAATTCTTCCAAATTTTTCACAGCAACAACTTCAATTCCTTCAACAATAGCTGCTTCTTCAGCATTTGCAAAAGGAACAATACACTTTTTAATATTATTTTTAAACGCACTATAAATCATCGGTAAAATTCCATTTACATGACGAATTGTTCCGTCAAGCGAAAGTTCACCAATTATAAAAGTATCAGCAATTTTTTCACCGTCAATAATACCCATACAAACCAAAATTCCAACAGCAATTGGTAAATCAAAAGCTGGACCTTCTTTACGGATATCAGCCGGTGCAAGATTTATCGTTATTCTTCTTGCAGGTAACGCATGCTTTGCATTTTTTAATGCAGTTCGCACGCGTTCTTTAGATTCTTTAACAGCTGAGTCCGGCAAACCAACAATATCAATTCCGGGCAAACCCTGACTAATATCGACTTCAACATTAACAATATAACCTTCAATACCAATTAATGCACCGCTTAAAATTTTAGCTATCATGATTGTTCTCCAACACTTTTTTTATATTATACAAAATAATGCATTAATTGACAAGAAAAAGTGTAAAAAAAATCCCTCATAAATGAGGGATTAAAAATTAAGCAACTGGGGTAACATTTGCAGCTTGTAAACCTTTAGCTCCGTTTACTATCTCAAATTCAACCTTTTGGCCTTCTTCTAAAGTTTTATATCCTTCAGAGTTAATCGCGGAAAAGTGAACAAATACATCATCTTCGCCAGGAACGGAAATAAATCCAAATCCTTTTTCCGCATTAAACCACTTAACAGTACCAACTTTCATTAAATAAATCCTCCTAAAAAAATAAACAATAGATATCAACATACTGCATTTTTATAATATCACGAAAAGAAAAAATTGTCAAGTGAAAATTAATTAGCATATACAATAGCGCGAGTTTCACGAATAATATTAACCTTAATCTGTCCCGAATATTCTAATTCATTCTCAATTTTTTTAGCAATGTCTCTTGCCAAAAGCGGTAGTTTTTTATCATCCACAATATCTGGAATAACAATAATGCGAAGTTCACGGCCCGCATGTATCGCAAAAGATTTTTCAACACCACTGAATGAATCCGATATTTTCTCCAGATTCTCCAAACGTTTTATATAAGATTCTAAAGTTTCACGGCGTGCACCTGGTCTCGCAGCAGAAATTGCATCCGCTACTTGAACGATAACCGCAATAATATTTTTTGGCTCAACTTCACCATGATGTGCCTCAACAGCATTGATAACGATATCCGATTCATGATATTTTTTACAAATCGAAACGCCGATAGAAATATGTGAACCTTCTATCTCATGGTCAACCGCTTTGCCTATATCATGTAAAAGTCCGGCACGTTTCGCCAATGAAATATCTACGTTCAATTCGCTTGCAATCAATCCACATAATAATGAAACTTCTATCGAATGCTTTAGTGCATTTTGTCCGTAACTTGTTCTGTATTTCATTTTGCCTAAAAGTTTTATTATTTCTTGATGTAAATTTTGGACGCCTGTTTCATATGTTGCGGCCTCGCCTTCCTCAAATATAGTATTCTCAAGTTCTTTTTGCGATTTCGTAACAACTTCCTCAATTCTTGCAGAATGAATCCGTCCGTCAGCTATTAATTTTTCTAGTGCTAATCGTGCAACTTCACGACGTATCGGATTAAATGCGGATAAAACAATTGATTCAGGCGTATCGTCAATAATTAAATCAACACCGGTAAGTGATTCAAACAAACGAATATTTCTACCCTCACGGCCGATAATTTTACCTTTTAAATCTTCATTTGGCAGTTCAACAACAGAAACAGTAGTTTCCGTTACGTGGTCAATATTACAACGTTGCATTGCATTAGTTAAAATATTTGTAACACGCTTATCAGCTTCCGCCTTAGCATTTGTTTCGATATCTTTAATAATATTAGCGGCATCGGCAGTAGTTTCTTCTTTTATCTTATTTAAAATAATTTCTTTAGCCTGTTCACGATTTAGACCGGAAATTTTCTGTAATTCTTTATTTTGCCGCTCAATTAGTTTATCCAAATCAATTGCTTTTAATTCTAAAGCTTCTGATTTTTCATCTAAAAGATTTTCTTTTTTTTCAAGTGTCTCATTTTTTTTCTCAAGTTTTTCTTCTTTTTTTAATAAACGAGTTTCACGTTGTTGGATATCTAATTTTTGGGTACGGATTTCTTTTTCAGCATCATCTTTAATTTTAATAGCTTGTTCTTTCGCATCGAGTAATATTTCTTTTTTACGAGTTTCCGCATTGTTACGAATATTAATTGCCTCACTCTCTGCATAATTTAATTTTTCCTGAGCATCTTTAATAATATTTTCAGCGGAATTTTTAGCAATATCAGTTTTCTTTTTCTCACAATGTTTATTATATAAAATACCTAAAATGAAAGTAATGATAGCAGTAAAAACGGTAAAAAATTTTCCCATTCATTCACCTCCTTAATTTTTTTTCGGCATAAATGATTTTCAGTAACTTGGACCATTTTTTATTTTATTCTCTTAGAAAAATACTGTCAAGAAATTTCTTGATTATATTTTTTTTATTCATGGTAAAAAATATTAAAAGTAATAGCTGAAAAATTTTTGTCTTTTTTTATTGAATATTGCATTTGATTATGCTAGTATATTGTAAAATTTAAATTTTTCGGAGCGGTGATTCTTAATGAAATTTCTTTTACCTATCTTAACGTCTTTCCTAATCGTTTACCTAATAACGCCTCCATTAATTAATTTCGCACTAAAAAATAATTTTGTTGATAGGCCTACTAAACGTAAAATGCATGAGAAACCTGTCCCACTTATTGGTGGACTAGCTATGTATATAAGTTTTGCTATCAATTTCATTTTATTTGTCGGTCTTAATAATCCTAAACATATTGCAATTTTAATTGGAAGTTTGTTAGTTATCTCAATCGGTATCATTGATGATTGCTATAAAACAAAAGGACTTGAATTCGGAATAATGCCACGCGTTATAATTCAAGTTACCGCCGCAATTATTTTGTATTCAGTTGGAATAAGATTCACAGGATTTATGAATCCATTTAATAATACTTATTGCCTCTTCCCAAATTATTTGCAATTTATTTTGACAATCTTATGGGTATTCGGCGTTATAACTGTCATGAATTTTTCTGACGGCTTAGATGGATTAGCCGGCGGTTTTTCATGTATATCTTCCGTTACATTATTTATAGTTGCAATTTATAAAAATCAACCGATTCCCGCAATGATTTCAGTTTTATTAATCGGAACAGTGCTAGGATTTTTGAAATACAATCTTCATCCAGCAAAAATATTTATGGGTGATTCAGGTGCAACTTTTTTGGGATACATGCTTGCCGTGATTTCACTTTATGGTGCATTTAAACAAGCAACGGTGATTTCGGTATTCATTCCAATTTTGGCATTAGGTGTACCAATTTTCGATAATATTTTTGTGGTAATAAAACGATTTTTGCAGCATAAACCTTTTTACAAACCTGATGCGACACAAATTCATTATCGACTGTTAGCATCAGGAATGAATACGAATCAAGTTGTACGCTATTTATTTTTGATAAATGTTTGTTTGAATTTAACTTCAATTATTATTTTGTTACTAAAAATTTAAGTGGAGGATTTTTATGATTACAGTAAAAGAAATATTTGACGAAAATAAAAAATATCTTGGCAGCGAAGTTGTTTTAGGCGGTTGGATAAAAACTTTGCGCAATTCAAAAAATGTTAGCTTTATCGAACTAAATGACGGAAGTTGTTTTAAATGTATACAAATTGTTTTTGACAATGAACTTGAAAATTATGAAGCTATTTCAAAACTTGGAATTGGCTCAAGTATTATAATTAGCGGTGAGGTTACGGAAAGTTTTGGCCAAAAACAATCGTTTGAAATACACGCAAAAAAAATTAAAATTGAAAATGAAGCAGCAGAAAATTTTCCATTGCAAAAAAAGCGTCATTCACTAGAATTTTTGCGTACAATAGCACATCTTCGTCCGCGTACAAATACTTTTTTGGCAGTTTTCAAAATACGTTCGCTCGCCGCAATTGCAATTCATAAATTTTTTAGTGAAAACGATTTTATTTACGTCAATACGCCAATTATTACAACAAGTGATTGTGAAGGCGCGGGCGAAATGTTTCGCGTAACAACTTTGAAAAAAAATTTTGACGATGCAAGTGAAGATTTTTTTGGGAAAATGGCTTACTTGACAGTAAGTGGTCAACTTTCTGCCGAAACTTTTGCTTCAGCATTTCGAAAAGTTTATACGTTTGGGCCAACTTTTCGCGCAGAAAATTCTAATACGCCGCGACATGCCGCAGAATTTTGGATGATTGAGCCTGAAATGGCATTCACTGATTTAAATGAATGTATGAAAGTTGCCGAAAATATGTTAAGATACGCAATCAAATATGTCATAGAAAATGGACATGATGAACTTGAATT
Organism: uncultured Clostridia bacterium; assembly: GCA_947427385.1. GTDB lineage: Bacteria > Bacillota > Clostridia > Lachnospirales > CAMVHY01 > CANEHT01. Next base: position 62,328 of record CANEHT010000006.1, on the reverse strand, counting down.
TTGTAATAAATTTATCGATACAAATTTACTTGAGCGATTAAATAATGTTATCAATTCAAAATTTGAGTGTATAACTTACACGCAAGCTATAAAATTATTGGAAAGCGCACAAAAAAACTTTGAGTATCCGATAAATTGGGGCGTTGATTTGCAAACAGAACACGAAAAATATCTGACAGACGAAGTTTTTAAAAAACCAGTTTTCATTACCGATTATCCTAAAAATATAAAAGCATTTTACATGCGAATTAATGAAGATGAAAAAACTGTTGCGGCTATGGATCTTTTGGTACCGGGTATTGGTGAAATTATTGGCGGAAGTCAACGTGAAGAACGATATGATTTGCTTGTAGAAAAAATGAAAAAATTAAATCTCAATCTTGATGATTATTGGTGGTATTTAGATTTACGACGTTTTGGTAGCGTAAAACATTCCGGCTACGGACTTGGATTTGAACGATTTATTATGTACTTAACCGGAATTTCAAATATTCGCGACGTAATTCCATTTCCGCGTACAGTTAATAATGCAGAATTTTAATTTTCAAACAAATTAATTTGACCGTCAGTCAAAATTTTTTTACCCGCTGACGGTATTTTATTTATACGATAAATTTCTTTGTCGTCACAAACAAAATTTTCAGCGCGTAAAAATTTTGTGATAACACTTTTCTTTTTCATGACAAAAACTTGAATACCGTTGGAAGATTTAGTTACTTTTGTAGCAACAAGTTTTGAATTAAACATAACAGCTTTTTCGCCGTCACGAATTAAAACATAATCGGTGTCGTTTTTTATGTAATCGATGCCAATAAGTTTTGAATTTTTTCCATAAGAATTAATCAATTTCTTACGATTAAGTTTAGTTTGGTAGCATTGTGCTTTTATTTTTGCAACTTTACCATTCTCGAAGACAAAAATAAAATTTCCGTCATAATCTTTTGTAGCAGTCATAAAAATTAAATTTTCATTGTCAGGCAATTTTAAATAATTTTTCATGTATTCGCCCAAATTTGCTGCTTTACAAAAATTAAGTTCGTGCGCTTTTAATTTATAAACATTTTGCTGATTTGAGAAAAAAATTATATCGGAAGTATTTGTCGCGTCAATTTCTGAAATTATTTGGTCATTATCCTTCAAATTTTGAACAGAATTAGATTTGAGGATTTTTTTGCAATAATTTTGTTTCGTTAAAATTAATTTTATCGGACAATCGACTATTTGCGGTGCACTTAATTGCTCAGAAACTATTTGAGTGCGGCGCGGTTGAGCATATTTTTTTGAAACATTTGCTAATTCATCACAAATTATTTTGTCAATTTTATTTTTATCGCTCAATGTTTTTTCAAGTTCGTTTAACGTTTTTTGTAAATTTTCGTGCTCCAAAGTTTTATTTAACAAATATTCGCGATTTAAATTGCGCAGTTTTATTTCACAAACATATTCCGCCTGAATTTTATCAATATCAAATGCGTCCATAAGATTTTGCAACACAAATTTTTCCTCATGAGTCTGACGAATTATTTTTATCGCTTTATCGATATCCAGTAAAATTTTTTGTAACCCATTTAAAAGATGTAAACGACGACGATAATTTTCTAAATCAAACTTTATGCGGCGCGTTACACATTTAAATCGAAATTCATACCAATATTCAAGAATTTTTTTTATACCGAGTGTTTGCGGCTTGCCATCAATTAAAACGTTGAAATTACAACTAAAAGTATCACAAAGTGGCGTCATGTAAAATAAATTATTCATCAACAATTTATGGTCGCAATTTTTTTTGACATCAATCGCAATTTTTAAACCACTCAAATCTGTTTCATCGCGAACATCATTTATTTGACGAATCTTGTTCGTTTTAACCAACAAAATAATTTTATTTATTATCGCCTCAATCGTAGTCGTGTACGGAATTTCAAAAATTTCTATGCACGAATTTTTTTTGTCAAAACGATAGCGCGCACGAATTTTAAAACCTCCACGACCCGTTTCAAATATCTTTTGCATTTCATTTTCATCATAAATAATTTCGCCACCGGTTGAAAAATCTGGAGCCTTTATAAATTTGAACACGTTATCATTTTTTATGAAAGCAATTGTTGCGTCGCAAACTTCTTTCAAATTAAAACTGCAAATATTACTTGCCATGCCAACCGCAATTCCTTGATTGGCCGTTACTAAAATATTTGGAAATGACACGGGAAACAATAATGGTTCCTTCATCGAACCATTATAATTGTCAACAAAATCTACCGTGTTTTTTTCAATGTCTGCAAATAATTCATTACATATTGGCGCTAATTTAACTTCAGTGTATCGGCTTGCAGCATATGCCATATCAGATGAATATTGCTTGCCAAAATTTCCTTTTGAATCAATAAATGGATGCAGAAGCGCATCATTTCCACGCGTAAGGCGTACAAGTGTTTCATAAATTGCACTATCGCCGTGTGGATTTAATCGCATTGTTTGTCCGACAACATCCGCTGATTTTATTCGATTGCTATTCAGCAAACCCATTTTGTACATCATATACAATAATTTCCTGTGAGCAGGCTTGAAGCCGTCAATTTCCGGAATAGCGCGTGAAACAATAACACTCATTGCGTACGGCATATAATTTAATTCTAAAGTGTCAGTTATATTTTGCACCGTCGTGTTTTTCATCTTTATCACCTTTAACTTACGTCAATCAAATCTAAATATTTGTAACCGAAATTTGCAATAAAATTTTTACGGCTTTCAAGATCCGTACCGAGCAACATATCAAAAATTTTTTGAGTGTGTTCAATTTCTTCCGGGCAAACTTGAATTAATTTTCGTGTTTGCGGATTCATTGTTGTTTGCCACATCATGTCGGGTTCATTTTCCCCTAAACCTTTTGAGCGCTGAATTGTATATTTACCGTCAAATTTTTTTATTATATCGGACTTTTCCTTTTCCGTGTAAGCAAAGAAAGTTTTTTTGCCATAATTTATTTCATAAAGTGGTGATTCCGCAATAAAAACTTTCTTTTCATTTATAAGTGTTGGTGTCAAACAATAAAGCATTGTCAAAATTAACGTTCTGATTTGAAAACCATCGACATCCGCATCCGTACATATGATAATTTTATTCCAACGAAGCTTTGCCAAATCAAACGATACCAAATCTTTATTCTTCGACTTTATTTCAATACCGCAACCCAAAACTTTTATCAAGTCGATAATAATATCACTGGCCATAATCTTATCTAAACTGGCTTTAAGGCAATTTAAAATTTTCCCACGTACGGGCATAATCGCTTGAAATTCAGAATCACGCCCAAGTTTACACGCACCGAGCGCTGAATCACCTTCAACAATATAAATTTCACGTTTGTTTATATCTTTCGAACGACAGTCAACAAATTTTTCAACACGATTATTTATGTCAATGTTGCCCGTTAATTTTTTCTTGATGTTGATACGTGTACGTTCAGCAGTTTCACGACTGCGTTTATTCGCGAGGATTTGCGCACAAATTTTTTCGGTGTCAGCTTTATTTTCTATGAGCAATATTTTGAGCTGCGTTTTCAAATAATTTGTCATTTCATCTTGAATAAACTTGTTTGTAATTGATTTTTTAGTTTGATTCTCATAGCTTGTCGAGGTTGAGAAAGAACTTGAAATTAAAATTAAACTGTCTTCTATATCCTGAAAAATAATTTTTTTTTCATCTTTTTTGTAAAGCGAATTTTCACGCAAATAATTATCGATGGCCGATAAAAATGCTGAGCGAACAGCTTTATCAGGCGAGCCGCCATACTCAAGCCAACTTGAATTATGATAATATTCCATTAAATTAATTTCATTATTAAAGCAAAATGCAATTTCAAATTTGAGTTTATATTTTTGTTTATCATCGCGGTCTTTGCCATAAGCCTCATGATTAAAAAAATAGATTGCGGTCAAATTTTTGTCCGCACTTATTTCATTTATGTAATCCTTAATTCCGTTTTGGTAAATAAAATTTTGCTTTTTATCCGATTTTTCATCTACAAATTCAAATAATAATCCAGCATTAACGATAGCTTGACGTCGTAAAATATCGACAAAAAATTCGTGCGGAATATCAATAGACGTAAAAACTTCACGATCTGGTTTCCATTTTATAAACGTTGAAGTTGCCGAAAGATTTGCTTTAGATTTTTGTAAACCACCAACATTTTCACCTTTCTCGAAATGTAAATTATATTTGAAGCCATCGCGAAAAATTTCTACGTCCATATATTCAGAACTATATTGCGTCGAACATAAGCCAAGCCCGTTTAAACCTAAGCTAAAAGAATAATTTTGTTCATCGACATTAGAAAATTTTCCGCCGGCATATAATTCGCAAAATAGAAGCTGCCAATTATAACAATTTTCATTTTGGTTAAAATCGACAGGGATTCCGCGTCCATAATCTTTTACAGAAATTGAATCATCTGCATAGCGATGAATTTCGATTTTTTTACCGAAACCTTCACGTGCTTCGTCAATAGAATTTGAAATAATTTCGAACACAGAATGCTGACAACCATCAATATCATCGGAGCCAAAGATAACGGCCGGACGTTTTCGGACACGTTCCGCACCTTTTAAAGACGAGATACTTTCATTATCATAATTATTCATCTAAAATTTGCCCTTTTATCAAGTATTTTAGAGAAATTATAGCACAAAATTAAAAATAAAATTTTCAAATATTTGATTTGGATAAAATAATTTTTTCTAAGATTTGAGCGACGTCAGAAATAATTTCTTCGCAATTATTTTTGCTTTTAAGTTGCGCACAATTTAAGCTTCCGTATTTGGAATTAAAATCGTTCAAAAAATTTATACGGACGCGTTTAAGTGATTGTTCATTGAAAAACAATCCGAGCGTTATGATAGCAGCAACTAATACGCTACAAACTGAACCAACGCCAAAACCATTATTAATACCGCGACACATATTTAAACATTTTTTAGGCAAAACGATATCGAATCTATCGGCAGCCGCTTTTAATATACACTGTGAACAATTATAGCTATTTTTATAATATTCGAGCGCGAGTTTTTCCATTTTCATAGCCTCCTTTTATAACAGCTTATGAAAATGTTGTCCAATGTGTCCCATAAAAAAAAACTTCGCATCTGCGAAGTTTAAGTAGCAAGTAAACGACTTTGCGCTATAAACTCATAAATTTTTTCAGTTGGTACAGAGTTATTTAAAATAATTGTACACCAATGTTTTTTATTCATATGATAGCCCGGAAAAAATATTTTGTTATCCAGTAGCGATTGTAATTTTTGTGGCTGTACGCGAAAATCTATTATCTCAACGATTTCATCTGAGTCAATTCCTAATTTACGTTTTGAGATAGCAAGCAATAATGCGTACCATTTTCGATTATCTTTTCTGCGCCAAATAGCATTGTGTGAAAATTTAGGCCATAAAAATTCCAAATGGTCATGATATTTTTCATCTATGTACGAAATTAATTTTTGTGCTTGTTCGGATATAAATACATCAAAGCATTCATCAGAAATTTTTTTAAGCGTTTGTTCGTATTCATATCTAACATTACCGACAAAATTTCCTGTGGCATCATTAACTTTATGTAAAATATATTGTTCATTTAATTCTGGGTCAATAATTTTTGCAGTAACTTTTCCATCTTGCGTAATAGTAACTATCAACTTAAATTTACTTTCATCCAAAATTTTTTCATAAATATATTTTTGATTGATAAAAGTAAAACCAAAATGTATGAGTTTGGAGAAATTAACTTTTTTATTCTCAAACAAAATAATTTCCTCCGGTACTTATAAAAATACAAAAAAAGGTTATCTTAATTAAGATAACCCTAATGTATTATTCAGTTACAGAAGGAGAAGTAGTTACCTCAGTAGATGGAGAAGTTAAATTTGCATCTTCATTTTCTAAAGTATTAGTAGTTTCATCTACTTCTGAAGTATTGTTATCAAAAGTTTCGGTGTCAAGATTATCTTCAATTGACACTTCCGGACTATGACTCATGTCAACGTCATTATTATTGCCGTTACATGAAATTAATAAAAAAGGCATTACAGCTATCAAAGCAATAGCAAATAACTTTTTAGTTTTCACGTAAATTCACCTCCGCAATTTCATACTTATGCGATAAATCAATCGCACATTCAACAAGTTTAGCATATGTTTTTTTAATTTGCAACTATAATTTTTATATTTTACAAGTCGTAAATATTTAGGATGAGTAGCAGATATTTTTTTTTATCATAAATTATTACATATTTAATTAAGTGGAGGATTTTATATGAAAAATATTAAGGCGATGCAAGAAGGTAATGGAAGTTTACAAGTTCAAGTTAATGATACAAGTATAGGAATGCCGATACCAAATGCACAAGTTTTAATAAAAAATGAAAATGGTGAAACTATTGAAGAAATGATAACAGATGAATCCGGTCAAACTCCAATAATAAATTTACCGACAATGCCCATAGATTATTCACTTAATGAAGAATCTGAAGTCCGTCCGTATTCAATTTATAATGTTGAAGTATCAGTAAAAGGATTTAGACCTCGCAGTATAAATGGCGCACAAATTTTCGCAGATAATTTAGCAATACAAGAAATAAATTTGGAAGAAAGTAATAATACAACAATTGATGTAATTGAGATAGGACCAAATACATTGTGGGGCGATTATGACCCAAAAATTCCTGAAGATTCAATTAAACCAGTTAATCCACCAACTGGTGAAATCGTTTTAAATTCTGTCGTTATCCCAGAATATATTATAGTACACGATGGCGTCCCAACAAATTCCGCTGCAAAAAATTATTATATTCCATTTAAAGATTATATAAAAAATGTTGCGTGCAGTGAGATATATTCGACGTGGCCTGACGCAACAATTCGTGCGAATGTATTAGCAATAATTTCGTTTGCATTAAATCGTGTATATACTGAATGGTATCGAAACAAAGGATATAATTTTACAATCACATCGTCTACGGCATACGATCATGCGTTTATTTACGGCAGAAATATTTATAAAACGATTTCGCAAGTAGTTGATGAAATGTTTAACACATATATAACAAAGTTTGGGATACGTCAACCAATTTTGGCACAATATTGTGACGGAATAAAAGTAACGTGTCCGAATTGGCTTTCACAATGGGGTTCAAAATATCTTGGCGATCAAGGATATAACGCTGTAAATATTTTAAGACGTTATTACGGGCAGGATATTTATTTAGAGCAAGCGCAAAAAGTTTCAGGTGTTCCATCATCATTTCCGGGAACAGTTTTACAAGTTGGTTCACGAGGCCAAAATGTACGAACAATACAAAATCAATTGCTGGCAATAAGTAAAAACTATCCGGCAATTCCAAGATTAAAAGTCGACGGGATATTTGGAAACATGACACGCCAAGCTGTCCAAACTTTTCAAAGCGTTTTTTATTTGCCAGCTACGGGACTCGTTGATTTCAAAACTTGGTATAAAATTTCTGACATATATGTTGCCGTCCAAAAATTAGCGGAATTAGTATAAAAAAAATTCGCTTGCGCGAATTTTTTACTCTGTAACTCTTTTTATATCGGCGCCAAGCAAATTTAATTTCTTTTCTATTTGCTCATAGCCTCTGTCAATATATTTTACATTGCTTATCTGCGTTTTGCCTTTCGCAGCAAGTCCAGCAATAACTAAAGCTGCACCTGCACGTAAATCTGTTGCACAAACTTGTGAACCCGTAAGATTTTGTGTGCCGTTTATTATAGCAATACGATTGTCAACATTTATGTTCGCACCTAAACGTTTCAACTCCGATATATATTGAAATCGATTTTCCCAAACCGTTTCAGTTATTATTCCCACGCCAGATGAAGCTGACAATAAAGCTGTCATTTGTGGCTGTAAATCAGTTGGAAATCCCGGATACGTCATTGTTTTTACATTTACACTTTTCAATTTTTTGCTGGCATTAACTTTTATAAAATCGTCTCCTTCTTCAACTTTACAATTCATTTCGCGAAGCTTTGCCGATAACGAATCCATATGTTTCGGAATAATATTATGAACCGCCACATTTCCATTTGTTATCGCCGCAGCAATCATATATGTTCCAGCCTCAATTTGATCTGGAATTATTGAATATTGTGCACCATGAAGCTTTTCAACGCCAAAAATTCTAATGACATCAGTCCCGGCTCCTTTTATTTTTGCGCCGAGCATATTCAAAAAATTTGCGATATCAACAACATGTGGTTCTTTTGCCGCGTTTTCAATTACTGTTACGCCTTGAGCAAAAACTGCAGCTAACATAATATTAATCGTGGCACCAACGCTTACAACATCTAAAAAAATATTTGTGCCAATAAGTTTTGCGGCAGAAGCTTTAATAATTCCGTGTTCGATAGAAATTTTTGCGCCTAAAGCTTCCAAACCTTTTATATGCTGGTCAATTGGACGAATTCCAAAATTACAACCGCCAGGCATAGCAACTTCAGCTTTTTTAAAACGCCCGAGCATTGCTCCCAAAAGATAGTAAGAGGCACGAATTTTTTTTATTGAGTCATAATCAGCGTAACAACTGTGAATATTACGGCTGTCGATAATTAAAGTATGTTGGTCCTTGAATTCGCATTTTGCACCAATTTTTTTGATAGCTTCAGCTAAAATAGTAACGTCTTCGATTAGCGGTAAATTTTCGATGACGCAAATATCATTAGCGATAATAGCAGCGGGAATAATAGCGACGGCGGCATTTTTCGCACCGCTTATAGAGACATCACCAACTAATTTTTTTTGACCGTGGATAACTATCTGGCTCATTATAAAGAAAACACCTCAAAACGATAACATTATTACAAAATATTTTACCCGATTTTGTGCAAAATAAAACGAAAAAAATTAAACGTCAAACGCATTTTTCAAATGCGTAATTTTTTTGCCTAAAACAATTTCGATAACATCAAAGCGAAAATTTTTATCGACAATATTTTTACTAGAAATAAAGTTTAGCGCGGTATTTATGATTTTTAATTGTTTAATTTTATTGACAGCAGCAGCAGGTGTTCCACATGAAAAATTTTTCCGCGCTTTCACTTCAATAAAAACGATATCGGATTTATCTTCAGCAATTATATCAATTTCGCCGTACACACATGAATAATTTTTTTCAAGAATAATAAAACCATTTTCTGCAAGATAATCACACGCAATATTTTCAGCAATATTGCCGATTTTTCTACGATTCATTTATATATATTACTCAAAATGCCGCGTAAAAATTTTGCTGTCGGCAAGCAAACTTTCTACTGTATCAAATCCTAACATATTTAACAATTTGATTACATATGGATTATCAATCGGCGTAGGATAAACCGCACTATCAGCATAATGGTCAACATTTTCTTTACCAATTTCTTTATCAATAATTTTTTTTGGCCCGCCAACACATCCGCCGATACATCCCATACCTTCGTAAAAGTTTGCATCGCGTTTATCTTTGGTGAACTCTTCCATTAATTTTTTGCACTCAACAATTCCATTAGCTTGTTTTGCAATAATTTTTTTATTTGGATTAAGGCGTTTGACAGTTTCCAAAATTGCAAGACTTACACCGCCCGTATGCGCATAAATTCGTCCAGCTTTTGACGAATGGTCGCTATTACTTTCTTGCATATTTTCAGGATTGATATCAAGCGCATCAAAAATATTTACCATTTCTTGAAACGTTAAAACATAATCTACTGCACCAACCAAATCTTTTTCATTCATCTCAGTTTTTTTCGCAAGGCATGGGCCAATAAAAACTGTAATTGCATCGGGATGAATAATTTTTATGGAGCGACCGGCCGCAATCATAGGTGAAACTGAGCCCGGAACATGTGAAAGAAGATTATTTTTACGCAATAATGCTATCCACATTGGACAACAACAACTTGTGAGCATAAAATCTGAATCGTCATTTACTTTTTCATTAAATTCGAGCGCTTCTTTTAATGTAAGAATATCTGCAAAAAGTGAGACTTCAATCATTCCACTAAAGCCTAAATATTTCAATGCTGAACGTAATTTTCCAGGCGTAACGGAATCTGAAAATTGGCCTAAAAACGCAGGCGCAATCATAGCGTAAATTAAAGTTTTACGATTTTTAACTGCATTTAAAACATCGATAGAATCTTTAGTCAAATTCAAATCAGAAATATTTGAGAAATTATTTTCATCCCAAATTGTTGGATGATTTTTGGGATTCAATAGACAATCCAATTGGTCGTAAACTTTTTGCGATGAAACATCATCATAATTTTCGGCACTTGAATTTTTATTTTGTAAACTTTTATGTAACTGTTCAAACGTCATTGAAAATTCCCCCACTTATAAAAAATTATTTTTCGTTGAAATCGACCCAATCTTTAGCATCTTCGACATTTTTTTCAGATGGAATCGAAACTGATTCGTCAACATTATTTTTATCGGCGAGCGCTAAAGTTTTATAGGCTCCTTTTATATTTTTTTTAGACATTAAAAAAATACCTCCATATAATTTTAACACAATTATTATTATAAAAAAGTAATATTTTTATTCGTAGTGTTAACGTATGCGAAATATGATAAAATTTTGTGATAAAAACAATGAGAAAAAAAGAGGGATAAGCCATGAAAAAAAATAAATTGTGCCAGATTTTACTCATAACTATTTTTATCTTTAATAAAGTTACACCGACATTGGCAACAAATAATCAAACGGTTTCATATTTTTACGCTAGCTTTTGGTCATTAATTCCTTCGGCCGCCGCAATTACTCTCGCACTTATTACAAAAGAAGTTTTTTCATCACTATTCATCGGAATTTTTATAGGTGCATTGCTTCAATGCAATTTTAATTTAATTGCAACATTAGACGTTATCATAAAAAATGGATTTATCGCAGCAATAACAAATTATTCTGGAATTTTTTTGTTTTTAATATTGCTCGGAACTATTGTTTGTTTGATAAATTCTTCGAGCGGCTCTGAGGCATTCGGACGTTGGGCTCAAAAAAATATTCGCACACGAATAAGCGCAATGTTAATAACTTTTATTTTAGGCGTGCTAATTTTTATTGACGATTATTTTAATTGTTTGACTGTTGGCTCAGTCATGCTCCCAATCACCGACCGCAATAAAGTTTCTCGCGCAAAATTAAGTTATCTCATTGACGCTACCGCCGCTCCAATATGTATGATTGCACCAGTAAGTTCTTGGGCTGCCGCCGTTTCAGCAACAGCTGAAAATTTAAACACCGGAATCAGTGGCATTCAACTTTTTATAAAAACTATCGCGTACAATTTTTATTCATTGCTAACTTTCGTATTTGTTATCGGTTTATGCGTAATGGATTTTGATTACGGCCCAATGAAAATTCAAGAAAAAGAAGCGCAAAAAAATATTGACACTTTTATTGAAGAGAAAGCAAAAAAAAATTCTAAAGGTTGTGTACTAGATTTAATTTTGCCCGTCGTTGCATTAATATTTTTTTGTATCATCGGAATAATTTATGTCGGTGGATTTTGGGGAAATAACAACGGTGATTTTATTTCTGCTTTTAGTAATACCGATGCGTTTGTTGCATTACCATGGGGAGCACTAATCACTTTGATTTTAACAATTATTTATATGTTGAGTCGTCGCTTAATCAGTTTCAAAGAAGCAATGGCTTGTTTGCCACAGGGTTTCACTTCAATGGTTTCACCGATTATTATTTTAACTTTAGCAGTAAGTTTAAACACAATGACAAATTCATTAGGCGCTGATGTTTTTGTTCACAACATAATGACTAATGTTTCAAGTAGTTTGTACAATTTTTTGCCTTCAGTGATTTTTGTCGCCGCATGTTTGTTGGCATTCGCATCGGGAACAAGTTGGGGAACTTTTGGAATTTTAATTCCAATCGTTACAACAATTTTTACACCTGGAAGTACTTTGCTGATAATTGGAATTTCTGCATGTTTAGCTGGTGCAGTCTGCGGTGACCATTGCTCACCAATTTCCGACACAACAATTATGGCTTCTGCCGGCGCGCAATGTGATCATGTAACACATGTTTCAACACAATTACCTTACGTTATTACGGTAGCAATAATAAGTTTTATTACATTTGTCATTGCAGGTTTTGTACAAAATGCCGTCATTTGTTTAAGCATTGGCACATTATTAACGCTTGGAGTTTTGTTCGCAATCAAAAAATTTACTAACAAATAGCTTTTTTATAAACCATTCTTTTCTTGAAAGAAAAGAATCAAAAGAACTTTAATAAAAAAGCTTTGTGCAAAATGCACAAAGCTTTTTTTATAGTTTCTTTTTGTTTTACTTTTTCTTTTTAAAGAAAAAGTAAAAAAATAATTTTTACTATCTCTTTGAGATATATTATTACGATAGCAATAATAAGTTTTGTTACATTTATCATTGCAGGTTTTGTACAAAATGCCATATTAATGTTTTGAGAAAAGAATCGAAAGAACTTTAACAAAAAAAGCTTTGTGCAAAATGCACAAAGCTTTTTTTATAGTTTCTTTTTGATTTACTTTTTCTTTTTAAAGAAAAAGTAAAGAAATAATTTTTACTATCTCTTTGAGAATTGAGGAGCTTTTCTGGCTTTCTTTAAACCATATTTTTTACGTTCTTTCATGCGTGGGTCACGCGTTAAAAATTTTGCTTTTTTCAATGCTGAACGTAATTCTTCATCAAAAACTAACAATGCTTTTGAAATTCCATGACGAATTGCTCCAGCTTGGCCTCTATATCCTCCGCCAAATACATTAGCTTTAACGTCAAATTTTGATAAATTATTAGTTAATTCCAAAGGTTGGCGAACAGTAAGCTTCAAATCCTCAAGCGAAAAATATTCATCAATACTTTTTTTATTTACAGTAATATTTCCGGTGCCGGGGAACAGATACACGCGGGCAACGGAAGTTTTACGTCGACCAGTTCCATAATAACTTTTAGGCAAATTAATTCTCCTTCCTATTATAATTTATAGTTAATTCTTTAGGTTTTTGTGCAACTTGTTTATACTCACTACCGGCATAAACATAAAGCTTTTTCAACATTGCACGTCCCAAATTATTTTTAGGTAGCATACCTTTGATAGCGTGTTTTAAAACAAACTCTGGTTTTCTTTTGAGCATATCTTTCAATTTAATATCAGTAACGCCGCCGGGATATCCTGAATGTCTCCGATATGATTTTTGCGTTAATTTTTGTCCGGTAACTTTTATCTTCTCTGCATTTACTATAATAACATAATCGCCCGTATCAACATGCGGCATAAAAATTGGTTTATGCTTGCCGCGTAAAATTTTTGCTACTTCAGCCGATAATCGACCTAATGTATGATTCGACGCGTCAACCAAAAACCATTCATGTTTTACTTCGGCCGGTTTGGTAATAAATGTAGTTCTCATAATTTCCTCCAATAAAAAAATTATTCAGGGCTTAAGTGGTAGCATTAATTATAAAATAAATACAAACGTAAGTCAATAAAAAAATATCACTAAATTTATCAATCATCTGACGCAAGCACAAGTAAATTATATTGTTTCGTAGAAAGATTAACTTTTAATACCTCCATTGCATCACTGTATTGATTAATATAAGTAGCAAATGTATCCGTTTTCTGCAATCTGAATCCAAGTGAAATATAAAGAAAAATTGCTTTCCAACTCCATGGTTGTGTATGAATATAAATTGTTTTTTGATTACGACGGTAAAACTGATTCATAATTTCACAACAAAGTGCACGTCCAAATCCATTCCCTTGATATAGTTTATCAATAACTAACCAATGAAGTGAATTAATATTGCAACTTTCTCGTTTATCTGTCCATGCAATGCAGGAACCAATCACCTGCTTTTTGTCATTCAGCAAAAACAAAATATCATTGTTGTTTCCTTTGTCTAGATATTTTTCTGTAAAATAGTTAGTTGCTTTTTCGGTATCAGAAAAATCTCCAACTTCACATTCAAGTTTTGCCCAATCTGATTCAAAACCAACTTGATACGGCACAATTGAATAGCCATCAGGTAAATTTATCTGTTGCAGATGATATTTGTCACAACGAAGAATTATATTGTAAAATGGAAAGTTTTGTTTCATCGTAGATTACCTCCGTAAATACTTGAAAAAAATTATTTATATAGAGGTTCATCGGGAATTACTAATGCACATATTATATAAGCGAGTAAACCGCTACCAAATATAACTGAAGAAATAATCCAAATGAGACGAACAAGGGTTGGGTCAAGATTAAAATATTCAGCGATACCGCCACAAACTCCACAAATTTTCTTTTCGGTATTAGATTTATATAATCTTTTCATAATGAATTCACTCCTTTTGCATAAAAAATTTTTTACGATTGTATGATAAAAATCAGCATTATCAATCAAAAAATAATTCAAATTATTTTTCTGGCACATCTTTAATATTTTTTCATTATCATTTATCAAATTTTCTATTGTACAATCTGAATCATCCAAGCGTTTTTCAATTGTATCAGCATATTTTTTTATATCACAAAAATGATTTTGTATATACGATTTACTCATAATTAAACATTGATATTTTATATGTTGAAGATAATTTTTTTCAAAATTTTTTGTCCAATCGAATGGAATATAGCAACCTTCGACAATAAGATTTTGTTTATTTTCAATCACAGTCTTAATTATTTCGCGAACGATTGGCCACAGATAATTTGTTAAAGTTTCATCGTCACTCATTGGAGTAAGAGTTGTATTTTTACTACGAATAAGTCCCATTTTCAAATGGTCAATAGAAAGATATGGATATTTATATTTTTCGAGAAGTTTTTGTGCTAAAAATGTTTTACCGGTATGCAATGCACCTGTTATTAACAAAATCATTTTACCATCTCACAATAGAAAAATTTAATTAGATTAACACTTATATTATCACATTTAAAAATTTTTTTGTAACGTATTGACAAAATTTTTCATAAAATATATACTAAAAGCAATGAGGTGTTAGAAATTGAAAAAGACAATTTAATTTAGCTCATTACAATGAAAAATTGTAAATGAGACATTGTATTGAGCTTATATATATTTTTCTTAGCAGTTATAAAAATTGTGCAAGTAATTGCATCATTTTGTTATGCTGATATTTATTAGGCCACTCAATGTTTTTAGTGGCCTTTTGTTTTTACCTAAAGCAGAAGGAAAATCCTTTTGCTTTTTTTATTATAAAAAATAAGGATGATAGAGATGTTAAAAGTTGAAAATTTATCTCACGCATTTGGTGAAAAATTACTTTATAAAAATATTTCATTTGAACTTTTTAAAGGTGAACATATGGGATTAGTTGGTGAAAATGGAACAGGAAAGTCAACTTTATTTAATATATTACTTGGAAAAATTATTCCCGATAAAGGAAATATAATTTGGCTTAAAAATATAAAAATTGGCTACCTCGATCAATATGCAAAATTAAATGAAAATCTAAGTGTTTTTGAATATCTCAAGACTGCATTTGAAAAAATTTTTGACGCACAAAATAAATTAAACAATTTATACGAGCAATTAGATGGCAGCGATGAAATTATAAATAAAATTACGAAGCTACAAGATTTTTTGGAAAGCAATGACTACTATCAAATTGAAAGTAAAATTTTAAAAGTCGCAAACAATCTTGGAATAACAGCTATCGGAATTGATAAGCCATTAAAAAATTTAAGTGGCGGTCAAAAGGCAAAAATTATTTTGGCAAAATTATTGTTAGAGAAACCTGACGTTTTATTACTCGATGAGCCGACAAATTTTCTTGATAAAGAACATATAAAATGGCTCGCAGAATATTTAAAAGCATATAAAAATTCGTTCATAATTATCTCGCACGATTTTGATTTTCTGGATAAAGTTACAAATTGCATATGCAATATAGAATTTTGTGATGCGAAAAAATATAAAGGAAACTTTACGCATTTTTTGGAACAAAAAAATTTTAAACGTGAAGGATATTTAAAAGCATTTTCGGCGCAACAAAAACAAATTGAGAAACTTGAGAACTATATTGCGAAAAATAAAGCGCGTGCGTCGACAGCAAATATGGCGAAAAGTCGGCAAAAACAACTTGACAAAATAGAACGTCTTACAAAACCTGAAACACTTGCGAAACCGACATTTAAATTTAAAGCAATGCAAATTAATTCGCAAAAGGCATTAGTCATAAAAAATTTAGAGATTGGCTATAATTATCCACTGCTACAAAAAATAAATTTTGAAATCCGAGCGAGCGAGAAAACTGTTATTACAGGTTTTAATGGAATTGGCAAGTCCACACTTTTGAAAACATTAGTAAAAGAAATAAGACCAATCAGTGGAAATTTTGAGTTCGCACAAAATACCAAACTTGCATATTTTAAACAAGATTTACAATTTGAAAATCCAAAACTTTCAGCGCTTGAAACGATAGCGAATAAATTTCCAAAGCTTAGTGAAAAAGAAATAAGGAAATATCTTGCGCAATGCAATTTAAAAAGTAAAAATGTTTTACAACCAATTTCATTGCTAAGTGGCGGCGAGCAAACTAAAATCAAAATATGTGAATTAATGTTGACACCGGCAAATTTTTTAATACTTGATGAGCCGACAAATCATCTTGATGAAAATGCAAAAGAAGTTTTAAAAACTCAATTAGCTAACTGGACGGCAAATTTAATTTTAGTTTCGCATGAGGAAAATTTTTATAAAGCTTGGGCTGACAAAATAATTAATATCAAAAATTAAAATTAATATACGAAACTAAATCTTTGATAATATTGTCAAAAACATATTGCAACAGAAGATATAAACTCGCACAAAAACATGCCGTATTTAAAATCTTTGACTGATAAGATTTTTCATGGATATTTAAAAAAACTTCAACAAGTGTCTGTACGCATGAAATAAAAAAAATTTCACCGATTAGCACGATAAATTCTTTCATAAAAAAATCACCCATATAATATATGAGTGATATTACGCGCCCAATTACAAGATAGCATATATTTTCCATCGACTAAATTTATCCGGTTGATTTATTAGATAAAAATCAATTATATCCGATGAACCTGTTACCTTATTAAAAAATAAAACTGAATTTACAAAATGATGACGCTGCTTAAAATTACCACGTGAAACACAAATCCAATCAGTATCAAAATATTTTTTTACTTCATCTAAATCTAAAAACTCATCAATATCGGGACTAATAAATTTTTTTGCCTCATCAATTGACGAATTAAATAATGTACGTAAAAAAAAATCAACCATACTGTTTTCATTCTCAATCTGAAAAAATGGGCCAATAAGATTACTATAACGTTTAAGATTGAAATCGATTTTGATATTAATAAATTTAGATTCAATAGGTAAAAAAAATCCGTAGCCACTATTCATAATTATCACTCCAATCATTTATCATTTTTTTTCACGATTGATGTTTTAAAAAAATAAGTAAGACTGAGATATCGGCATGAGAAACGCCAGCAATTCTAAGGGCCTGCCCAACATTTTCAGGTTTAATTTTATTTAAATGTTCTACCGCTTCAATACTTAATCCTTTTACATTTTTATAATCTAAATCCAGTGGTAATTTTTTATTTTCAAGGCGTTTAAATTTTTCAACTTGATTAATCTGCCGATTTATATATCCTTCATATTTTATTTGGATATTAACTTGCTCACGAACTTGCTCATCTAAATTTGGCCGCGCATTATCAATTGCTTCCAAAATTTCATAATTCATTTGCGGCCGCTTAATTAATTCCGAAAGATAAAGTCCGTTTGAAATTTCATGACTGTTGTGCTCGCATAAAATTTTATTTGTTTTTTCATCAGCTTTAACAAAAACTTTTGACACACGTTCAATTTCTCGACGAATTTTTTCCTGCTTATCCAAAAATTTTTCATATCGTTCTGATTTTATCAGACCAACTTCAAAACCTTTTGGCGTCAAACGTAAATCAGCATTATCCTGACGTAAAAGCAATCTATATTCTGCGCGGGATGTCAGCATTCGATACGGTTCATTACTTCCTTTCGTAACCATATCATCAATTAATACGCCAATATATCCTTCGGAGCGGTCAATAATCAGCGGCGATTTTTTTTGAACATACATTGCCGCATTTATACCGGCGATAATTCCCTGTGCCGCCGCTTCTTCATAGCCTGAACTTCCATTAAATTGTCCGGCGCTAAATAATCCGGCAATATTTTTAAATTCGAGTGAAAGTTTCAATTGCGTCGCATCAATACAATCATATTCAATTGCATAACCTGTGCGCATAAATTCACATCTTTCAAGTCCGGTTACTGTTCGATACATTTTAATTTGTACATCTTCAGGCAATGATGTTGATAAACCTGCCGCATACATTTCATTTGTATTTTCACCTTCTGGCTCAATAAAAACTTGATGGCGTAGCTTGTCAGAAAATCTTACAACTTTATCTTCAATCGATGGACAATATCGTGTCCCCGTTCCTTCTATTATTCCTGAATACATCGGTGATTTTGAAAGATTTTGCTTTATAATTTCACATGTCTGTGCATTAGTATATGTCAGATAGCAGGGAATCTGTTCACGCTCTAAAAAAGAAGTTTCAAATGAAAACGGAACAATTTTTTTATCCCCATATTGTATTTGCATTTTAGAAAAATCAATGCTACGCTTATCAATTCGTGCGGGTGTTCCCGTCTTAAACCGAAACATCTTTATGCCAAGTTTTTTTAATGAATCACCAAGTTTATTTGACGATTTAAAACCATTCGGTCCACTTTGAATAATAGTTTGTCCAAAAAGACAGCGTGATTTCAAATAAGTTCCAGTACAAATGACAACAGCTTTGGAATTATAAATTGCACCGCTCTCCAAAATTACACCACAAACTTTATTTTTTTCGACTAAAATTTGCGTAACTTCACCTTGTTTTATGTAAAGATTATTTGTATTCTCAAGCGTTTTTTTCATTTGCTTCGCATACTCAAATTTATCAGCTTGCGCACGTAAAGAATAAACTGCTGGCCCTTTTCCCGTGTTCAACATTCTAGATTGAATAAAAGTTTTGTCAATATTTTTTGCCATTTCACCACCAAGTGCATCAATTTCACGAACAAGATGACCTTTTGAAGTCCCACCGATATTTGGATTGCACGGCATCATCGCAATTGAATCCAAATTTATTGCGAACAAAACAGTTTTCAAACCGATACGGGCACAAGCGAGCGCTGCCTCACAACCCGCATGACCGCCGCCAATAATAATAACATCGAAAAATCCGGCATTATAATTCATAATAAATCACTACTTTCCAACACAAAATTTTGAAAATATTTCGTCTGTAATTTTGTCACTCACTGACTGCCCAATAATTTCGCCAAGAAAATCGTAAGCATCACGCAAATCTATAACTGTTAAATCAATTGGCAAACCATCTGAAATTGTTTTAATGGCGCGCATTAAACTATCGTAAGAATTTTTTAGCGCAGTTTTATGTCTGACATTACATACAAAAATTTCGTTACTTTTGTCAAAAATATTTTTACCGAAAACAATTTTTTTTATATTTTTTCGTAAATCATCAAGTCCAAAATTTTTTTTCGCAGATATTTTTGTTAACTGAAAATTATCCGGCGCGAAAAATTTTTGCGTCAAATCAATTTTATTCGCAACAAATAAAGTTTTGTCACTGTTATAAAGCGATAAAAGATTTTTGTCGTCATTATCAAACTCACGCGACCAATCAAACAACAATAAAATAATATCAGCATTTTGCGCACAAATTTTTGCCTTTTCTATTCCTAAATTTTCTACAACATTCTCCGTTAAATGAATTCCGGCCGTATCCAAAATTTTTGCTGATATTCCATCAATATTTATGTATTCACAAATAATATCACGCGTTGTACCCGGAATATCGGTTACAATTGCAGAATCTTTTTGCGCTAAATTATTTAAAAGTGAAGATTTGCCAACGTTTGGCTTCCCAACAATTGCAATATTAATTCCATTATGAATAATTTTTCCGACATCTGCCGAATCCAATAATTTTTTAATTTTTTCGGAAACATTTAAAATTTCCTGAGACGCATCAAAAATTTCATATTCATCGGGATAATCAATGGCGGCCTCTATTCGCGCTATTATATCTAAAATTATTTGCAAGCATTCATTAATTTTATTTGACAAGCTACCACTTAACTGATTGACCGCAACTTGCTTTGACAAATCTGTTTTGGAATTTATAACATCAATTACTGCTTCGGCTTGCAATAAATCTAAACGTCCATTTAAATACGCACGTTTTGTAAATTCTCCTGGCTCTGCCAATCTCGCCCCGCTATTTAAAACTAATTGTAAAATTTGTTTAACGCACAACAATCCACCATGACAATTAATTTCGATAACATCTTCACGTGTGTACGACTTTGGCGCAAACATTATATTCACTAAAACTTCGTCAATAATATTTTCTGTTTCATCAACAATCGAACCATAATAAATATGATGAGATTGAAAATCGTTGCAGTGGCATTTAAAAATTTTTTTAAGAATTGATAGCGAACCCGTTCCACTCATTCGAACAATACCAATTCCACCGGTTCCGATTGGCGTTGAAATTGCTGCAATTATATCGTCAGAAATTTTTCTCGCCTCCATATTTTTTTTTAATATAATTAAACAAACTAAAAATATCAAGGAGCAAAAATGAAAATAGGAAACGTTGAAACGAAAAACAATGTTTTTTTAGCGCCAATGGCTGGCATTACAAATCTTGCATTTCGTACGATAAGCCGTGAAAATTCCTGCGGATTAGCTTATTCCGAAATGATAAGCATAAATGGAATTTATTATGATAATGAAAATACATTAAAGCTTTTAGAAACAACTGAAAACGACCATCCACTCGCTATTCAATTATTTGGACATGAGCCAAAAATTTTTGATGCCGCAATAAAAAAAATTGATAGCGAAAAATTTGAAATCATTGACATAAATATGGGCTGCCCCGCTAAAAAAATAATTCATAATGGCGACGGTGCTAAACTTTTAGAAGATCCAAAATTAATCGCTGACATTGTTAAAACTTGTACAGCCGCTACAAAAAAACCTATTACCGTAAAAATCCGCAAAGGATTTATCAACACAAATGCTGTTGAAATCTCAAAAATAATTGAACAAGCTGGCGCATCCGCAATTTGTATTCATGGACGAACTGCGAAACAAGAATATAGTGGCGATGCCGACTGGAAAATAATCGCACAGGTAAAAAAAAATGTCTCCATTCCCGTAATTGGAAATGGCGACATTAAAAATTGTGATGACGCAAAAAAAATGTTTGAACTTACTAATTGCGATGCAATTATGATTGGACGTGCCGCATTAGGAAATCCATGGATTTTTAAACAAATTGATACATACATAAATAGCGGTAAAAAAATTTCACCGCCCTCCCCTATCGAAAAAATAAATATGGCTAAAAAGCATTTACATCTTTTAAATCAAACTGGAAATATTATTGAAATGCGCAAACATCTTTCATGGTATACAAAAAAAATCTCCAACGCATCTCATATACGTTTGGAGATAAATAAATGTAAAACTTACGATGATTTTAAAAACTTACTTGACAATATTATTAATAGTTTGCTCTAAGCGATTAATACTACAGGTCAACTCAGTAATTTGCGACTCAAAACGAAGTAATAAATAAATCGCAATAAAAGTTGGGAAACCTACATTTGCAATAACGCTAATGATTTCATCCATATGCATCACTCCTTTTTTTAACTATTATTTTAGCAATCAAAAAAGGAAGTGTAATCATATAATTTGCAAATTTATTTTCTTTATAAAGTTTGCGCTACGAAAGTTGTAACATAACGGAATTTATTTTGAATTTTTACAGCAGTTTTCTTAGCGATACTAAAATTTCCAAAATAGCCAAAAACAGTTGGGCCACTACCGCTCATACATGCGCCGAACGCATCATTTTGCAGCATAAAATTTTTTATTTGATTAATTTGTGGGCAAAGATTAGCCGTTACATATTCAAGTGAATTCGAGAAATTTTCCGCAATATTTTTTATGTTGCGGTTTTTTATTGCTGAAATTATTTTTTCCGTATGTAAGTTTGAAAAAGTTTTTTGGTCAAACATTTCATAAATTTTTTTAGTTGAAACAATAAAATTTGGTTTCGCTAATAAAACAACTGCTTTGGGATGATGCGGTAATCTTTTTAAAATATTTCCGATTCCTTTAACTAACATTGTTCCGCCAAAAAAGCAATATGGAACATCAGCGCCATATTTCTCGCAAATTCTATGTATTTTTGCCATTGAAAGTTTTAAATCAAACAATTTTATCAAACATTTTAATGCGGTAGCGCAATCAGAACTTCCGCCAGCTAATCCAGCTCCAATTGGAATTCGTTTATAAAGTTTAATAGTGAGGCCACAATCCAAATTATATTCGCGCAAAATATCTTCGGCGAGTCTATAGACCAAATTGTTACTGTCGCATAACCATTCTACGTTTGAAAAAATTCTTATACCGGGCAAAATTGTTTTTTTTATAACTACATCATCGAAAAGCGAAATTGTTTGCATCACACTAACAATATTATGCATGTCGTCAGCACGTTTATCTAATACATCCAATGTCAAATTAATTTTAGCGGGCGCTTTTAATTTTACCGTATCCATTTAATTTTCCTCACTGTAAAAAATTATTTCATCGGACTTTATCATTCCTAATTTTTCACGTGCTACCTTTTCGATATATTCATTACTATCACAAGATTTTATTTGAGCCTGAAGATTTTGATGGCGTAAATTTTCCTTATCGATATCATTTAAAATTTTTTTGATTTCATTATTTACTTTTACATAATTTTTATATTGGACATAATTTACGATAACGAATGAACTAACTAAGAAGAAAGATAGAAGTGGAAATAATTTAATACGAAAATTTTTTTTCATTAGTTACACCACCGAGTTAAATTTTTTTAAAGATTATTTTTAAATTATTTAAAGTACGTTTGCTTTTTATTTTCGCATAATGGTTAGAGATGTACAAGTATTTTTGGAAAAAATTTTTTACCGCTATGAAATATTGCCACGGAATTATTTTTATTACAAATTTTACTGGCAAAAAAATAATTCGTAGTGCATTCATAATAATTTTGATAAAAAAATTTACGATACCGACTGAAGTACTTACGACAAATTTGCTTAGCGTTAGAGAATATAGAAGTATACCGAAAAGAGCGCCACCAATACAATAGCCACGAATCTGTCCAGAATTTTTATTTAACATTATAAAAAAAGTTGACGCCGAGATTATTATCCAAAATAAAAAATCTTCAACTTGTATCGCAAAATTATTATGCCGAATTATTTTTCGTATCGTTTTTATCATATCGTATATAAAACCAGTAGTGAGACCGATTAAAATTGCCAGTAAAAATAATTTTACCTGATTACTCATTGATAAAATCATTGAGAATTCCTTTTCTATTTAAATATTTTACTTAGAAATGATGATTTATTTTTACCGAATGCCCCAGCTTGTTCGTAATGCAAACCAGATATCTGACCATCCATTGAAACTTGACCATCTTCAAGATTTAATTTATTAATATGTAGATTCTGACCGTTAATTACTAAAATATCCATTGCAGTGTCAATAATTACGGATTCCTCATCGAATGATATAACATCATTTACACCAGTTATAAAAATATTTTCACGTTGATCCATTTTAATCGAATGAATTAAGTCCGCCATTTTATAATCTCCTTTTTTTTAAAATATATTTTTTACGTCGAATAAATATTACAAGTCTTTAACGAAAATTTAATGGCTATAAAAAAAATTAGTTGTTATACTTTTAAGTAATGAGGTGAAAGTATATGAAAAAGAAATTTTTATTTATATTTCTATTTTTTATTTTTATGCACCCAGTTAAAATTTTTGCAGCAATTCCATATGTTTTATACGAACAAAAACAAGAAAATTTAATTACAAAAAATCTTACATACTACGCATACAAACAAATAACAACAGAAGGTATGCGTGATTTTTATGTGCTAAAAGTTCCACTCGATGACCCAAATATTACTGTAAAATCTGTTGAGTCATTAAAAGATTACGGACTAAAAGAAACCGTTAAGTCACTTATTGCTGACAATAAAGCAATTGCGGGAGTAAATGGAGATTTTTTCGGTATCAAAGGAAAATATTCAGCACCATTTGGAATTGTTGTTAATGATGGAAATTTAATTTCGCTTAATTCAAATATAAACGCCTCAAAGCCCGAGTACACATCTTTTATAATTGATAATGATAATAATCCATTCATGGCTTACGTAAAATCTGAAATAAATTTTTCAAACGACGGTAAAAAAAATATTACAGTTTCATCGATAAATAAAATAACTGACATGGTTTTTCCGGTTTATATCGATCGAAATGCAATGCTTAATACAAAATCACTTGACGAACGTTTCCCGGATTTAGTTAAAATTTTAGTTGCCGATGACAAAACTATTTATATTTCCCAAAAAGGTGAAACCGTTGATATTCCACAAAACGGTTATATTATCGCAATGAATTCAAATTTGGCTGACTTTCATTTGAAAAATTTTAGTGTCGGCCAAAGCGCTGAGTTTACTGTCAAATCTTCTGTCGATTTAGATAATATAAAAACTATGTTTGGCGGCGTAGGACAAATTTTAACGAACGGGAAAATTACAAATGACAATGTGGTTTTAAAAGGTCGCCAACCACGTACAGCTTTGGGATTAACTTACGATAGAAAAACTTTGATAATTATACTTGTCGATGGCAGAACTCATAGCATCGGTGCAACTAATGAAGAAACAGCAATTTTAATGAAAAGATTCGGCGCATATAACGCAATGAATTTAGACGGCGGCGGCTCTTCAACTATGGTAATAAAAAATTTTGCCTCTGATAATTTTGACATTGTCAATACGCTTTCAGACGGTCTTCAAAGAAATGTTATTAACGCTGTCGGCATATTCAAGCCACAAGAAATGGCTCAAATAAATTCAATAAAAATTGTTGCGGAAAATAATGATGTCATTAACGGTTTACCAGTTAAAATAAAAGTTTTTGGCTTAGATGAATATTTGAACAAAATTGAAATTCCGGCTGAAATTATTTCAGATGACCCTGATGGAAAATTTGATGGCGAATATTTTTATCCTTCACGAATTGGTAAAATTAAATTGACAGCGCAATATGAAAATTTTGCAGATGAATTAAAAATTAATGCTGACCAAATTAACATTTTGGAGCCTGCTCAAAAAAAATTTAATCTACAAATTAATCGTTCGTGTGAACTTTCTGTAAATGCAATTCGCGATGACGGCAAAAAAATAAAACTGAATGATATAAATTATGAAGTTGTGCCAAATGATTTAGGCAAAATTGAAAATAATAAATTTACTGCGCTCAAACCCGGCTATGGGTATATAAAATGCTCCTGTGCAAATTTTTATTGTTACATTGAAGTTTTTGTTGAGCCTTCACCAAAAAAAATTGATTTGAATAACATCAAGTTTACTTATAAATTTGATGATAAAAATCAAACGAAAGAACTTGAATTTAAAAATCCAATTGAACTTGGTAATCCTTCAAAATTAATTTTTAATATCGACGCAAATAAATCACAAGCAGCTTTAAAAGTTTTATTAACAAATGAAAACGGAGATAATTTGATTTTTGATTTAGCAAAAAAAATTGATTGGGAAGGTCAAAAAAATATTACCATAGATGTTTCTGGCAAAAATCTTAAGTTAAAAAAAATTTACGTCATTGCAACTGAAAATTCAGACAGTAATACACATAATTTTTGCTTAACAAGTTTAAAAGGTATTTTTACTGATGGATTGCAAAAAATAAATGTTCCTCAAAATAAAAGTTTCTCTGATAAATTAAATATTGATTTCAACGACACTGAAAATTCGCAAGAAAGTTTTGATGTTTTTTGCTTTGGAAATTTGTTAGCAAATATAAATAAAAAACCTGACAATTACAAAGAAGTTATTAATAAAGTTTTAGCGCCTTACAAAAAAGATTCGTTAGATTTATTTGTCGGAAACTTTGATGAAAATCTTGATGGAAACATTTTTAAGCAGCAAAATAATTATTCCGTAAACAAATATAAAAATGTTTGCGTTATAAACATGACGGCCGAAAAAGGTTGTTTGTTTAAAACAAACATTAAACAGTGGCAAAATCTCGAAAATGATTTAAAAAATAATAATTCCGACCACATAATAATTATGCTTGACAAAAATCCTGCATCGTTCGTTCCAAATAAAGAATATGAAATCTTTCATGATTTGCTTAAAATTTTCGTTGATAATGGCAAAAATATTTTTGTTTTATTCAATTGCGCGGAAAATGATTTTGTAAATGTAAAAGACGGTGTACGTTATATAAACATTGGTTCGCTATATAAAAAAGATTTGTCATTAAATCAAAATTATAAATCTCTTAAATTTCGTGTCACGAAAAAAAATATTGTTTATAAATTTATCTGTTGCGATTGATTGCAACAGATTTTTTTATTTTGGCAAGCTCAGAAAGCGTTACAAACTTTACATTTTTATTTTTATATTCATCATAAATTTCTTTTATCGCTCTGGCTGTAATTTTACCGCCAGCCGGTCCAACATGCCCAATTGCTATTGCAAAATTTTTTTTCGTTGCAATTTCAATTGTCCGTTTCAAATTTTCACGAACTTTATTAATATCTTTGCTGTCGATAAACATATCGCGCTCAAAAAACTTTACATTGTATTTTTCTGCAAACATCTTTGCCTTTGATTTTGGCGTTGTTTTACTATCCACAACAATTAAATTTTTTTCACTCGCAATTTTAAACAAAATATCAAGCAACTGCTCATTTTCCATTATCTTTGAACCCATATGATTATTAAGTCCAACAGCATATTTTAATTGTGCGAGACTGTCATAAATATTTTTTTTCGCTTGTTCATTGCTTAAATCTGTTGTCAAACCATTTGGTCCAAGCCATGATTTTTTACCTTTGTGTGGCTGCATTGGCATATGCAAAATAATTTCTTTACCGCAATTTTTTAATGCTTCGGCATCTGATTCTGTATGTTCGAGCGATGGCATTATCGCCGCCGTAAATTTTGTTTCTAATTCTAAAAAATCTTTTGTATCGGGCGAACCATTTCCAAAATCATCAATTATTATTGCCACATAACACGGATTATTTTCTGCCTTTAAGATTTTTACCATCATCGGTAATAAAAATCCGCTCAGCAATATCAATGCGTATAGTTTAAATCGCATTTTGTTCGCACAAATTATTAACATTTTCATCACCTATTTATAAATCATATTCCATTTGTCGCGTGAATATCCTTTTTTATAAATATAAAAGGAGCCACGCGATGAAAAATATGATAAAAGGTGCCGCAATTTTATCTCTAGCCGGATTAATTACGCGAATTCTCGGATTCTTATATCGAATTTATATGACAAATGCAATGGGTGTCGAATGTGTTGGACTATATCAATTAATTCTTCCAGTATATACTTTGGCTTGGAGCTTATCCTGCGCTGGATTTACTACTGCCATTTCAAAACTTGTGGCGCAAGAAAAAGCTAAAAAAGAATTTGGAAATATGTCGCGAATTTTGAAACAAAGTTTATTTATTTCGGTTGCAATCGGAATTTTTTTGAGCATAATTTTATACTTTGGCGCGCAAAATTTTTCCGCATTATTTTTTCGTGATACGCGAACAATTTTATCGCTAAAAATTTTGGCATTTAGTTTTCCATTTATGGCAGCAGGTTCATGTATTCGTGGATATTTTTTCGGCATGCAGCAATCATTAATTCCGGCAATAAGTCAAGTTCTCGAACAATTAATTCATATGGGTGTAATTTATTTTTTTATCGACCGTATAAATCGTGAACATGCTTGTGCACTAGCGATAACGGGAATATTGCTCGGTGAATTTTTTTCATTCGTTTATGTTTACTTTGCCTATAAAAATTTTAGTGAGAAATTTAAAAAATATCGCCCATCAATTAATTTTTTCGCTTCACTTTCTTTAATAATTTCAATGACAATTCCACTGTCCGCAAACAAAGTTACGGCGTCAGCGTTATCAGCATTGGAAAATATTTTGATTCCGCAACGTTTAGTTTACAGTGGCTATTCATTTGAAAATGCAATAAGTATTTATGGAAAAGTTACGGCGATGGCAATGCCGCTAATTTATTTTCCATCAGTTTTTTTGACATCACTTTCAATTTCACTGGTTCCAGAAGTTTCTCAAGCGTACATAATAAAGAATCACAAGCAGATAAATTCCACAATTTCAAAAGCAATTTTATTCACATCAATTATTGGATTAGGCGCGGCGATATTTTTCACAACTTTTTCGTATGAAATTGGAATGTATATTTATCGGCAAAATATTTCGCACATATTAAAACTTTTAGGATTTATGTGTCCAATGCTTTACCTACAAATTGTTTTGTCAGGGATATTGAACGGATTAGGGCGCCAACTTTTTATTTTCAAAAATAATTTATTCGCATCGTTCATAAATCTTTTTTTTATATATTTTATTATTCCCTATCGCGGCATCGACGCATTTATCATTGGATGGTTCATCAGTTTAATAATTTCATGCCTGTTAGATTTACATATGGTGACAAAAAGTATAAGCATCAATTTAAAATTTGATGAATTAATTTTGAAACCATTTTTAGCAATGTTATTTGCCGGATTTATTACCAAACTAGTTAGCGCACAATTTTTGGCCATGTCAAATATTTTTGGATTATTTTTGCTCGCAATTTTTTTTGGCATCATTTATATTTTTTCAATTATAATGGTCGGATGTATTTCGGTAAGCGAACTTAAAAATTTATTGCGCTTAAAAATATAAATTTTTATTTTTAAAATCGCGTTCCATTTCACGACGCATATCTTTTTTTGCAATATCATATCGTTTGTCAAATAATTTTTTACCTTTTGCAATCGCAATATCAATTTTGGCTAAACTTGCCTCAAAATAAATTTTTAATGGAACAATTGAATAGCCTTGTAGCTGCATAGCCTTTTGCATTTTATTTATCTCATATTTGTGCAATAATAATTTTCTTGTACGTAATGGATCGCAATTAAAAATATTTCCTTGTTCGTACGCCGCTATATTCATATTAATAATAAAAGCCTCACCGTTTTTTATCTTCACAAAACTATCTTTTATATTGCAACGAGAATTTCGTAGCGATTTTACTTCTGTACCTTTAAGTTCGATTCCAGCCTGAAATTTTTCCTCAATAAAATAGTTAAATGCGGCATTTTTATTTTGCGCAATAAGTTTTATATTTTTCATGCTTAATACTCTCCTGTTGAATTTTTAAATTTGCTTTGATAATATTTTACAATAATAAATTTAACGGAGAAAAAAATATGACGAAAGAAAAAAAATTTTGGTTCCAAAAATTTTGGTCACAAAAATTTTATTTAAATAAAAAAATTTTTGCCGGTTTAATTTCTATCACATTTTTTTGTATGCCACTAAATTATTTGAAATACAACGAACTCACTCAAATAGAAACAAAATCATGGAATGATGTAAGAAAGCGCTGCAAAAATCTTACATCAAATTTTATATATCCACGAAATATGAAAGGCGCAATTTTAGTTACAAAAGATAATTTAACTGGATTATTTCCATTCGTTGGACATGCGGCAATCATTCTAAATTCACGACAAGTTATTCAAGCAAGTCCGTTCGGTGGCGTTCATTACGGACCAAATGATTGGGATACGAGTAAAGTTACTTGCTATTGCGTAATTCCAAAAAATGCGACACAAAAAAATTGTAACGATGCAGCAAATTGGGCGCAAAAACAAATCGGAAAAAATTATAACGTTTTATTTAATACATGGAAGAATCTCAAAGCGAAAAATTTTTACTGCACACAAATAATTTGGGCGGCATATTACATAACAAATAAAATTGATATAGCACCAAAGCATCCCCAAATATTATTTCCGGTAGATCTTTTAAATGATGAATACGCGACAAATTTAATTTATTACAAGGATGCAAAATATGAGTAAAAAGTTTTGGTTTTTTTTTATTTTTATTGCAATTTTAATTTTTTACATCAATAAACCGAGCGGAAAATATCCAAATAAATTTGACATTGCTGTCATACAAATAAGTTCAGCAAAACTAAAATCATACATAACTTTTTTGAATAAAGATTTTAACATAATTTCAACAATGAAAATAAATTGCGGTGGACTTTCACAATGTTGGGATTTCCCCAAAATTTATAATGGCAAAGTTTTTATGAACGTAAAAGGAACTGACCTTTGGCTGAAATCTCAAATTGCAGAATTTGATTTGTCAAACGGCAAATATAAATTACATAATGTTCGTCAAAAATTTAATACATGTTTTACTGTTGACGAAAAAAATATTTATGCTGCAAACTGCACGGGAGATGCAAACATTGTAAAATATGAAATCAAATCACACTCCATCCAAAAATTAATTATTCCCGATACTTACATCACTCACATGAAAATTTTTAACGACAAATTGTTTGCATTCGGTAACTCATTTATTTATATAATCGAGACAAATTCTATGATAATATCAAAATCCATTGACATAACGAATTGTGGCATTGGGGAATATGATTCGATTCAAATAGGCAACGATATTTTCTTTACGACCTATTCGCAGATAAATGACAATTTTATTGAAACCGACAGCAATATTTTATGTAAATATAATTTGAAAACAGAACAAATAAGCAAAATAATATTGCAAGATATTTGCCCAAAACAAATTTTACATTATAAAAACGAATTAATTATTTCACATGAAGATTGGCATCAAAACGGAAAAACTTTGAGTGTTTATAATCTTGACACGCAACAATTAAACTTGTTTGAAATTCAAAATGCACCTTACCAAATTTATCTTTATGAGGATAAAATTTATTCGATTGATCGTAAAAAAATTTATCGCTATAATCCTGAAACTTTTGAATTGGAAAAAAAATTTGATATGGATACGCAAAATAAATTTGGCAAAGATTTTTTTATTTCGGGATTTTTTTGCCCAAAATAAAATTGTTGAACTTTTATTCGTCACCCCATTATAATCATAAAAAGGTGTGATTTTTATGAAAGATATGAAAAAAATTATTGGCGAAAGAATTCGCAATGAACGTTTAAAACGAAATATGTCGTCGGAAGAACTTGCTTCAATATTAAATGTTTCGCAAAGTTTTATTGGTTTAATCGAGCGTGGCCAACGCGGTACAAATATTAAACTTTTGTCGGATATCTGCGATATTTTTCAAATTACTCTCGATGATATTATTTCCGATAAAAAATTAAAAATGTGTGAACGCAAAAATGATACTTATAATGATAAAATTTCCGCTATCAATAGTTTGCTTCGCACTCTGAATGTTTATGAGCTGGATTTCGTTATTTCAACTATTAAAAATTTGTATAATATGAAAGTAAAAAGTGGCGGTGAAAAAAATCCGCAAACTCAAAAAGAATATTTCTATTAAAATTTTGGTAAGAGGTGAAAAAATGCGGCAAAAATTTATTAGAAATTTTTGTATCATTGCCCATATCGATCATGGAAAGTCAACTTTGGCTGACAAATTAATTCAAAATTCCGGCCTACTTTCTGAACGCCAAATGCAAAATCAAGTTCTGGACAATATGGATTTGGAACGTGAACGTGGAATTACTATTAAAGCACAATCTGTACGTTTGCATTACAATTTTAATAACAACGATTACATTTTAAATTTAATTGATACGCCCGGACATGTTGACTTTAATTATGAAGTATCACGAAGTTTGGCAGCATGTGAAGGTGCAATTTTAGTCGTTGATGCCGCACAAGGTGTTGAGGCACAAACAATCGCTAATGTTTATCTCGCCATCAATGATAATTTAGAAATTGTTCCCGTTATAAATAAAATTGATTTGCCGAGCGCTGACCCTCAGCGCGTAAAAAATGAAATCGAAAATATAATTGGAATCGATGCGGAAAATGCACCGCTCATTTCCGCCAAAGCCAACATCAATATCGACCAAGTATTTGAGAAAATCATCAATGATATTCCTGCACCAAACGGCGATGAAAATAAACCGCTCAAAGCTTTGGTTTTTGACTCAATATATGACGCTTATCGCGGCGTTATTATTTTTTTGCGCATTTTTGACGGAAAAATATCTGCCGGCTCAAAAATAAAATTTATGGCGACGGAAAAATCTTTTGACGTAATTGAAGTTGGTTTTTTTTCACCCGGTAAATTTGTTCCATGCAATGAATTAAACGCGGGCGATGTCGGATATTTTACTGCAAGCATAAAAAATGTTCGCGACACACAAATTGGTGACACCGTTACAGATTTTTATACACCTACTGAAAATCCATTGCCCGGCTATAAAAAAGTTACACCTATGGTTTATTGCGGGCTTTATCCTTCTGACAGTTCATATTATCCAATGCTTCGGGATGCGCTCGAAAAATTAAGTTTAAATGATGCGTCACTAAGTTTTGAACCAGAAACTTCTGCAGCTTTAGGATTTGGATTTCGCTGTGGATTTTTAGGGCTTTTACATCTTGAAATTATTCAGGAACGTCTCGAGCGCGAATATAATTTGGAATTGGTTACTACGGCGCCCGGCGTTGTATATAAAGTTTATTTGACAGATGGAAGTTGTATAAATTTATCGAATCCGTGTGATTTGCCCGACACAACAAAAATTTCAAAGATAGAAGAACCGATAATAAAAGCGGAAATTATTTTACCGCAAGATTATATTGGTGCAATTATGAAATTATGTCAGCAACGGCGTGGCGTTTATATTGACATGAAATATTTAGATGCTACGCGTGTAAAAATTATTTATCATTTGCCGTTGAATGAAATTATTTATGATTTCTTTGACGTTTTAAAATCGCGTAGTCGTGGCTACGCTTCTTTTGATTACGAATTAATTGAGTATAAAGAATCTGACTTGGTACGTCTAGATATTTTGATTAATCGTGAAATCATCGACTCATTATCATTTATCGTGCATCGCTCAACAGCTTATGAACGCGGCCGAAAAATGGCAGAAAAATTGAAAACTTTGATACCGCGTCAATTATTTGAAATTCCTATTCAAGCCAGTATCGGGAATAAAATAATTGCGCGTGAAACAATTAGTGCTATGCGTAAAGATGTTCTTGCAAAATGTTATGGCGGCGATATCTCACGTAAAAGAAAATTGCTTGAAAAACAAAAAGAAGGTAAAAAAAGAATGCGTCAAGTCGGAAATGTTGAAATCCCACAATCTGCATTCATGAGCGTTTTAAAACTTAATGATGAATAAATCAGTAATCTATCACTGACAAAATGTTTTGATACTTAGACAAATTTTTACGACCATTTAAATCTTTCAACTCTATTAAAAATTCTATGGCCATAACTTCTCCTCCAACTTCTTCTACTAATTCCGCTAACGCTTTACAAGTTCCACCAGTTGCTAATAAATCATCAACCACAACAACTTTTTGTCCAGGCTTTATTGCATCAGCATGAATTTCGATAGAATTTGTGCCATACTCAAGCGAATATGATTTACTTACAATTTTATACGGAAGTTTACCGGGCTTTCGCGCCGGTACAAAACCTTTTTTTAATTTATATGCCAATGGCATACCGAAAATAAATCCGCGAGATTCTGGGCATGCAATTAAATCGAAATCGATATTGCTTATCTTTTCAGCCATTTTATCGATTGCGAAACTAAGAGCATCGGGTGAATTTAAAATAGTAGTTATATCGTAGAACAAAATACCTTTTTGCGGGAAATCATTTATATTTCGTATTACTTTTTTTAAATCCATATTAATCTCCTTCGATCATAAAATCTTTCAGCCGTAACTGCAAGCAAATATCATTATTAAACTCATTTATTTCTATACTGTAAACTATGTCGAGGACCAAGTCAATATCTTTCAAGACGCCATTTAAAATTTTCACACTCTCATAATTATCGTAATGAAATAAAAGTTGTTCATGGAATTGTTCATACATACCAAAACAAATTGCCTTGATAGATTTTTTATTTTTGCACAAAGAAAATATAAGCGTATTTTTATCCTCGATCGCATTTAATTTTTCAACGTGAACATTCTGACAAATAAAAAGTGGCTCACGATTTTTATGGCCAAACGGTGCGAGCACCATTAATTTTTTTGCGATATCATAATTTATCTTATCGATATCAAGTTTTGCATCAATATCTATTTTTGCGACAAAATCATCACTACTTAATTGACAATTAGAATTTAATTTCTCACTTAACAAATCAAAATTTTCTTTTTGCATCGATATTCCCGCCGCCATTGTATGGCCACCAAATTTTAAAAATAAATCACGACATTTTTGTAATTCATCAAACATATTATAACTGTCAATTGAGCGCGCCGAACCTTTTATTATATTATTACTGTCAGTAAAAAAAATTACCGGATGATAATATTTTTCCTTGATTTTTCCCGCAACAATACCTGCAATACTTTCCGCAATGTTATTATTATAGTAAACAATTACTGGATTTTGTATTAAATCATAATTTTCAAGCTCTTGGAAAATTTCACGGCATGCCTCTTTTGTCATTATTTTTCGTTCGTAATTTAATTGGCAAATTTCAAACGCAAGTTCTTCATCTTCCGTTAAAAATAATTCTGCGGCGAGATTGGCAGATTTTATTCGTCCGCACGCATTTATACACGGTCCGATTATAAAAGCGATATCGTCAGAATTAATTTTACGATTATAAATTTTGTTGAATTTAAGAAGCGAAATAAGTCCTTTGTTTTTAACTTTTTTGTCGTTTATCAAATCGAGTCCACATTTTGCAATAATACGATTTTCATCTATGAGCGGCACAACATCGCATAAAGTTGCAATTGCAGCGAATACAAGAAAATCATCGTCAAATTCTATATTAAATTCATCAAGCAACAATTTTGAAATTTTGTAAACCATACCACTGGCGCACAACATTTTAAAAGGATATTGACAATCTTTTTGTTTGTTATCGACAATGGCATCAGCTTCCGGCAAAATATCTTTTTCAGCGTCAGTACTTGGTGTATGGTGGTCGACGATTATAATTTCCATTCTCAATTTTTTTGCGTGTTCAATTTCTTTTACAGCAGCAATTCCATTGTCGCAAGTTATTATCAATTTCGTACCATTTTTATGAATTTTATCTATCGCGTTGATATTTAATCCGAAGCCATCATCCGTACGTGACGGTAAATAAAAATCGACATCAGCATTAATTTTTAATAAAGTTTTAAATAAAATAACTGTGCT
The DNA here is from genome assembly GCA_947427385.1 of uncultured Clostridia bacterium. GTDB lineage: Bacteria > Bacillota > Clostridia > Lachnospirales > CAMVHY01 > CANEHT01. The sequence goes on along the minus strand of CANEHT010000006.1, from coordinate 26,816 downwards.
CATAACTCCATCGACATCATAATCGCCATAAACTGTAATTTTTTTCTGTTCTGCAATCGCAATTTTTATTATGTCAATTAATTTATCCATGTCTTTCATCGCGCGCGTATCGTGTAAAAATTTCAAATTTGGATTTAAAAATTTAATTGCGGTATTTTTTGTACGGATATTTCTGTTAGCTAATATGTTTGCGATTTGGCGGTCAATTTTTAAAACTTTTGACATAAGTTCCAAATCGGCATCATTTTTATTTATAATCCACTTTTTCATTTTTCTCACCTCAAATATTTTACCAGAAAGGAGCAAAATAGTTGGAAGAAAAAATTTTGCAGCTAAAAAATTTATATCCATTTCATATGCCCGGTCACAAGCGCAATAAAAATTTTATCGGCCAAGATTTATTAAATTTGGATATGACAGAAATCGACGGCTTGGATAATTTACATAACCCAAACGGAATTATAAAAGATGCACAAGAAAATTGTGCAAAAATTTTCGGTTGCCACAAAAGTTTTTTTGTTGTAAATGGTGCGAGTTCAGCCATTATGTCGACAATTTTTTCAGTTTGTAATGAAAATGATGAAATAATTGCGATGCGCAACAGCCACAAAAGTTTTTATAATGCACTGGAACTTTCCGGCGTTCACGCACATTATTTATACGGAAAAAATTTTTGGAATGCAATAAATTATGATGAACTGGAAAATTTATTGCGACAAAAAAGTAATGTGAAAGCGGTTTTTGTTACAAGTCCAAATTATGAAGGATTTTGCTTAGATGTAAAAAAAATTGCACAGCTCACACATCAATATAAAAAAATTTTAATTGTCGACGAAGCGCATGGCTCACATTTTATTTTTCATGAAAAATTTCCGCTCTCAGCAATAAAATCCGGAGCAGATATTGTCATTAATAGTTTACATAAAACTTTACCGTGTCTTACACAAAGCGCTGTTTTACATATAAACAGCAATTTAATTGATACCGAACGTGTAAAAAAATATTTAACAATGTTTCAAACGTCAAGCCCTTCATATATTTTTATGAGCATAATTGATAGTACACTTAAAAAAATTTCTCAGCCAAATTTTTTTGATAAATATGCGAAAAAATTGGAAGACGTAAGAAATATTTTATCTGATAATAAAATTATTCATCTTGCAAATAAATTTGACGCAAAAAATTTTGGATTTAATGATTTAGATATCAGTAAATTAACTTTTTTTGTGAATTCAAATATAAACGCAGAAAAAATTTTACGCGACAAATTTTCTATACAAATTGAAATGCAAGGCTTAAATCATTTTATCGCACTCTCTTCGATTGCCGATACCGATTTGGGATTTGAAAAATTAATTCATGCAATCAACTATCTCGAAAAAAATTGTGAATATAAAAAATTACATTTTGAGCAAGAAACTCCCATAAAATTAAAAACTGCACTTTCAGTAAAGCAAACAAATTTAAAAAGCAAAAAGTATGTAAAATTAGAAAAAAGCTTAAATAAAATCAGTGCCGATTATATTACCGTTTATCCGCCCGGAATTCCCTTAATAATTCCCGGCGAAATTATCAGTCAAGAAATAATTGAGTCGGTGAAAAATTATATGAATAAAGGTATAAATGTTTTGGGTGTAAAAGAAAATTTTGTCGCGATTGTTGAACATTAATTTTTTTTTGCCTCAACCATTCGTAAAAATAAATATGGATCGATAAAAAAATTTTTGTCCGCAAATTTTACCTTTGGATTTATACAAAAATGTAAATGTACAAAATTTTCTTTCTTGCCCATATATCCTAAAGTTTGGCCAGCTTTTACTTTCGAATTTTTTTCGAGGCCGTCCGCAAATTTTTCCAAACAGCAATATAAATAAACATTGCCGCTCGAAGTTTTTACTTCAATATTGTAGCCGAGATTGTCATCCCAACATATATTTGCAATTTCGCCATCACTTACATTTATAATTGGAATACGGCCGGAAATATTTTCGCGGTCAAAAATATCGCAGCCTTGTGGGATTTTACCATTCGTCTTTCTTTCCCAGCTATCACCAAAAATATAATCGCTGCCATTTTGTATTGGAAAACATTTAATTTCGTCAAGAATATTTTTAAACATACGAGTATATTGTCGAATGTTTTTATGTTTTTTTTTAATCGTATTGTAATTTACGATTAAATTTTTTTCGATTTCATCCTCAGGTTCAATATTTGATTTATTCGGGAAAAATTTATTCTCAAGCGAATAAACACTCAAGATTTCCTCGAGTGGAATATTATATTTTTGTGAAAGGGTTTGAAGCTTAGCAAAAGTTTTATAAGGCATTTGAAATGCCGCAATAATTTCTTTTGGTACAATTGTTTTGATATATACTCTGTTATGCACTAATGCACCTAATAATATTAAAAAACATATTGACAAAAAATTAGTGACATAGTCCGGCTTGCGATATCTCATTTCCTTCACCTATATTGTTTTATTCACTTCAAAAATCTTTAGAACTTGTATATTTTTTTTGGCACTGTCAATAATATTTAACGAATGGAGGTGTATAAAATGCCAAATCAGGAAATTCAATGTAAAGTTATTAATTGCCGCCATAATAATAAAAATAATTTTTGTACATTACCAAATATTGAAGTTGGCGAATCAAATTTTGAAGCACGTCATAAAAAAGATACCGAATGTAATAGTTTCGAGCCAGAAATATAAAAAAAATGGGATGCTTTCTCGCATCCCATTTCTATGCCGATTTTTTATTCATAACAAACCATAATGACGTTGCAATACAAATTGATGAGTAAGTTCCACAAATTATTCCGATTATAATTGGCAATGAAAAATCTTTGATTGACGCCACTCCCATGAAATATAAACAAATAATAGAAAGTAAAGTTGTCAATGAAGTAAAAAGTGAACGCCGCATAGTTTGCGTAACACTTTTATCGACAAATTCTGCATCATCTTTTATATTAAACATTTTATTCTCGCGCATTCGGTCAAATATTACTATCGTTGCATTTATTGAATAACCTAAAATTGTAAGAACAACAGCGATAAAAGAATAATTCAGTGGAATACGAAAGACAGCGTAACTTAATATTGTAATGATTGTGTCGTGTAAAAGAGCAATGACAGCACACGAACCAGTTTTTATATTTTTGAAGCGAATTGAAATGTAAATCAAAATTGCCAAACATGCGAGTACCACAGCAATTATTGCGCTACGTTGCATTTCATTGCTAATAGTTGCACTGATATCCGAAATAGCTACAGATTTTTTATCAAATCCATAATTTTTTGCGAGCTCATCAATTAAATCATCACGAATTTTTTTATCCGTCGATTTTATTTTTATCATAACTTGATTTTTATTTAAAACACGTTGAATTTGCGCAGATGATTGCCCCGTAATTTTTGAAACCGTCTTTTCAATATCTTCGTTTGAAAAATCTTTACCGATATCAATACGAATTGACGTCCCGCCAGAAAATTCAACATCATAATTAAAAATGCCATTGCCATTCACATAATTGTAAATCATGAACGCTACACCAACCAAAATTATTATGAGTGACAGCAAAAAAAATTTATTTTTGTTTTCTACTATTTTCATTTGAAATTTCTCCTTTCACTCCAAAAAATTTCACATTGCTCAATCCCATTCCAACCAAACTGTTTATTATAAAACGTGTAACAATGAGCGCCGTAAACATTGAAATAATAATTCCGAGCGATAAAGTTTGTGCGAAACCTTTTACAGGTCCCGAACCGAAACAATATAAAACCAAAGCCGCAATAAGAGTTGTAATATTGCCGTCAAAGATAGCAGAAAAAGCTTTAGCAAAACCTGATTTAATTGACACACGCATACTTTTTTTATTTTCCAATTCATTTTTTATTCTCTCAAAAATAATTACGTTCGCGTCAACCGCCATACCAACAGATAAAATAATTCCGGCGATGCCCGGCAAAGTTAAAGTAACTGAAAATAAACTCAATAATGATAGAACCAAACCTACATAAATGAACAACGCAATATCAGCTGCGAATCCAAGAATTTTGTAAAAGATAAGCATAAATAAAATTACAAGCAATGTTCCAAGAACTCCAGCCTTTAAACTTGTTTCGAGCGCATCAGCTCCAAGTTTTGCCCCAACATTATCCAAACTTATAATTTTTAAATTAAATGGCAATGAACCTGCACGAATTAATGCCGCCAATTCTTCAGCCGATTTTGCATTAAAATCGCCCGTAATCGTTGCATTACCTCCGGTAATTTTTTGTTGAACAGTCGGCATACTTATTATTGCATCGTCGAGGCAAATACAAATTCTTTTACCGATATTTTTTTCTGTTGCCTCTTCAAACAACTTTTGACCTTCACTCGTAAATTCCAAAGCAACCATTATTTCAGTTTTATTATCTTTTTGTGCGACTTGTTTGCTAGCATTTTTTATTTCAGAGCCTGATAATAAAACTTGTCCATTTTCATCACAAAAAATTAATTGTGCAGTCTTACCGATTTCCTCCACAGCTTCCTCTGCATTTTCAACTCCGGGAATATCGACGCGTATACGATTTGTTCCCTGAATTGCAACTTGTGCTTCCGTAAAATTTTTTCTATCGAGTCGTCCTTGTAGCAACGATTTTGCTGAATTCATTTCCGCTGTTGTCGGATTTTCTTTATCAGCTTGATAAATTATTGAGACACCGCCACGTAAATCTAATCCTAATTTTATATTTTTGATACTGAATAAATTTTTGGGCCCAACACCGTAATATGCCATAAAATTTATTCCGACAGCAATACAAACAATAAAAATAAACAGTAAAAAATTTTTGAATTTCATCTTTATTTCTCCTTTGTAAAATAAATTAATCAAATCGGTCAAACCCATTCCCAATTATATGCGATGAATTCGTAATCGAAATAAATGCTTTTGGGTCAATCGATTTTATATAATTTTGCAAAACAGCTGCTTGATTTCGCGACAATATTACCGTAATTACATCGTATTGTTTTTGCGTAAATGCACCATTAGCTCTATGAATTGTTGCACCACGATGAATATTATCGCATATAAATCTTTTTACGTCATCACTTTTCTCCGTTATTATAACTAAAATTTTAAAGACGTGAATACTTTCCATCACGGAATCAAGCACAAAAGATTTAAGACATACACCAAGAATTGAGAACAAACAAGTTTCAACGCCAAAAAATAATCCCGTACAAAATGCAATAATAAAATCCAGAATTAACATTGAAATACTAATTTTGATTTTAAAAAGTTTGCTAATTATTTTGCCCAATATATCCGTTCCACCGGTAGTAGAATTATAACTGAAAACGATAGCATTTCCAATTCCCGGTAAAAATACGCTGTAAACGAGCTCCATTAATTTTTGATTTGTTAATGGCGATTTAATTGGAAAAAAAATATCTAATAGCCATACCATTGATGAAAGAACGAATGAACCATAAATAGTATTAACGACAAATTTTTTACCCAAAATAAAATAACCGAACAAAAGGAAAATTAAATTCAATACGAACATTAAAAAGCCGATACGAATATTAGGGAAATAATAGCGAGTAATAATTGAAATACCACTAGTTCCACCTAATGCGAAATTATTTGGCGTTTTAAAAAGATGGATATCTAAAGCAATTAAGAGCAATCCGAAATTAATATACCAAAATTCCTTACGGATTTTCATTAATTATCCTCCCAATTATAATTAATAGATTCAAGTTTAGGGAAAAATTTAAATAAAGCTTTTGCAACAATATCTGATTTATTTATCGGAGCAAAAATTCTGCTGTCAACACTAAAATTTCTATTATCACCCATAATAAAATATTCATCCGTATTTAAAATAATATCGATATCATTTGTCGTAGTGCCACAAACATATGGCTCATTCAAAATTTTTTCATTGATATAAACTAAATTATTTTTGATAGATAATTTTTCCGATGGCAATGCAATTATACGTTTAATAATAATTTTCCCGCCATGTTTGCAAATAATAATATCGCCACGTTTTAAATCAAATTGAGATAATAATCGTGATGCACAAATACGATCATGATTTTGTAAAGTATTTTGCATTGAATCACCAATAATAATAAACGGCCAAAATAAAAAAAACATTAACACAAAAAATACAAATAAAAGTATAAAAGCGTTAAACCAATTGGTTAAAATTTTCATCTTGTCATCTCCAAAATTTCTATCCATCAAATATTATACGCAATAAAAAATAAAAGCCAAGAAAAATTTTTTGGCTTTTATTTCATATTACTTTATATAGATTTATTTTTGAAACAAAATTTGATTTTATTTTGAAATCAAACTCTAATTGGAAGATTATGTTCATCATCAATTAATGGCGGAATAAGATTTTCATCCTCTTTACTTTCAAGAACTAATTTATTAAAATTTCCCTTTAAAGATTTTACTGCGCATTTAAATTTCTTTGAATAATCAAAATCATTTTCATTGGGTAATGTATTTAACATATCCTGAAATATTTTTTGCCTATCAGCTTTATTTTCTGTAAATAAATATAAAACTCTATTTACATTTTGGTAAATAACTTTTTTAAATTCAGGAATTGTTTTATCGTCATTAACAATTTTTTGTAACAAGTTAAAAATTTTTTTAGGATCATTTTTACATATAAAAAATAATTTTTTGTAAAATTTAAATAAAGTTTTTTTATTTAGATGTAATTCATTACGCGCTAATTTTTTTATACTACCTGGAAATAATTCAAAATAATTAATTCTTAAACTTTGTTTAATCTCATGTGGCAATTTACTTTTTTCTGATAAAATTAACTTTAAAATTTTTAATTGCTTATCTTGTGGATATAAACTTAATTTAAAACATATAGCCTGCGAAAATTTTTCTTTTCTTTCAAAATTGTTTATCACATTTACGTCTTTATAACAATTTTTTAAAAATCCGGAACCTTTCTCGTAAATCAATATTAAATTTTTCTCTTGCATTGATAATCTTTCATCATTAATTAAAGCCAGCGAATTAAAATTTTTTTCACCTTTAAATTTTTTTTTTTTTTAAATTATGAAGTAAACATTTTTTGGCTTCATAACTTAATTTGCTTTCCAAAGATAATAAATTCATTATTTTATTATCATTTTCTTCAATCGGAAATTTAAAAAAAATAACTTCAACAATTGTAACATAATATATATTATTCAGATTCCCAGAATAAAGTTCACTTAAAAAATCATCATTTGGGAATATTTTTACAATTTGATTATCCTTATCTTTTAGTAATTCAAGATTTTCAAATAATAATTTTGATTTAAAATCAACTCTTAATTTACTTTCTGAAGATAGTAATTTTAAAATAATCTCTTTTTTCTTTTCTTCAGTACAATTTCTAAAAAGTATTTCCGTAATATTTTTTAATACTTGTGTATTCCCTATATAATTACCATTTAAAATATCTTGCAAAATTTGATCTTTAGAAACGAATTTTTCAAAAAATTTATTTAAAAAATTATCATAAATAACATCATCTTCTATTTTGTAATTAAAACTTGCTTCATCAATTATTTTCATCATATTTTGAAGTTCTTCTGGCATTTCAATTTGTTTTGGTTCTTCCAGAGAATTAATAAATTCTTGTATCCATTTTGAACCTTTTTCAGCTGCTTTTTGAAAAAAAGCATATTTTATATATCTTTCCTGAAGACTTAAATTCTTATCTGGTGAATACATAATCATTTGAAATCTATTTTTATCTGGATAACATTTTATAATAATTTCATCGTTTTTTATCTCTACATAATTCTTTAATTCTTGAAAAGTACTTTTTTGATATTCATTAACCATATTACGAAAATTTGATGAAGAAAATTGTTCTCTTATTCCTTTTTCTTTTTTAGTTAATTTATCTACATCAGCATTGTTAGTATAAGAGAATTTGTCACTCTGCTCTTTTGTTAATAAACTATCAAATCTACTACAAAATTCGCATGTCTCTTTATCCGGTGGTACACTAGAATTAAGCCAAGAATGTTTATGAAATACAGCAAGCTGGCTTACAGTAATAACACGTTTTGTTTCATTATCTGCATATTCTTGAGTTCGCGAAAAATCTTCATTTAAAGTTGTGGCCTTTAGAAAATTAATTAAAAAATCAGTGTTACCTTGTAAATTAAAACAATTTTCGTATAAAACGTATAAATTTTGTCCGTTTTCTAAACAAAAATTTATATGAAAAGTAAAATAACTTGATAATTCTTCTACTAATTTTCTTTCATGTATGACGATTTTAGAGCATTCCGATATTAAATCAGAAAATTTAATATTTCTATGCAACAAAAACATATTGAAAGTTGGTAGCGGTTGAACAACACTTATTACTTGTTTTAAATTATTTGCGTCAAAAACGCCATCTTTTAAATTAACACGATAAACATTATTAAAAATCCCAAAAGCAAATTTAAGATCAAGATAATTCGAATCCAAAAAAGCACCAAGAAAATTCCCCTTTATAATTTCTTTCACATTTTCCCAAGACCTTAAATGTGAATTTATTTCCTTAACTTTAAATTCATTTTCGTAAACATTTGCTTCCATCATTTCAAAATCACCTATTTATTTATAGATATTATTTTACAATTTATATTATATCACAAAAAATATTTACATATCAAAATTTTTTCTGTAAATAATAATTAAAGTACCATTTTTAACAGAAATTACAGATTTTTTTTGAATAAACTCATTACTAATACCAAGCGGGAATTTATTTGAAATGATTGCATTTTGCAATTCATATTTCAATCCAATTATATTTACACCAAATGATTTATCAGTGTGTGAAAATATTGATACGTAACCTTTATATTTTTCACTAAATAAAATTTTATCGTTAGTGATTGCCGTCATTATCCAATCTTTTGCATGTAAATAACATTTTAATTCTTGTGCAGAAAAATTTGCTAACAATTGAATATTTGCAAGCGTATGAGAAATTCGTCCGCCAACTCCACCATAAATGTGAAAAACTTTGCAGCCTAATTTAATTCCCTCACAAATTGCAGCATAAGTATCCGTAAAATCTTTTTCCGTCGGTAATTTTATTTTTTTTATTTCATCTGGAATAATTTTTATCGAATCAAAATCGCCAATCAAAAGATTCGGCTTTATATTTGCATTTTTTAAATATTCATATCCACCATCGACAGCAATTACAATATCATTTTTAGCTGGTGAAAAATTTACAAATTCTCCCGCACCAACTACGTGACAAATTTTTTTGTACATAACTATCACCTTTCGAATAAAAATAAAACCGTTCTTTTCTTGTAAGAAAAGAACTAAAAGAACTTTATAAAAAATCTTTGTGTGAGTTCACACAAAGATTTTTTTGTTACTTTTTTTTTTAATAAAATCTTAACATTTTATCTGCAATAATTTTTCACCAACTTTATAAACATCTCCAGCACCAATTGTGATAACCAAATCATTTTCAGAAATTTTATCTTGAAGATAATTTGCAATTTCATCAAATGAATCAAAATAAATTGCATTGCCACCAAATTCTTTTATTTTATTTGCCAAATCTTTTGAACTTATACCATAAATATTTTTTTCGCGCGCCGCATAAATATCAGCCAAAATTACATTCCCGGCGTTACACAAAACTTTTGCGAAATCATCTAAAAACATTTTCGTACGTGTATATGTATGCGGCTGAAAAACGCACCATAAATTATTGTACAACATTTTTTCCACTGCCGATATTGTTTCCTTGATTTCATTTGGATGATGCGCATAATCATCAAATATTTTTGCATCATGAAAAATTCCTTTAAATTCAAATCTTCTTTGCGCGCCATGAAAATTTTCCAGCGCATTTCTTATATATTTTTCATCTATCTGCAACTCGCAAGCTGCACTAATTGCTGCTAGCGAATTCAAAACATTAAAATGTCCGGGGACTTTTAATTTAATTTCATCGATTCTTAAATCATTACTCACGGCAGAAAATTTTGCACATTGATTTTCATCAAAAATTAAATTTTCCACACGCCAATCAGCGTTTTTATTTCCGAAAGTTACAACTTTTTTTTGTTGGCTACCAATTACATTTTCATAACTTGCGTTGATAATTACAACGCCATCATCTTTAACATTTTGCGCAAATTTTTCAAATGATTTTTCCATTTGCTCCAAACTTTTGAAATAATCCACATGATCCAAATCTACATTATTTATTACGCCAATCTTAGGGAAAAAATTCAAAAAGCTATCGCAATATTCACATGCTTCCATAACAAAATAATCTGAATGACCCATGCGAAAATTTTCATTTATGGACGACAAAATTCCGCCAAGAAATATTGTCGGATCTTTTTGCGCAGTCAATAAAATTTCAGAAATCATTGCCGTCACAGTAGTTTTGCCATGCGAACCAGCAACCGCTACTGAATATTTATAATCTTCCATTATCATGCCAAGAAATTTCGCACGATTAACCATCTTTATACCAAGTTTCTTTGCCTTAATAAATTCCGGATTATCGTTATGTATCGCAGCGGTATAAACAACTAAATCAACTGTTTCATCCAATTTTTTTTCATCGTGCCCAATATAAATATTTACATTTTTATTTCTCAAACGCTGTGTTATTAGCGATTCTGTGCGGTCTGAGCCCGAAACTTTGTAATTATTCATTGCCAAATATTCCGCTATTGCACTCATACTTATTCCGCCGATTCCTATCATGTATATATGCTTAAAATTTTTCTGCATAAGTTCCTCCTATTATTATGGCAGCGGCATTAATTTTAACGACTCAAACGTATTAAGTAAATTAAGCTTGCCATATCCCCATTGATTATTTGGATAAATAAAACCAGATTGCTGACTGCAACCCTGAATCAAATAGCTCCATGCAATTAAAGTATCCATTGACGGTGAATTATTATTGACAATTGCCCACTGTAAAAGTAAAGCGCAAGCGCCTGCAGTTATCGCGGCAGAAACACTTGTTCCCGACATTACGCCATAACCGCTCGGATATAATCCGGTTACATTTACGCCCGGCGCAACAAATGATGGAGAAACTTTATTAAATTGTTTAGGACCACGACTACTTGCCACATATAAATTATTTGTATTTATGTCATAAGCGCCAACCGATATTACTCCAGAAGTTGTAGCAGGCGACGTAATTGTTGACTCAGAAGTTGAGTTCAAAAAAAATGTTCCCTCATGCAGCAATCCTTTTACTGGCAGCCACGCATAATATAAACCATCTAAGATTATATCACCATATAAAGTTATTGTCCAGAGGCCCGGCGTTGGCTTATCAAGTTTTACAATTGAATATTGGTTACTCAAACTATTTTTATTGAATTCATAGCCGATAGTAACCGTTGTCTCCTCAAGCGTTAATTTTGTTGTGGAATAAAAATTATCACGTGGTGGAACTCGCTCAATATATTCACCAGTCGGCGAAGTAACTGACAAAGAAATTTTATTAGGGGGGAAATTCCAAAGCTGAAATATAAACCCCTCATTGCCCTGCGAAACATTTATTTCAATATTATTTTTATCGCCGGCATTTAATAATTTACCCTGAAGATGATTTTGTGCATTACCTTCATTTCCGGCTGCAACACATAAAATTGTACCTTTTTGCTTTGAAATATCAGTTATGTATTGCTCGAAAAGTGATTCGCCAAAATGTGCACCATCATTCGTTCCAAGTCCAATACAAATTGCAATTGGTCGACTAAGCTGTAAAGATTTTCGATATAAATATTCTATGCCTGATAGGACATCAGAAGCTTGAAACGCAATTGCATTCTCACTAATTAATTTCTCACGCCTAATATTATTTTTGGCCGGCTTTAATTTTACAATAACTAAATCTGCATCGGGAGCCGCACCAATATTTTCACCATCTTCACGTCCAGCAGCTAATGATGCCAAAAAAGTTCCATGACCAATTTCATCACGATGCGCTACGATATCAAATGGATTTTCAGATTTAATTGCTTGATTAATTTGTTGATTAGTAAATTCGCTGCCATAGCAAAAATTTTCTGGCGGATTACCTTGAATAGTCTGGTCCCAGATAGAAATTATTTTACTCGTACCATCTTCGTAGATAAAATTTTTTTTGGTATAGTCAATGCCCGTGTCAACGAAACCAATCAAAACTTGTGAGCCACGTAAATCTAAATAAGGATTATTTTGCACAGCAGTAATACCTGAGGCGTCCATACCTTTTTTATCCATTAGTGTTAAAATTGCGGGCCACTCGGCAATAATTTTCGGATAAATAGTTTTTAAAAATTCTTCAGTTTTATCTATTGGGACATTTATTATCACGTAATTGTTATTTAACACGGCACAATTTTTTATGTAAGAAGATTTTTTCAATAGATCACCAATATAATCGTTATACTTGACAATCATTTCGAAATAATCTTCTGAGGTTACGGCATTCTCACCGTTAATAAAATTTTGTACGGAATAGACTTGACTATTTTGCAAATAGTCAAAAGTTTTTTGCAAACAAAGTGAGCCAAATCCCCATTGATTATTCGGAAAAGAAATATTTTTTTTACGATTCGCACCTAATCTTAAATACGCTTTTAATTTTTGTCCGTATAAATACGGATCATTTTTTTTGACAATCCCCCACTCCATCATTAAAGCTGCCGCACCTGTAACAAATGGCGCGGCTAAACTTGTACCGGATGCACTCTCAACATTTCCATTTGTATTTATAACTGAAACGTCGACGGCCGGCGCAACAATGTCAGGTTTTATTAAACCGTTTCGCGTATATCCACGCCCTGAAAAGTTTGCCATTGAATTTAAGTTTGCATCATATCCACCAACGCTTATAACATTTTCAGCCGTAGACGGCAACGTTAAAGTTATATCGGTAGTAGGATTTAAAAATTTCGTATTGCCAGTTGAAACTTCGTTTATCGGCAGCCAAATATTAAATTCGCCGTCAACAATTTCTTCACCGTAAATCCGTAAAGTCCACGTTCCCTCTGTCAACATATTTTTTGTGCTTACAAATTGAAAATAAATTTCTTGGTCAAAATTATATGGAGTTGGGTCGTTGTAAAAAATATAAACTTTGATATCGTCGATTAAAAATTCAGACTCACTAAAATTTATTTTACCAGTCGTTCGGCCGTTGGGCGCAATTATTTCCAACGAAAATTTATCGACAAATGATTTCCACATTGATAAAAATAAAGCATTTGCGCCGCCGCTCACAACAAATTCTACGTCAAGAGTTTGTCCCTGCAAAATTTTATTGGCATAATGATGCGAAGCATTCCCTTCGTTTCCAGTCGCAACAATTATTGAGAGGACACCTTCCTGCGCAACTTCATTTATATACGATTCAAATAAACTTTTTCCATCGTGCGCACCATTATTTGTCCCAAAACTTATGTTTATTGCCAAAGGTTTTTGTAATTTTTTTGCTTTATCCACGCAATATTTTACCCCACGCATTAATTGAGTTGTGAGCGGACGATTACTATCGAGCTTGACAACAATTAATTCGGCGTCAACTGCAACACCTTTTACATTTCGATTTGTTCGACCATTGCCAGCAGCAATTGATGCAACCATCGTGCCATGCCCGTTAAAATCTGAGCTAACAAAATCTTCACCGCTTTGCAAAATTTTATCCAAATCATTTTTTGTATATTCAGTGCCGCTTGAAAATCCATCAGGCAGATTATTATTTAATGTTTGGTCCCAGTAAAATAAAATTCGTGAAGAGCCATCGCCATTTAAAAATTCTTTTAGCTTAATATTAACGCCCGTATCAATTATCGCAATCAATGTGCCTTTTCCTGTCAAGCCTAAATTATTTTGTACAGATGAAATACATGAAGAAAGTAAATTGTTGACGATTCCTAAAAGTTTAGCGCGTTCCATATATTCAATTTCATTGTACGAAGCCAGCAAATTTATTTTTTGTGGCTCAGCCAAAATGATTGCATAGTTATCATTTAAAATTTCGATAGGGATATCTAATTCGTCCACAATTTTTTTAATATCGCCACTATATTTGACGATAAATTCTAAATCATTTTGTGATTCATCGTTATACAAATTTTTCACTCCATCATTTATAATCATCAAGTTATAAAATATGCAGTAAAAAATTTTTTAAAACCAAAGGTGATTAAAAATGTATTTTGACTCGCATGCACATTATGATGATACAAAATTTGATAGTGATCGCACTGATTTACTGACAAATTTAAAAGAAGTTGATTGCATAATAAGTTGCGGAGCGGATTTAAATTCTTCAGAAAAATCTTTGCAGTTAGCAGATAAATTTGATTTTATTTATGCTGCTGTCGGCATTCATCCAGAAAATGTTGAAAGTGAAAATGATATTGACAAACTAAAAAATCTTGCCACACGTAAAAGAGTTAAAGCGATTGGAGAAATTGGCCTCGATTATCACTATGAAAATTTTTCGCGTGACAAACAAATTGAATTGTTTAAAAAACAAATTGCGCTTGCAAATGAAATAAATTTGCCGATAATAATTCATAGCCGCGACGCACAAAATGATACGTTTCAAATTATAAAAGAATGTGCAAAAACAAATGGCGTCATTCATTGTTACAGCGGAAATTTACAAATGGCATTGGAATATATAAAACTTGGATTTTACATCGGAATTGGCGGCGTAATAACGTTTAAAAATGCAAAAAAATTAGCGGAAGTTGTGGAACAAATTCCGCTTGAAAAAATTTTAATTGAAACTGATTGTCCATATCTTTCACCGGAACCAAATCGTGGTAAACGAAATGATTCATCAAATTTAAAATATGTTGTCGAAAAAATTTCACAGCTAAAAAATATTTCGCATGATGAAGTTGCAAAAATTACTGAAGATAACGCAAAAAAATTATTTAAAATTAATTTTTGATAAAAAAATAAAACATTGATTCAGCGTAAATTTTGTCAATAAAAATTATGGCGTTCCGATAAAAAATTACAAATAATTATCACAGACGAAAATATAATTTGTGCAGGAGGAGATCTTGTGCAAAATATATCGGTGCAAACGAAAATTAATAAACGTGAGCTAATTTCATTAGCATTAATTTTGATAAATTTTTTCATATCGCGCGTAGTAGTTTTTAAATTTTTGAATCCATTTGCGATTTCATATTTAGGATTATTTTTAGGGAGTATAAATTTTTATTTTTGCGCACTAGCAACCGCAATAGGATTATTCACGAAACTATCCGGCATTTATTTGGGGAAATATTTATTGAGCATATTTTTCATGTTGATAATAAATATTTTTATGAGCGGCAAAAAAAAATTATTCGTCAAAGCATTTTGTATATTTTTATCCGCAATTTTTTCAGCATTAATATTTTCAGGCGGCGGAAATTTTATTCTTTTCGTAAACATTATTGAATGTTTTCTAATTTTTTTTCTCGTATATATTTTTAATCCGGCGTTTAATTTTTTTTACAGCAATCAAACAAATTTGAACACTGACGATTTAATAAGTATCGCCGTAGTTTTAGGAACAACAATTGCCGGAACAAATGATTTTTACATCGGTAATCTTTGTGTATTAAATATTTCTCTCATTTTTATTTTATTTATCATTGGAAATAATTATGGCAGTAGTTATAGCTCAATGTTCGGATTAATTTTAGGCATAATTTTAAATTTGTGCGGGCTGATTAATTTTAATGAAATTGTTATAATTGCAGCTTGCGGAATTTTTTGCGGCGTTTTTAAAAATAAATTGGCAAACATAATTACGTTAGCGTTTGCCGCACCGACAATTATTTTTTACATTCAACCATCTTTGATGAAAAAAAATTTACTTTTGGAATTTTTTATTTGTACCTCACTATTTTTTTTGTTGCCAACAGAATTTGTAACTAAAAAAAATAAACTTGAAAATGAATATTTGGACTACATTAAAAATACTGTCAACTATCGCTTAAAATCTTTTGGTGATTCATTTAAAAAATTGGCCGTAACTTTTAACAGTATTTCTGAAAAAAAACCATCGCTCGATCGCAAAGATATTTCAAAATTAATTGACAATATCGCCGTTAAAACTTGCAATAATTGCAGTATGAAAAAATTTTGCTGGGAAAATAATTTTTACGATACATATCAAACCGTCTTCAGTATATTAAGTGCGTGTGAAAAAAAAGGCTACGTTACCATAAATAATATCGCTGACGATTTCAGAACTAATTGTGTCAATCTCGCCAAATTTGTCGACACTACAAATAAATTATTTGAAATCTACAAAATAAATTTGGCGTGGAACAATAAAATTATTGAAAGCCGTGAATTAATCTCTCAACAACTTTTTGGTGTCTCCGATGTTATAAATAATTTAGCTGATGAATTAAATTTAGACATGCGATTTGATAATACACTCGAAGAAAAAATTTCTGCTGCACTCGAAAAATTTAATTTCGAATCCATAACTGCAATAAAAAATAAAAATAATCGCTACGAAGTTGTTATCAATTTTAAATCTCATACCGATAAATCAACCATAAAAAAAATTTCGTCCATACTTAGCAACGAATTAAATAAAAATATTATGCTCGATAAACAAACTTTTATCGGTGAATTTTCTGTCCTAAAATTTGTTGAGCGTCAAAGATTTTTTGTCACAACTGGTGTCTCACGTTTGACAAAAATTGATAGCAATGAATCTGGCGATTGCTATTCCGTTATGGAATTGAAAAATAATCAATTCGCTTTGGTCTTATCAGATGGAATGGGTTCTGGTAGTCGTGCTAAAACGGAAAGTGTTGCAACCGTAGAATTATTTGAAGATTTTATGGAAGCTGGCTTTGACAAAAATATTGCTATTAAAATGATAAATTCTATTCTCGTTCTTAAAAGTAATGAAGATTCTTTCTCAACATTAGATATTTGTTTTATCGATTTATTTAATGGTAGCGGTGAATTTATTAAAACAGGTGCGACAACTTCATTTTTATTTCGTGACGGATTTTTACAGACGATAAAATCTTCATCATTACCAATAGGAATTTTAAACAATATTGAGTATGAATTTTTTAGTAAAAAGTTTCGGAATGGCGACATAATTATTATGATGACGGATGGAGTTTTTGACACAATCGAAAATATTTCTGATAAAAAGAAGTGGCTCTTAGATTTATTAATTACTTTAGACAGTAATAATCCACAAGATATTTCAGATTACATAATAGAAAATGCGAAGCGTGAGAGTAAAAATATTATTAAAGATGATATGACAATATTGGTGGGACGAATATGGGAAAAAATTTAGCGCCACAAAAAACTATAATAATTAAAGGTGATGAGTCAAAATTTTACGACGAAGTTATATTTGTTATGAAAGAAACCGCACCTGATTTAATTTTAGCCGATAAAATTATCAATAAAATTAAAGGAGAAAATATAATAAAAGTAAAAATGATTTTGGAGTGCATTTTTTATTTTGTCCTACTTATTTTAATTTTGCTTATCAGTATCAAAATTTTATCTATAATTTAAAAAGGAAGTGGTTACTATAAACTTTGCAGACTTACATTGCGATACAATTACGAAAATGTTTGAGCACGACGCCGATATCTATCAAAATTTTTGTCAAGTCGATATTAAAAAGTTATCGACATTCGATTCAGTTATTCAATTTTTTGCGATATGGCTCGATAAAAAATATTTAGCAAAACCATTTGATAATACTGTCGAATTTATAAAATATTACACAAAACAAATTGAAAAATATAAAACATATTTTACGAATATGAAATTTTTTTTGGCAATAGAAGGTGGCGAAGCTCTCGAAAATAATTTGGATAATCTCAAAAAATTTCACGATATGGGCGTAATTTTACTCACTCTCACTTGGAATTATGAAAATGATTTGGCTGGCGGCGTAAAATCTCAATGCGGACTGAAAAAATTTGGCGGCGAAGTTGTAGAGCTAATGGACGAATTAAATATGATAATCGATGTCTCACATGCCTCTGAAAAAACTTTTTGGGACGTATATAAACTCTCAAAAAATTCTATCGTCGCTAGTCATTCAAATTGCCGAAAAATTTGTGATAACGCTAGAAATTTAGATGACGAGCAAATTTTAGCTATCAAAGAAAAAAATGGATTAATCGGTTTGAATTTATATTCAGATTTTATTTCGGATGGCGTTGCAAATTTAAATGATATCGCAAAACACACGGACCATTTGCTAAATTTAATCGGCGAAGAAAATATTTGTTTAGGCTGTGATTTTGACGGCGCCGATAGATATCCGAGTCCAATAAAAAATGTTGCTGATATGAAAAATGTTTACAATTTGTTTAAAAAACTTTATGGCAAACAAATCACTGAAAAAATTTTTTATGACAATGTTAAACATTTTTTAACCGCACGCAAATTTCTTTAAATTTATCTCGCAATGAAATATAATTGCTGCGGGAGTTGATTATAATGGCTGATTTGGAAAAAATTATTGCTTTGTGTAAAGGTCGCGGATTTATTTATCCCGGTTCCGAAATTTACGGTGGACTCGCAAATACTTGGGACTACGGACCACTCGGCGTCGAATTGAAAAATAATATCAAAAAAGCTTGGTGGAAAAAATTTATTCAAGAACAACCATTGAACGTTGGCTTGGACAGTTCAATATTAATGAATCCGGAAATTTGGCAAGCATCAGGACATTTAAGTGGCTTTTCCGATCCACTTATTGATTGTAAAAATTGTCATAATCGATTTCGTGCCGACCACTTAATTGAAAATTTTATGCGCGATAATAATTTGCACGAGAATATTTCAGCGTGGTCAAATCAAAAAATGATGGACTTTATCCGCGAAAATAATATTAAATGCGATGAATGTGGCGTAAATAATTTTACAGAAATACGTCAATTTAATTTGATGTTCAAAACATTTATCGGTGTTACTGAAGAAAATAAAAATGTCGCATATTTGCGACCGGAAACTGCTCAAGGAATTTTTGTCAACTTCAATAATGTTTTACGTACGTCACGAAAAAAATTACCGTTTGGAATCGGCCAAATCGGTAAATCTTTCCGTAATGAAATCACGCCGGGAAATTTTACTTTTCGGACACGTGAATTTGAACAAATGGAACTTGAATTTTTTTGTACGCCACAAGAAAGTCAAAAATGGTTTTCATATTGGCGTGATTTTTGCTATAAATGGCTTTTAAATTTAAATTTAACTGAAAAAAATCTCCGAGTGCGTGATCACGAAAAAGAAGAATTGTCTCACTACAGTAATGCTACAAGCGACATCGAATATTTATTTCCATTTGGTTGGGGAGAACTTTGGGGAATTGCCGACCGTGGAAATTTTGATTTGCAGCAGCATGAAAAATATTCACGACAAGATATAAAATATTTTGACAGCCAAACAAACGAAAAATTCATACCTAATTGTATTGAACCATCTGTTGGCGTCGATAGAGTTATGCTAGCATTTTTGTGCGATTCATGCTGTGAAGAAAAATTAAATGATGAAACACGAAATGTTTTAAAATTACATCCTGCATTGGCTCCGATTAAAGCTGCAATTTTGCCATTGTCAAAAAAATTATCCGAACCATCAATAAAAATTTACGAAATGCTTAGCAAATATTTTATGTGTGATTTTGACGAAGTTGGTTCAATTGGTAAACGCTATCGTCGTCAAGATGAAATCGGTACGCCATTTTGTATCACATACGATTTTGATTCACCAAATGATAATTGTGTAACATTGCGTGAACGCGATACTATGCAGCAACACAGAATTAAAATAGAAAATTTAATTGATGAAATAAAAAATAAAATTGCCTACTAAAAAACGAACCGTTCTGGTTCGTTTTATTTTTTATAAATTCAAATATTGCTTTCAACAAAATTAATTTCATCAAAAATTTCATTTTTATTTATAGATTATTTTTTAAATTCATATAGTTATACATATCGTGAAAACCTAATTTTTGATACAATGAATGACCGTATTCAGAAGATTCAAGATAAATTTTCATAACTTTTTTATTTTGTGCTTGTTGAACAAGCCAATTTACAATTTTACCACCTATACCTTGACCACGAAATTCAGGCCGCGTATAAATATTCATTAAATAAGCGCAATTTCCATTTATATTGTCCGGTGATGGTAATTCTCGATAAAAACAAATTCCTCCACAACCAACTACTTTATTATCAATGTAAGCAAAACAAGCTATATGTTCGTCTTTTGAAAGTGTATTTTGATAATATATTCGATTTTCATGTTCTAAATTTTTCAATGACTGATTTGATGGAATTGAAAAAACTTCACTTAAAACTTTCATACGCAATTTTATCAATAATTCGATATCATCAAACTTAGCTTTTTTTATTTCAATATTCATCTAAAATCCTCTCTTATTCAAACCGATTCAATAAGTTCAAAAATTTTTTGCAAATATGTTCCTAAA
The DNA here is from genome assembly GCA_947427385.1 of uncultured Clostridia bacterium. Taxonomy (GTDB): domain Bacteria; phylum Bacillota; class Clostridia; order Lachnospirales; family CAMVHY01; genus CANEHT01. The sequence continues at coordinate 6,280 of CANEHT010000006.1, read as the reverse complement.
ATTTTGTTATTCATGTAATAAATATTATGCAAAGATTTATTTATTCGGTAAATTCCGCAGCTTGGAACTAATTTCGCAAATTTATTTTGATTATTTGGCAAAACAGTTTTGTCATTTCCATATTGGAACAATGCAATCGGCGTTTTTATTTTTGCAAGATTTTCAGGCATAAATATATTTTTTATCGCTCTTACTGATTCTTTAAACCAACCGAAACTTGCGCCACTTGTAATTAATTTTGGATTTGCAGATTCTTTTTTGACACTATAAATATATCGAGGAAAATTTTTGTAATCGGAATTGTTAAGTCTATTTTCTAAATCAAAATCATTATGTCCAGGACAATATTTTTTTTCGGCTTTAGCATTAGAATATAAATTTACAACTTTAGTCGGATACGGTTTTGTTGAAATCTCAAGCATTGGCGCTGATAATATACAAAAGTCTACATTAAAATTTTGTGTCTGCAAAAATCTTATTATTACCGTTGAACCCATTGAATGTCCGTATAAAATTATTCGTGAGGATTTTACATACTCATTTAAAAATTTATTTAAATCTTCAACGTAATCGTCAAATTTTTTTATATAAACCATGTTATAAGTTTCTGACAATCTGTCTGATAAACCATGACATCTTTGGTCATAAATATAAACCGAATAATTCTGCTTCAAAAAATAGTATATCAATTCATCATAGCGCTGAGAATTTTCCGTAAAGCCGTGAACAATTACAACTGTAGCTTTTGAATTCTCCAGTTCAAATTTTCTGTAAAATAAATTTGTATTATCAACGCCTATAAAATATCCACTTTTTTCATATTGCGATATAAATGGTAAAACTTCTTCATCCATTTGTGTCGCATAATTATTTTCATCAATACAAAAATTATTAGCAAACTCAAAAAGATTTTTATCGCACATTTTATCACCCACAAAAATTATATCACTACTATGATATAATGGCATAAAATTTACTTTGCAAATGATATTAAATTAATCGACGGACAAAATTATAAAAACGGAGAAAATTTAAATGTTACGTAATACGTTACAAACTGTGAAATATTACAATTTGAATATAAAAAAAAAATTTGGACAAAATTTTCTTATTGACCAAAATATTATCAAGAAAATTATTGATGCAGTTGATATAACTGAAAATGATACGATAATTGAAATTGGGCCGGGCATCGGAACTTTGACACAATTTTTACTTCGTGCGAATAAACTATTTGCGATAGAACTTGATAAAGATTTGGTAAAAGTTTTGCAAGAAAAATTTGCGGCACAAAAAAATTTGCAAATCATAAATGCTGATATTTTGAAGTTTGATTTGCAAAAATTAATTGACGGTAAAAATGTAAAAATTGTTTCAAATCTCCCCTACTACATCTCTACAGCCGTAATTACAAAATGTTTGACATTACAAATTCAATCAATGATTGTGATGGTGCAAAAAGAAGTTGGCGAAAGAATTTTTGCACGTCCATCAACAAAATCTTACGGTTCTTTATCAATTTTCTCACAATTTTATGCTGACATATCAGAAATCACAAAAGCTTCAAGCAATTCATTTCTACCGCGTCCAAAAGTTGAATCAACAGTAATCAAATTTACAATGAAAGGTTTGCATGAAGAAAAATTTTTGTTTGAACTTGTACAGCGTGCGTTTTCAAAACGTCGTAAAACTTTGATAAACTGTCTTGATAATTTTTATGGATTATCAAAGCAAAAAATAACGGATATTTTAATCCAAAATAATTTGGACAAAAATATCCGTGGTGAAGCATTAACCATTGAAAATTTTATAGAACTTGCGAAACAAATTAAAAAACTAGCCAATTGATTTTTTAAGCATTAATTCAGCATCACTTCTTTTTATTCCGCACGATAAAATTATTTCACTTAAAACAATTTGTTTTGCCGAATTCATTAATTTTTTCTCGGCAGTTGATAAAGTTTTTCCACGTTCTTTATGTGAGAGATATTTTAAAACGCCCGCAACTTTTTCGATATCACCTGATTTAACGTTTAGTAAATTTTCATTATAGGTAGTGGTCCAATTCTTAGAACTATTAGGTTTGAATTCAGCCTTAGCGATTATGTCCATCAATTTTGTTTTCTCTAAAACTTGACGCATATGCAATGAATTTGCCTTATTTACTGAAACACTTACTTGTAAGTCATTTATCGGAATTTTTATTATGTAGTAAGGTTTCGTTTGGCCATCTACTGATTTCTCCTCAATATTATAAATAACGCCAGCGCCATACATTGGATGAACAATTTTATCTCCCTTGGCAAATGCCAACATCCTTACTCACTCCTTTATGTAAATAAAAATAAATGTGCCCAATGGGAATCGAACCCATAATTCACCCTTAGGAGGGGTGCGCGATATCCGTTTCGCTATGAGCACTAACCCTTAGTTATTATACATCAAAAAAAATTTTTAGGCAATTCTTTCATAGAAAAAATATTTTTAAATTTACTCTTGACACGTAACTTTTTTTATGTTATTATAATTTATGTTAATCCTCGATAGCTCAGCGGTAGAGCATTCGGCTGTTAACCGAAGGGTCGCTGGTTCGAATCCTGCTCGGGGAGTTTTTTTTATGGCTCGTTGGTCAAGTGGTTAAGACACGGCCCTTTCACGGCTGTAACAGGGGTTCAAATCCCCTACGAGTCATCTAAATTGGCGCCATGGCCAAGTGGTAAGGCAGAGGTCTGCAAAACCTCTATGCATCAGTTCAAATCTGATTGGCGCCTTACTTTTTTTATTGCTAAAAACCATTCCTTTTTTTTGTAAAAAAAGAACCCAAAAAAACTTTATAAAAAATCTTTGTGCAGACGCACAAAGATTTTTTTGCTAAAGTTTCTTTTTGTTACTTTTTCTTTTCAAAGAAAAAGTAAAGAATTTTTTTTCAAGAAAAGTAAGGTTTTACTTAAACTTCTTTTGCATTTCCATCTACTGTTCCATCGTTTTGATTTCCATCACCTTCACTAAATTTTTGTTTAAATTCATCAACATTTTGTGGATTTCCACCAGCATTTTGATAAAGTTTAGTTGATACTTCGTAAAAAATATTTGTCAAACTTTCGGTAGCTTTTTTAAGATTTTCAGCATCGTTTTCAGTCATAGTATCAACATTTAATGTTTCGTTCAAAGATTTTAATTTACCAAGTTCATCTTCAATTTTTTGTTTATCCGTAGCTTCGATTTTTTCTCCAATTTCTTCTTTCAACATTTTTTCAGTTTGGAAAATCATTGAGTCTGCTTCATTTTTTACATCTATAATTCCCTTGCGTTTTTTATCTTGTTCAGCATATTTTTCTGCCTCTTTCACTGCTTTATCAATTTCTTCATCGCTTAAATTACTACTTGCAGTGATTGTTACACTTTGCTCTTTGCCAGTTCCTAAATCTTTTGCAGATACGTGAACAATTCCGTTAGCGTCAATATCAAATGTAACTTCAATTTGTGGAATACCGCGCGGAGCCGGAGCAATTCCATCCAAACGAAATTGTCCAAGTGTTTTGTTATCACGTGCCAAAGGTCTTTCACCTTGAACAATATGCACATCAACAGCAGTTTGTCCGTCAGCAGCCGTTGAAAATACTTGTTTTTTATTTGTCGGAATTGTTGTATTGCGGTCAATAAGTTTTGTAGCTATACCACCGGCAGTTTCAATTCCAAGAGAAAGTGGCGTTACGTCAAGCAAAAGAATACTTCCTGCGCCTTCATCGCCTGCCAATTTTCCACCTTGAATTGACGCACCAATCGCAACGCATTCATCTGGATTTATTCCTTTAAATGGTTCTTTGCCCGTAATTTTTTTAACGGCTTCCTGTACCGCTGGAACTCTTGTTGAACCACCAACAAGTAAAATTTTATCCAACTGACTTGCCGACAAGTTAGCATCTTTCAACGCCGTATTAACCGGTCCCATCGTAGCTTCTACCAAATCAGCTGTTAATTCATCAAATTTTGCACGTGTCAATGTAATATCCAAATGTTTTGGGCCTTCAGAGGTTGCTGTGATAAACGGAAGATTTATGTTTGTTGTTGTTGTCGTAGAAAGTTCTTTCTTTGCTTTCTCAGCAGCTTCTTTAATTCTTTGCATTGCCATTTTATCTTTACTTAAATCAACGCCGTCAGATTTTTTGAATTCAGATATTAAATAATTTGCGACGCGCTCATCAAAATCATCGCCACCTAAATGATTATTTCCACTAGTTGCCATAACTTCGATTACGCCGTCACCAATATCAATTATAGAAACGTCGAAAGTACCGCCACCTAAGTCGTACACCATAATTTTTTGTTCTTTTTCATTTTCCAAACCATAAGCGAGAGCAGCAGCTGTAGGTTCATTAATAATTCTTTTTACTTCCATACCGGCAATTTTCCCAGCATCTTTTGTAGCTTGACGTTGACTGTCAGTAAAATATGCGGGAACAGTTATTACGGCTTCAGTAATTTTTGTACCGAGATAGCTTTCTGCATCTGATTTTAATTTTTGTAGAATCATAGCAGAAATTTCTTGAGGCGAGTATGTTTTACCGTTAGCGTTTACTTTGTAGTCAGTACCCATATGGCGTTTAATAGAACTAATAGTGTTTTCAGGATTAGTAACGGCTTGACGCTTAGCGGCTTCGCCAACTAATCTTTCACCATTTTTAGCGAAGCCGACAACGGAAGGAGTAGTACGCATACCTTCGGTATTAGCGATAACGACAGGTTGGCCACCTTCCATAACGGCAACACAAGAGTTAGTAGTACCAAGATCAATACCAATAATTTTACTCATAATAATTCCCCCTAGATATAAATTAATTAGCTACCCGAACTTGACTATAGCGGATAACTTTATCCTTATAGGTATAACCTTTTTGGAGTTCATCGACGATTTTATTTTCACCATAATTTTTATCATCGATATGTGCAATAGCACAATGGAGATCATGATTAAAGTCGTCACCAGGATTAATTTTAATAGATTCGACACCGAATTCAGAGAGTATAGCGAAAAATTGTTTAAGGACCAAATCGATACCTTTATAGTAGTTACTATTTTTATCATCAATAGAATTAAGGGCACGTTCGAGGTTATCAATAATAGGTAAAATTTTTTCGATAGTATCAGCGACGGCATTACCATAGATATTTAATTTTTCTTTTTCGGTACGTTTACGATAGTTATCGAATTCAGCCATAGTACGTTGAAGTGAGTCTAAGAGATTTTGACATTGAAGATTTTTTTCATTAAGTTGAGATTGCAGTAGAGCGAGATTAGATTTATTAGAGTGCGGAGATTTTTTAAAGGATTTATGTTTTAATCTATCATGTAAAGAAGGTTTAGGCTTATTATCATCCATATTTAAATACCTCCAATCATATCATTAGTTAGCACTCGAAGAATAAGAGTGCTAATTACAAAAAAGATTGTATCATTAATAAGTAAATAAGTCAAGGGAATTTTTTTATACGGTAGGTAAAAATATTTTTATCTGGGTAAAATATTTTTCACCAAAAAAATAATTTTGTTTGAGGAAAATAATTTTGTCTGAAAAATTTTTTACAAAAAAAATGAACCCATTTGTGTAAATGAGTTCATTTTTGTTTTTTATTATATTGATTGCTGATTATTTCCTAATTCTGAATTTGGAGAATCTTGTTCAGTATTAGATTTATTTTTTTGCTTTGAAAAATCTGATAATTCCGTATACCCTTCAGGTGTTTTAGTTAAACAAACATAAATTGAAGCAGCAATAATTGAACTTGCACCCAAAGCTACTGGTATACCAATAGCAAGACCTGCGACAACTGTACCAGCCAAAGCAACAGCTCCAACTCCTAATCCAAATGTAAATACGCTCAATAATATTGCTGATAAAGTGATAGCAGCACCTAAAGCTATTGCAGCTATTGCAATCTTACTCATTTTTCTTTTAGCAAATTGAATTGAAGCACCAGTAACTAAAGCTGTACCAAGAGCTGACGGTATAGCAACTGAAAGTGCTGCCGCTGCTGTGCCAAAAGGAATTATGCCAAAACCGAAAGTTAAGAAACTCATTGCTATTCCTGCAGCAACTAAAAGTCCACCTGCAATCATAAATAGCCATTTGCTTTTTGAGCTTTTGTTATTTGTTTGCTCAGATTGTACTTCATTTTGTTTAGTTGATTCATTTTGTTGTTGTTGTTCAGCTGGTTGTTCTGGTGGTTGTTCAGCTGGTTGTTCTGGTGGTTGTTCAGCTGGTTGTTCTGGTGGTTGTTC
>CANEHT010000005.1 GCA_947427385.1 uncultured Clostridia bacterium | reverse complement strand
GCCAATGAGTCGCGCAATGATGGTCCAGGTTTTGCATAATCTTGAAGATAATCCATATCAAGTGTTTGAAAAAATTTTCAGTGATGTAAATATTGGAGATTGGTTTGCTGAAGCAGTAACATGGGGAGCGACTCACCGTGGAACAATCATTGGCTATGATGACGGAAGATTTGGACCGAATGATAATATCACTCGCGAACAATTAGCAACTATTCTTTACAGATATTTTGGTGAGAATGAAATTGTTGATACGGAGTTGAGCTTTGCTGATGCAAATGAAATTAGTAATTATGCTTTGAAAGCTATGAAGTGGGCTGTTAAATATGGAGTTGTTCAAGGAAAAGGAAATAATATTCTTGATCCGAAAGGTTTAGCTACTCGTGCTGAAGTTGCTCAGATGTTTCAAAATCTTATGTTGAATTTGTTTTATTGATAAAAGATCAAGACCGTTCTTTTTTTATAAAAAAAGAACAAAAGAAACTTTATAAAAAAATCTTTGTGCAAACGCACAAAGATTTTTTTATAAAGTTTCTTTTTTTGTTTTACTTTTTTTCTTTTCAAAGAAAAAAAGTAAAGGTTTTTTCTTTTTCATTTTTTTTCAAGAAAAGTAAGGTTTTAAGAAAATAATTTTATTTTTCAAATACAAAACGAAATTAGCTTCAGGGAAATCTTCAACAATTATTTTTATGTACAAAAGTTTTTTGATTTCATCGTAATTTATTTTGACATCAGAAATATTTTGTGATAACTCATTGTTGAAAGGTGTTTCGTTATCCGAAGTTCCGCCAAATTTTATTGTTTTATCTTTAAATTCAAAAGTATGATTTGGATTATCACCAATATAAGTTGCAAGCGATTTCATTGTAGAATTTTTATCAGTTTCTATTGTCAATTTATCACAGCAATTTATTTGTTGCTCAAGAAAATATTGAGCGAGACGAATATTTTCAAATTTGTCAAAATTTTTTACCAATCTTTGATTTGAATTTGACAAACTAAAAATCATAGCGGATGCGCTCAGTAAAATCAATGAAAATAATCCGAGTGAAATTGTCATTTCAAGCAAGACATATCCATTTTTTTTCATGATTTTTTTACGTATAATTTTTCGTCGTCGCTCAAATTATCATACAAATTTTTAATTGCATCATCGCAACCGGAAATATTAATTTTTATAATTTGGTCTTCTAAAATCCAAACAGCTTTGTCAACTTGTGGTAAGAATTTCTTTTTCAAATAGCCACTTTCGGCAAGTTTATTTATAATTTCCGTAGCCGTATCATTTAAAATAATTCCGGTCTCACTTTCGTATAATGCTTTCGCATTTTCAGTTATTCGTGCAGATTGTATATCAGCTTTCAATCGTGCTTTTGACGATGTATTCAAAAAATTTGGTACAGCTATCGCGCCTAAAATTGTCATAATTGCCAAAACAATTATTAATTCAATCAATGTAAAACCATTTTTCATTTTTATTCCTCCAAAATTATTTTTTTATAAATTTCATTTATTGATGTATTTCCAAGCAAAACATTTTTAATTGCATTATCTTTAAGCGTTGAGAAATTTTTTTCATGTAAATATGATTTGAAATCCGTATTTTTATTTTCAATTAATTTACACATTTTTTCGTCAACCAAAAAATATTCGTATAGAGCAAGTCTTCCTTTATAGCCAATATTATTACAAAATTCACAGCCGTGACTTTCATAAACAATTGTATCGTTTGGCAAATTTAAAATTTTTGCATCGGCTTCGCTTATTTTTACACTTTGTTTACAATTTGGACAAAGTCGACGAACCAAACGCTGAGATATTACACCTTTTAATGCTGCCGAAATCATAAAATCTTCTACGCCCATATCTCTTAATCTTGCTATCGAACCAATTGCATTATTTGTATGTAATGTTGTCAAAACTAAATGACCAGTTATTGCGCTACGCATTGCGATACTTGCCGTAATTGAGTCGCGAATCTCACCAATCATTATAATATCAGGGTCTTGGCGTAAAATTGCACGAAGTGATTGTGGAAAATCAAAATTTATTTTCGGATTGATATTGACTTGATTTATTCCGCAAATAATATTTTCGACAGGGTCTTCAACGGTTACGATATTAACTTCGTCAGTGTTTAACGTTTTGATAAAACTATTAAGCGTTGTTGTTTTTCCACTGCCAGTTGGTCCAGTAATAATTATTAAACCGCATGGATTTTTAAATAATTTTTCAATCTGTGGTAAATCTTCTTCAAAAAATCCAAGATTATTTTTATTTAAATCATCGTTATCGACATAAATTAATCTGATAACAGCTTTTTCACCATTAATTGTTGGGATAGTACTAACGCGAAAACTTATTTGCTCATTAAATTGAAAATTCCCATCTTGCGGAAGTCTTTTCTCGGAAATATCCATCTTACAAATAATTTTTAATCGCGAAATTAATGGCTCAAGAATTTTTGAATTTAATTTATAAATTGTGTGCATGCAGCCGTCAATTCGATATCGAATACGAATAAATTTTTCAAATGGTTCGATATGGATATCGCCGGCATTTTTTTTGATTCCATCATTAATAATTGTGTCAAGGATTTTTATTACTGATTCATTCTCAAAGTCAAAAATGTTTTCCATGATAATCACCTATTTTTAAAACTATTATAGCATTATTTTTAATACGAATGAGTAAAATTAATGATGGAAGTGAGAATATGGTTTATATCGTTCGCTATGAAAATAAAATTTTATGTTTCTATCATGATGGGAAAAATATTATGCTCAAACATAATAATACTGCGTCGGTTATTTTTAATGATGCACGCCGTGATTACTCAATAAATATTTCTGGCGGCCAATTGAATTTATTTTGCCAAAATAATTTCGGTAATATATTTTTATGTGCGTACAAAAATAATAATTGGCAACGTAAAATTATCTTGCAAAATCAATTTAATTATCCACTCAGAATTTATCCGCTTATCGATAAAAATAATTTTTCATTGCTCTACAATATGCCGGCTAACAAAAATAATTTTTATCTCGTAATAAATAAATTGCGGGAAAATCGTTGGCAGCCGTCAATAAAAATTGATGAATTATATGGCTTACAAAATTTTTGCGCGCAACGAATTTCTGACAATCATCTTTTAGTTTTTTATATGACTAAGAGTGATGCAATCAATTTAGGTTATCGTGAAATAACTTCGACGCGCCAAAGTGATTTTCATCTCATACATTCTACTTATTATAAAATAACGGATACTGCATTTTTGACGACAAATGATTCCATACATATTTTGTACACGGTAAAAAATATGTTTACGAAGCAAATTGTTTATTGCAAAAAACAATCACATTTATCTAAGCCGATGGTTTTGTTTGAAAACCCAAATATAACAAATAATTTGCTCTTTATCGTAAAAAATGAATTGTATGCACTGTGGACAGTCAACGAAAAAATATATATTGCAGTTTCAAAAGACAATGGTTTTACTTTTCATAATCCAATTGTTAGTGGCGAATCTTTTACAAATATTCAAAAGGCTGTTTATTTAAGTGATGAACCAATGCACGAGGAAAATTTTTTTTACCGTGAAATTTATGTCGATAAAAATAATCCATGGCAAATAAAATTAGACATACAAAAAAATTTTGCACAGACAAATAATTTGCCAAAACCGCCTAAAACTTCGAATGAAATTATAAACAAATTAAAAAATCAATTGGAAATGAAAGAGCGCCAATTAGCTGAAAAAAATAATCAAATTTTAAATTTGACTAATTTGTTGAAAAATAAAAATGACGAAATAATTTCATTATGTAATGAAAAAAAATCTAAAAAAATAAATCCATAAAAAAAAATTCGCTCGCGCGAATTTATTATAAAACGGTGTTTTTAGAAATAATTATTGGTTTATCCGGTGAACCTATAATTTTTTTCCCGTCCGATAAAATTACTTCTTTATCAATTATTGCATTTTCAACTACACAATTGTTTCCAATATAACTTTTATCCATTACAATTGAATTTTTTATCGAAGTATTTTCTCCAGTAAAAACTTTGCAAAATAAAACTGAATGTTCGGCATAACCATTCATGATGCTGCCGCTACCGATAAGACAATTTTTTATTTTTGCACCAATATTATATTTTGGCGGAGCTTCATCACGTGGTTTGGTTTCAATAAACGGATATTGTTTTGTAAATAAGTCGCGAATGTTTTTATCAAGAAAATCCATATTTGCATCGTAATAAGATTTTATGCAATTTATATTTTTCCAATAGCCATTAAATTTATAAGTCATTATGTTCAATTTTTTGCGGTAGCGCACAATTATATCTTCAACAAAATTATAGCGGCCTTGTGGCAATATCGATTCCAATAAATTTATCAAAAGTGTACGCGAAATTATATAAATTCCTAATGAAATTATATTTGACTGTGGCTCGATTGGTTTCTCCTCAAAATCAATTAATCGATTATTTTCATCAATTTTTACTACACCATAGTCATGTAAATTTTCATTTTGTGCCTCTTTTGTGATAATTGTTATATCCGCTTTACTTTCAACATGAAAATCAAATGCTTCCTCATAATCCATTTTATATACCGAATTTCCTGAACCAATTATTACGTATGGTTCATTACTACGCGTTAAAAATAAAAGGTTTTGGTAAATTGCATCGGCAGTCCCACGAAACCAAAATGAATTATTATTTGAAAGATACGGTGAAAATACAAATAGTCCACCGTATTTACTTCCGAGATTCCACCATTTTGCTGAAGTTAAATGATTATGCAATGATCTTGAATTATATTGAGTAATAACGGATACTTTATTGATACCGGAGTTCGACATATTACTTAAAGTAAAATCTAAAGCTCGATAGCAACTACCAATTGGCATTGCGGCAGCCGCACGATTTGCCGTAAGCAATTCTAATTTTTCATTATTCCCGCCAGCTAAAATTATTCCGATTGCTTTCATAGTTTCACCTTATCCATAATTAATGATTGACCGCTTTCGAGGCAATTATTTTGGAAATTCAATTCATCTCCAAAAACAACACAATTTTTACCGATAGTAACATTATCAGGGACGAAAGAATTTTCTCCGATAACACTTATTCCGGTATTATAAATTTTTGGTTCAAGAACATTGGCAATATTGTCGCCAACACCAATTTTTACATTTTCACCGATTGTAACATTTTCATCGATGATACAGCGGTCAAGGACAGAATTTTTTTTGATAATGGAGTTTGCCATTACAATTGAGTCTTTCAAAAATGTACCTTCTTCAACGACAACATTATATCCGAGTACGCAGTTATAAACTTGGCCATAAATCTCACAGCCTTCAGAAATTATACAAGTATTAATGTCAGCGGTATCGCCAATGTATTCAGGAACTTGATGGTCAACGCACGTATAAATTTTCCAAAAATCCTCGTAGAGATTAAAATTCGGTAGCGCTTTTACCAATTCCATATTAGCTGACCAATATGATTCAATAGTTCCGACATCTTTCCAATAACTATCAAAACGATACGCATATAAATTTTGATTGCTATCGAGCATAGCCGGAATAATATGCTTTCCAAAATCACTATCTTGATGAATTTTGTTATCATCTATAAGTGCTTGGCGAAGTTTCTCCCACGTAAAAATATATATTCCCATTGATGCAAGATTATTTTTAGGATTTTTCGGTTTTTCTTCAAACTCAAATATTTTATCATTTTCATCTGTATTCATAATTCCGAAACGATTTGCCTCATTCCAATCAACTTCTAATACGGCAATAGTTGCGTCACAATTTTTTTCTTGATGGTATTCCAACATTTTTGAGTAATCCATTTTGTAGATATGGTCGCCGGAAATTACTAAAACATATTCAGGATTATATGAATCGATATAACTTATATTTTGATAAATTGCATTGGCAGTTCCGGAATACCATTCACCTTGAGTTCCTTTTAAGTGTGGTGCTAAAATAGTTGCTCCACCATTAGAACGATCTAAGTCCCATGGAATTCCGATACCGATATGGCGATTTAAAATTAATGGTTGGTATTGAGTTAGGATACCAACGGTATCGATACCGGAATTTACGCAATTACTAAGAGTGAAATCGATAATTCTATATTTACCGCCGAAAGGTACGGCAGGTTTAGCTTTAGTTTTAGATAAGATACCTAAGCGGCTACCTTGGCCGCCAGCTAAAAGCATAGCGATAATATCTTTTTTGCGCATAATTATTCCTCCTACTTATAATTTATATCAATCGTATCATAAAATTATATTGATATGAAAAAAAATATTGTAAAAAATTCATGGCAAAAATAAGGAGAAAGCAAATGATAAAAATAATTTGTGCAGTACTATTAATTTTTTTAGATAGTTTGACAAAATTTTTTGCCGTTAGATATTTAAAAGGTAAAGAATCAATTAATTTATATCTAATAAAATTAACATATGTAGAGAATCGGGGAGCGGCATTTGGAATTTTACAGGGCCAAAAATTTTTTTTCATCATAATTACATTTTGCGTACTCATTGCAATAATTTATTACTATAAAAAAGTTGATACGCTCTCAAAATTATCTTTGATATTTATATTTTCAGGGACAATTGGAAATTTTATCGGTAGATTATTTTTTGGCTACGTCGTAGATTTTATCGAGTTATCTTTTATAAATTTTCCCGTATTTAATTTGGCCGATATTTTTTTGACAATAGGTACTATCATTTTAGGATTTGTTACTTTAAAAAATTAAAATTATGTACTAAAATAATTTTATATCTAGGAGGTTTTTATAATGCCCAGTATAAATGTTCGTTCTAGTGCGAATTTAATAAAGGCGCAGGGAGTTTCTTCATGCTATAATGAACAATTTAAATTAGTATCAGAGGGACTCGCTACAAAATATAAATTTTACGTAAATAGTATGAAAAAAAGTGATATCGTTCACTATCATACGGTTAATTTGAGTTATTATTTTGAGAGATTGATTCAAAAACATAAGAAAGCTGGTATCGGTTACGTACATTTTCTACCCGATACAGTTGACAATAGTTTAAATATGCCATTGATTTTCAAAAAAGTTTTTTATAAATATCTTTTATCTTTCTATAACAATATGGATTATTTGGTAGCAGTTAATCCGTGCGTAATAGAAAAATTGCGAAAATATGGAGTAACTAAACCAAAAATTATTTATATACCGAATTATGTTTCAGAAAAAGAATTTTATCCATTACCATCAGAAAAAATTAATACGATAAAAAGTAAATATGATTTGGATAAAAATAAATTTGTAGTCTTAGGCGTTGGACAATTGCAAACACGTAAAGGTGTTGCAGATTTTGTTCGAACTGCAAAAAATCTTCCTGATATACAATTTGTATGGGCAGGTGGATTTTCATTTGGGAAAATTTCGGATGGCTATAAGGAAATTAAATCGCTCATTAAAAATTCGCCATCAAATATAAAATTTTTAGGAATTGTTGACCGTAAAGATATGAATGAAATTTATAATATGGCGGACATTTTATTTTTACCGTCATTTGATGAATTGTTTCCAATGGCAATTTTGGAATCATATTGCTGTAGGACACCGGTACTTTTGCGTGACATCGATATTTATCCACGAATTTTGTTCGATAGTTATATGAAAGCAAATAGCGTTGAAAACTTTACACAAATTATTGATGAACTCAGCAAAAATAAATCATTGCAAGTAAAATGGCAAGATAAAGTTTGGGAGTGTCATGAATATTATTCCAAAGAAAATATTTTGCGAATGTGGGACAATCTTTACAGTGAAGCTTATGATAAATTAAAAAAGAGTACGCTCAAATGAAAAAGTTTTTTCAAAAAAATTGGTTCGGATTGCTATCAGTAACTATATCTTTCATCATTCTCGCATCGTTAATATTTTCAGAAGGTATCGGAAAATTTTATTCAATTTTGATTAATCTTGACGTGTATTTTTTACTTTGTGCATTTACCGCAATAATTTTGTATTGCATACTTGACGGTTTCATACTTTTTTTGTTAACCAAAATAAAATATAAATCTTACAATTTTTTTGCTGCATTGAAAACTTCTGTCATCGGACTTTTTTATAGTGCGATTACACCGTTAGCAATCGGTGGGCAGCCGGTACAAATAGTAAATATGACGCGAGCAAAAATAAAATTTGGCGACGCAGCTTCATTTATTATTATAAAAATGATTGTTTATCAAGTTGGGCTGATATTATATTCATTAGCGCCAATTTTTTTTCGTATGCATTTTGATATTCCAAATTTTTTAGGTTTAGCAATGGCCGCATTATTTTTAAATTCAATTTTTATTTTGTCAATAATTTTTGTGTGTATAAAAAAAGATTGTGTAATAAAAATTTGTCAGGTGTATGTAAATTTTTTTTCTAAAACAAAATTTTTTAGATTAAAAAATCCAGATGCAACATTAAAAAAAATGCTGGAACAAATAAATTTATTTAATGAGAGTACAAAAATTATTGAGAGCAAAAAATTTTATTTGGTTTCAGTAAGTTTGCTGACATTTTTACAGCTTTCAATTTATTATTCAATAGCATATTTCGTTTTCAAAAGTTTTGGAATCGCTTGCAATATTTTCAATGTCATTTTTATAACCTCATTAATTTATATGATAACAACATTTGTCCCTATTCCCGGAGCAAGTGGTGCAAATGAGGGCGCATTTTTTATTTTTTTCCGAAGTTTATTGTCACAAAATTCTGTTATACCGATAATTTTTGTTTGGCGATTCATAACTTATTATTTTTTAATTTTTGTCGGTGGGATAATAATTATTATTGATATGTTGAAACGTCGAACTGATTTATAGCGGGGAATTTATAATAAAAAATTTTTAAAATGATGTTGACGTGTTTTGGATGATAATGTAAAATAAAATAAATTTATTAAAGGAGAGATTTTAATGAAGTTTAAAAATCTTTGTTTTATATTTGTATTATGTTTATTTTCTTTTTTATGTGTTGGGTGCAAGAAAGAAGATGTAAAAGAATATGAAAGGTTAAAGCAAGAAGATATAAAAAAGTGGCAAGTAATTGAAAATATATATAAAGATGACGGATATTATGACATATATAAAAAAGGTTCAATATTGGTTACAAAAGATCCAAAACATGACAGTTCACTTTATATCGGCCATGCAGCAATTATGTTAGACCAAAACAATGTAGTTGAAGCTAATCCAGATAAAGATGGCGAAGTTGGAGTTACATCAGGAGTACATTTGGGTGCTAATAATTGGAATGAAACCAAGGTAAAAGATACATGTTATCAAGCATTACCTCGTGTTGCAGAAAATCGTGAAGTTGTAAACGAAAAAAATATGGAACTTGCTGCAAATTGGTGTGAAAAACAAATTGGTAAGCATTATTTTTGGCCAGTTGATTTGGAAGCCCTGAGTTTCTGGAGAACTGAAAGAGGCAAATTTTATTGTTCTCATTTAGTTTGGGCAGGATATAATGATGCAGTTGGAATTGATTTAGCGCCTGGAGCTATAACTTGGATAGCGCCAGCTGATTTACTTAATAAAAATTATGTTAAAGTTATTTATTCGAGGCCAAAATAATGCGTATGTTTTTAAAGAAATATAAATTTTATGCAATCACGTCAATTTTTTTATTATTAATTTGTGGATTTTTTTTAAATGAAAAGTTAAATAAACAATTTGATCCAAATTTTAGGTTAGGAGTAATTTTTACATCGTCTGTGTGGGATAGAAGTTACATAAGATTTTACGATGATGATTTAAAGCTTGTGTATGAAGAAAGAATTAATATCGGAGGCGCAGGTTCATATTATAATACAAAAGTATATAAAGATAAATTGTATGTACCTATGCAAGGTACAGATCATGTTTCGCATCCATATATGCTAGAGTATGATTTAAATATGGGCAAATATAATATTTTAGATGTGAAACAATTTTTTGTTAGAAATTTTGATTTGGATGATGATTATATTTTTGTTGTTAATGCAACTCCGGGAGCGAATATAACTAAAGTTGATAGAAAAAGTGGCGAATCAGATACTATTTCATTTGAAAAACTTATACCTTCAAATTTAACAGTGTATAATAATCAACTTTATGCTTTTTTAGGCTATTCATATCCTCCAATTTCAAAGTTATATAAAATAGATCCGAGCAATATGAAAGTTTTAGATGAAATTGATTTGACAGATAAAGCTGTTTATCATGAAAATACAATATGTATTAATGATGAAATGTATTTTTGTAATAATTGTAATTGCAAATATATTGACGAAGAGAATTATAATTTTGTACCATGTAATACTTTAACAAAGTTTAATACAAAAACGAATGAATTAACTGATATAAAACTTGAGCATGATTATCCTTTTCAGATTTTGCATCATAAAGATAAACTTATAATTTCACATTGTGAAGCTGGTCATATAGGTGATGGCGTAACAGTTTATAATCTAAAAGATGGTACACAAAAATATATTACGTTAGAAAATAAAGTTAGACGTATGAATATTTATAAAAATAAAATTTTTGTTGCATCACAAACTGGTATTGACGTTTATGATGCAGATACATTTGAATTGATTAATTCTTTGGAACTAGATTGGCTTAATAAATTTGGAGCTAAATTTGGTGATACGTCATTTTTTATAAAACCGTAGTTCGAGGCCGAAATAATGCGTAGTTTTTTAAAGAGATACAAATTTTATGCAATCACGTCAATTTTTTTATTGTTAATATGTGGATTTTTTTTGAATGAAAAATTAAATAAAAAATTTGATCCAAATTTTAGACTTGGAGTAATTTTTACATCGTCTGTATGGGATAGAAGTTACATAAGATTTTACGATGATGATTTAAAATTTGTGTATGAAGAAAAAATTAATATTGGAGGCGCAGGTTCATATTATAATACAAAAGTATATAATGATAAATTGTACGTGCCTATGCAAGGTACAGATCATGTTTCGCATCCATATATGCTAGAGTATGATTTAAATACGAGTAAATATAATATTTTAAATGTAAAACAACCTTTTGTGTTAAATTTTGATTTAAATGATGATTATATTTTTGTTGCTAATGCAACTCCGCAGACAAATATAATTAAAGTTGATAGAAAAAGTAGTGAATCAGATATAATTTCATTTGAAGGCCTTATACCTTCAAATTTAACAGTGTTTAATAATCAACTTTATGCTTTTTTGAATTATTCATATCCGCCAGTTTCAAAATTATATCAAATAAATTCAAGTGATATGAAAATTTTAGACGAAATTGATACAACTAACAAATCGAATTATCAAATAAACCCAATATTTATTGGCGATGAAATGTATTTTTGCAATAATTATAATTGCAAATATATTGACGAAGGGAATTATAATTTTGTACCATGTAATACTTTAACAAAGTTTAATACAAAAACGAATGAATTAACTGATATAAAACTTGAGCATGATTATCCTTTTCAGATTTTGCATCATAAAGATAAACTTATAATTTCACATTGTGAAGCTGGTCATATAGGTGATGGCGTAACAGTTTATAATCTAAAAGATGGTACACAAAAATATATTACGTTAGAAAATAAAGTTAGACGTATGAATATTTATAAAAATAAAATTTTTATTGCGTCGCAAACTGGCATTGATGTTTATGATGCAGATACATTTAAATTAATTAATTCTTTGGAACTAGATTGGATTAATAAATTTGGGGCTAAATTTGGTGATACATCATTTTTTATAAAACCGTAATATGTTATGACAATAAAATTTAAATAAAAAAAGTGGAATATGATTTAAAAATCTCGAAAATTTTTTTGAAAAATTTGTTTCACGCTTGACAATTACTTTGTTAATAAATTATAATCGTTTTTGATTTTATTGACATTTTTTTGAGAGGTGAGTAATTTGTCTATTTGCCCGAAAGGTAAAGTTTCTAAAGCTAGACGTGATAAAAGACGTGCACAAAATTGGAAAATATCTATGCCAAATTTGGTTAAATGTAATAAATGTGGCGCATTTACTATGCAACATGTTGTTTGTCGTGAGTGTGGAACCTATAATAAAAGAAACATAATTAATCTTGAAAAAAAATAATTAAAACAAAAAAATTCTGGGCGCTGCCCAGTTTTTTATTACAGGAGATGAATAGTCGTGAAGAAAATTTTATCATTCTTACTTATTTTATTTTTTGTCGTCACAAATTTAAATATTGTTTTGGCAGATGAAATTCCTGAAAACGTTCATATCGGTTTAGTTTCGCAACAAAAAAATTACATAGAAATAAAAAATAAAAAACTTTATGTCAGTTGTAATGAAAGTTTTTTAAACTGTGAGTTTGATGCTGAAAAAAATTTTTCGGTATCAATAGCAAAAAAATTTTACATAAATACGGAAAAATTTTATTTTACATATAATGATGCGTTATCCGCAAAAAAAAATTATACGAACTCAATTGTTTATTTAAATGAAAGCGGACTTTTTTCAATTTATGTTGGTAGTTATGAAAATTTGGAAAACGCACAATTTGCAAATATTAATTTGAATGGAAAAATTGTTTCGCCTGAGCAAAATAAATTGATTTTAAGTGCAGATGAAAAAAATGTTTTGATTTTTGATTCAAATTGTCCACAATTTATGTCAAATGAATTTATCCAAATTGGTGATAGAAAATATCGTGGCGTTATTAAATTTGGAGTTTTTGACTCACAATCAATAACGCCAATAAATATTTTGCCGCTTGAAGAATATTTATATAGTGTTGTGCCGTCAGAAATGTATTCGTTTTGGCCTCAGGAAGCTTTAAAGGCACAAACTGTTGCGGCGCGAACCTATGCAATAAATAAAATGAAAACTCATGCACATAAAAATTGTGATTTATGCGATACCGTTCACTGCCAAGAATATTTGGGAATAACTCGTGAAACTGAACGTGTAAATAAATTCATTGATGAGACAAAAAATCTTTGCATTTATTATAAAAATAAACCGATAGAAGCTTTATTTTTTTCAAGCAGTGGTGGACCAACTGAAAATTCCGAAAATGTTTTTGTGACGGCACTTGATTATTTGAGAAGTGTGCCACAAATTAATGAAACAGCACGAGCTTGGACACGTGAATTTAAATTTTCAGAGATTGAAAAACTTCTTACTGACAAAAAAATTTATATCGGAAATGTTTTAGGAATACAAATTTTGAGTTTATTGCCAAGTGGTCGTGTTAATGAAATGCTTATTATCAGTACAAACGGTGAAAAAAAATTAACCGGCGAAGGAATAAAAACATTTTTTGCAAAAACTAAAAATGGTTCACTTGAAAGCCGATTTTTTGAAATTCAAAATACAAATGACTCAATAATTTTTTCAGGTAGAGGCTCAGGACATGGCGTCGGAATGAGTCAATACGGTGCAAAAGGTATGGCTGAATTAGGTTACGATTTCATTGATATATTAAAATATTATTACACTGGTGTAGAAGTTAGATGAAAAATTATTTATGCAAGCAAGATTTTTTTTTTGAATTGCCAGATGAATTTATAGCTCAAACGCCTATAAAAAATCGTGATAAATCAAAGCTTATGGTTTTGGATAAGTCAAATGATATTATTGAACACAAAGTATTTGAAAATATTATCGACTATTTAAATCCTGGTGATTGCATTGTATTAAATGACACTCGTGTTATTCCGGCGCGTTTGATTGGCGTAAAGCAAGATTCTTCAACAAAAATTGAAATTTTGTTGCTAAAAAGATTAGACCAAAATTTATGGGAAGTTTTAGTAAAACCTGCTAGAAAATTGCATATCGGAGATAAAATAAATTTCGATGATTTAGTTGCTGAACTTATAAAAATAAATGATGATGGTAACAGAATTATAAAATTTTTTTATGATGGAATTTTTGAAGAAATTTTAGATAAACTTGGTGAAATGCCGCTGCCGCCATATATAAAAACAAAATTGAATGACAAAAATCGTTATCAAACTGTTTACGCAAAATATGATGGTTCTGCTGCGGCACCAACTGCTGGTTTGCATTTTACGAATGAACTTTTAGAAAAAATAAAGGAAAAAGGAATTTTAATTGCTAATTTAACTTTACATGTTGGGCTCGGAACTTTTCGTCCTGTTAAAGTGGAAAATGTTTTTGAGCACAAAATGCATTCGGAATTTTTTATTTTAAATGAAGAAAATGCACAAATTATTAACAATGTCAAAAAAAATGCTGGCAAAATAATTGCCGTTGGAACGACAAGTTGCCGAACACTTGAAAGTTGTGCTGAGTCAAATGGTTTTGTAAATGCGAAGTCTGGTTGGACTGACATTTTTATTTATCCAGGATATAAATTCAAGATTGTAGATGCTTTGATAACAAATTTTCATTTGCCGGAATCAACTTTAATTATGTTAGTGTCAGCTTTTTATGGACGCGAAAAAACTTTACGTGCTTATGAACAAGCAAAAAAAAATGGTTACAAATTTTTTAGTTTTGGTGACGCAATGTTTATAAAATAAAAGTCTGGGCGAAAACCCAGACTTTTTTATCTTTTATTTGGCGAAAATAAACTTTTGTTTGAAATTCGATTTAAATTAATTATTATTCCGATTGAAATCATATTGACCAGCATTGAACTTCCGCCGTAACTAACAAACGGCAACGGCATACCTGTGTTTGGTAAAATTCCCGTTACAACGCCAACATTTATTGCTGTTTGAAAAGCAAACATTCCGGCAATTCCTGACGCTAAAAGTTTACCTAAAAATGAGCTAGAATGTTTAGCGGTATCAATGCAAGTCATAATGATGAAAAATAACAAGCCGAGGACAACTAGGCAACCAACAAATCCAAATTCTTCACTTATAACTGAAAAGATGAAATCGTTGTGAGATTCCGGCAGATAATTTAAGCGATTAATTGTTCCATTATAAAGACCTTTGCCCCAAATTTGTCCGGAACCTATTGCAAACATTGATTGTTTTGTTTGATAAAAATTTTGACTGAATTGATCAGCTTTTATTAACGAAGTTATTCTATCAATTTGATAGTCCTTTAAAAATTTATTTACAATCAAATGGTCTTCGCGAAGTGTATCCCAAAATAAAAACAACATTACGGGCAAACAATACAAAACGGTTTTCAAAATATATTTATAATCGATGCAGCCAACAAATAAAATTATAAAAGTTATTAATAAGATAACGATGCTGGCAGAAAGTGATGGCTCTTTCATAATTAAAATGGCAGGGATTAATGACGTTACTAAAATGAAGAGTAGGGTAGGGATTCTATTTATTTTTTCATATTTGACATTAATGATGCTTGACAAAGATATTATACTAAATATTTTTGCGAACTCAGAAGGTTGGATACCGATAGGGCCGATACTAATCCAACGTGTTACGGAGTTACTATCATTTTTACCGATAATAATTACGGCGATGAGTAAAATTAAATTTAAGATATAGATTAATAGATGGAATTTACAAATCATTTCATAATCGATAAAGGAGAAAATAAACATTGCACCGATACCGATTAAGAGCCACATTTTTTGACTTGCATATTCATTAGAAGTCCAACCGGAGTTATAGATATGAGTCGCACTACCAATTGCAACGATACCGATAATTGAGATAAGTAAGACAGCAATTACGAGTAGCATTGCTTTTTTTTTCCGAAACATAGAAAATCCTCCACATATTTTTTTAATATTATATCATAAAAAAATTATAGAAGCAAAAAATAATTCCGAGTATTTCACTTTACTTTTTCTAAAAAAGTGATATTATAAATTATGTTGGAGATGATATGAATGAAATTATCAACGCGAAGTCGCTACGGCTTAAAAGCGATAGTCGATATTGCGAGCCAAAATTTTTCACCTACATGCGTAAAAAATATTGCGGCTCGTCAAAATATCCCTGAAAATTATTTAGAACAAATTATTGCGATTCTAAAAAAATTTGGGTTCGTAAAAAGCATACGTGGTGCGCAAGGTGGATATATTCTTAATTGTGACCCAACCGTTACAACTGTCGGTGATGTTTTACGAAAATTAGAAGGCTCACTTTATCCCGTAAATTGTTTAGAGTCCGTAAAAAATTGTAACGATGCCGATTGTAATAATTGTTTTACAAAAAATGTTTGGGCGCGAATCTATGACAATATATCGCGCGCAGTTGATTCCATTACGCTTAATGATTTAGTAAATGATTATAAAAAAATTTCGCAGTAAAGGAGAATTATTATGGTTTATTTTGATAATGCGGCGACAACTAAACTTGATAAAAATGTTTTGGAAAGTATGCTACCTTATTTGACTGATTCATATGGTAATCCGTCAAGTATCTATAAATTGGCGCAGGAAAATCGTATCGCTATTGAAAATGCACGTAGTTCAATTGCTTCAATATTTAATGCGAAACCAAATGAAATTTATTTTACAAGTGGTGGCACTGAATCTGATAATTGGGCACTAAAATGTATTGCGCAAGCGTATCAAAAAAAGGGTAAACATATTATTACAAGTTCAATTGAACATCATGCAGTTTTACATTCTTGTAAATATCTTGAGTCACAAGGCTTTCGAGTAACATATTTGCCAGTTGATAAAGATGGTTTAATTGATTTGGAAAAGCTGAAGGAAAGTATTTGCGACGATACAATTCTTATTTCAATTATATTTGCTAACAATGAGATTGGAACGATCCAACCGATTGAGGAAATCGGAAAAATTGCGCACGAACACAATATTATTTTTCATACAGATGCAGTTCAAGCAGTTGGTTCCGTTGCAATTGATGTAGAAAAAATGAATATTGATGCAATGTCGCTGTCGGCACATAAGTTTTATGGCCCAAAAGGAATTGGTGCTTTATATTTGCGCAAAAATGTTAAAATTATGCCGTTTATGGACGGTGGTGCACAGGAATTTTCAAAGCGTGGCGGGACGGAAAATGTTCCGGGAATTATTGGAATGGCAAAAGCGCTTGAAATTGCGTATAAAAATTTAGATGAGAATAATATTTTTTTAACGAAATTACGTGACAAATTAATTGAGAATATTTTAAAAAATGTTCCACATTGTCGATTGAATGGACATCGTTATAAAAGATTGCCAAACAACGTAAACATTTCTTTTGAATTTATTGAAGGCGAATCACTTTTATTGCTGTTGGATTCAAAAGGATTTTTTGCATCAAGTGGTTCAGCTTGTACGTCTGGTTCACTTGACCCATCACATGTTCTACTGGCAATAGGTTTGCCGCATGAAATTGCACATGGTTCATTAAGAATTACGTTGGGCAAGTATAATACGTCAAAAGAAGTTGATTCGTTTTTGACAGAATTACCTGAAATAATAAAAAGATTACGGGATATGTCGCCACTTTATGACGAATATCTAAAAAATAATTTGGGGTGATAAATATGGCTTACAGTGAAAAAGTTATGGATCATTTTATGAATCCACGTAATGTTGGTTCATTGGAAGATGCAAATGGAGTTGGAACCGTTGGAAATGCAAAATGTGGCGACATAATGAAAATATATTTGAAAGTTAAAAATAACGTGATTGAAGATGTAAAGTTTAAAACTTTTGGCTGTGGCGCCGCAATTGCTACGAGCAGTATAGCCACAGAACTTGTGAAAGGTAAAAATATTTATGACGCGCTTAAAATTACAAATAAAGCTGTGATGGAAGCATTGGATGGATTGCCACCGGTAAAAATTCATTGTTCATGCTTAGCGGAGGAAGCTTTACATGCTGCAATTTTAGATTATGCACAAAAAAATATGAAAGCTGATGAATTTAATAAATTAAAGGAAAAATTGAAAACGAAAAAATAAATTTTAATTATACTAACGAAACTTCGCCTATGCGAAGTTTTTATTTAATTTTGTATAATTTATTGATTTCAGAAAAAATATATTATAAAATTAATATGGGTGATTATTCAAAATGAATAAAAAAAATAATTATCGAAAATTTTTACCGTACTTAATGATTTTTATAAATATTTGCATGAACTTAGCTTTTATTTCAAAAGAAAATTTTTCAAATGAATATTACACTGCCGCCGTAAAAAGTATGCTTATGAATTTTAAAAATTTCTTTTTTGTTTCATTTGATCCATCAGGTTTTTTGACAGTTGATAAGCCACCACTTGGTTTATGGTTACAGGCAATAAGTGCAAAAATTTTTGGCTTGAATATTTTTGCAATTTTGTTGCCATCAATAATTTTGAGTGCGTTGGTTTGTTTTTTGATTTATAAAATGATGTCTAATGCATTTGGTGAAACATACGGCATAATTTCTCAGATTGTATTTTGTTTTACGCCAATTGTGGTAGCAGTAAGCAGGACAAATAATCTTGATATGACATTAATGTTATTTATGACTCTCGCAATTTATTTTGCAATAAAAAATTGTTTTATGCTCTCAATGATAATGTTAGGTTTGGCGTTTAATGTAAAAATGTTTCAAGCATATATGATTCTTCCTGCGCTGTTTGTTTACTTTTTCATGACAAATAAATTCAATTTAAAAATTTTCGGGAAGTTTTTGATTTCATTAATTGTATTGTTTGTTGTATCATTCAGTTGGACATTAATTGTTGAATTAACACCAAAAGATTCACGGCCATTTATTGGTGGAAGCGGCAGTGATAATTCTGTAATAAGTTTAATATTTGGACACAACGGTTTTGACAGATTATTTGGCAAAAAAATTGCGAACAAAAATAAATTTGACTTTAAACCAAAAGTTGACGATGAATTTCAAAAAAATTTTATGGAAAGTTATAAAGATAATAAAAGGTCAAAAGGTTTTGACGAAATAGGAGAGCCTGGATTTTTTAGATTATTTAATTTAACTGGCGCATCCATGTATGAACAAATTTCATGGTTACTTATTCCGGCATTATTTAGTATTGTTGCGATAATTTTTTATAAAAAATTACCGTTTTTAACTAACGAGCAAATTAAAATAATTATTTTATGGGGTATGTGTATTTTACCGATGATAATATTTTTTAGTATTGCAGGATTTTTTCATAGATATTATTTAGCAATGATGGCGCCAAATATTTCTTGTTTATTTGCAGCAACTTGTTACATATTAAAAAATATTTTGCAAAAGCTACAAAATATTTTTGTTCCACTTTTATATATTGTTACATTTTTTATTCAAATATGTTTTATTGTACAAAATGGGCAATACTGGCTCTTTATAATTATGTTGATAGAATTTATTTTATCAATTATATTGTTTTTGTTACATAAAAAAATTTTATTTGTTTCTATTTTAATTTCATTAATAACAGCACCATTTGTTTGGTCATTTTATCCGATTTTAGGAAAATTAAATTCTGTTATGCCAACAGCAGAAATTAATAGAAAAAATTTTAATTTCCAACATAAAAATGATTCTTCATTAAAAGAATTTTTATTAAAAAATGCGAGTGATGAAAAATATTTTTTTATTATTTCAAATTGTAATGTCGCAGCTAATTTAATTTTAAATACTGATTTGAATATTATATTAGCAAATGGATTTGAGGGAACGGATCAAGCTCTTACACTTGAAAAATTAAAAACAATGATTAAAAATAATCAAGTGAAATATTATATGGGGAATAACGCATTTAAAGCAAATAACGCAATAAATGATTGGGTTAAAGAAAATGCAACTCTTATTTATATCGATGATTTTAATAATAAAAAATTGTATTGCTTTCAAAATTAAAATTAAATTTTTATAAAAAATTTTATCGCTTTTAAAACCGTTCTTTTTTTGTAAAAAAAGAATCAATAAGTAGCTTCTTCGAAGCTGATTCATGAAAACTTTATAAAAAATCTTTGCGTGGTTCTCACACAAAGATTTTTTTGTTAAAGTTCTTTTGTTTACTTTTCTTTCAATAAAAGTAAGGTCTTGTTTTGAATTTACTTTATACCATTAGCCGCATTCATAATAAATTTATAAGCCCAATGATTTTCACTAACATCATCAAAACTTACTGAGCCAATCCAATTTTCACTTCGTCCAAAAGCTTTATTAATAATTTTTACTGCTTCTGCGCGAGTTATATTTTCATTTGGTTTAAATAAATTATTTTCATAACCATTTATCATTTCATTCGTTGCTAATTGTTTTATTGGCTCAAATGTCCAATCATTTTTAATATCAGAAAATCTAAATTCATTTTCTCCATAAATTAATTTTGAATTTTTATTCATATTATAGCTCAAAAGTGATTCATAAACAATTTTTGCAAACTCTGCTCGTGTAATTTTATCATTTGGTCTAAATTTTCCGTCAAAACCTTGCGTTATTCCTTGTTGACTTAAATATGCAATTGCTGCTGTTGACCAATTATTTTTTTCTACATCATTATATTGATACAAAATATTTATATCAATTTGTCTACCATCATACATCAATTTATAAAGCATTGTTGCTGCTTCAGCTCGTGTTATATTATTATTCGGTTTAAATGTTCCATCTTTATAACCTTTTATATAAGCAATGTTTTTTAATCTTTCTGGTATTTCCTTTTGAATATCTTTTAAGGTTTTCGTTTTAATTGCTTCATTTGGTTTTTCTTCGGGTATTTGTATTTCCTCAACATTATCTCTCTCTATATAATTCCAACTAAATCCTTCACTATTTCCTCCATTTGCTTCAGGAGTTGGTTCTGGTTTTTCTTCTGGTGTCGGACTTGGTGTTGGCTCTGGAGTTTGCTCTTCATTACTTTTCCAATGTGCATATAATACATGTAAATTTGGCATAACTTGTGTATCTTCTTTTATTTGTTCGCCACCTGTCTTTTCAGTGTACCAACCTTCAAAATCATATCCGTTCCTTGTTGGCATTGGTAATTCTCCATAAGTTTTAATTCCGTTGCTATCCAGATACGTTTTATATTCACTAGTGCTTGGTATATTATCGCTATTACTTTCATTATAAGTTGCTTCTTTTTTTGCTACATAAATTATTTCCGTCTCAATTACGCCATTTCCATCAAATTTTATATTTCCATTCTCCACCAATATACCACGATTTTTGAGAACAGCTCCATCGTTAATTGTTAGTTCAGTATCTTTGTCAATTGTTAATGTAACATCTTTATATATCTCAAGCGTTTTATTCTCTTCTATTGTAAAATTTGATGGAAAAGTTACGTCTCCTGTTATCGTTACTTTATCTCCGTACATCGTTCCTTCATAAGTACCAGAGTCACCTTGACTTTCAAAGACAATTCCACTTTTGAATGTAAAACCTTGCAGCACATTTTTATCAGGATTTTCACAGGCTGCAATTAATACCGCATTACCTTCTAAAATATTATCGCTTCCATCTCCAGTTCCATTATAGTCTTGTCCGCCACCAATCCCAGCTCCACCTCCATATCCAACTTGAGAATCTTTTCCTATTGCTATTACAATGCCTCCGCTGATTTTGATATTATTTCCATCACCACCATTTCCGCCACCAATTCCAGCTCCTCCATACCCTATTGCTTTCACCAGACCGCCACTAATTGTAATGTTGCTTCCGTTGTTTCCATATCCACCTCCACCGCCAATTCCAGCTCCCGCATAGTCTGCACCGTTTGAAATCGCTATCACTGAGCCGCCATTGATTGTTATGTTGCTTGCATCACCACCATTTCCACCGCCAATTCCAGCTCCAGTATATCCTCCAGTTGCTGTAACTTCGCCGCCACTAATTGTGATGTTGCTTCCGTTTCCACTGCTTCCACCGCCGATTCCGGCAGCAGAGTTTCCTCCAGTTGCTGTAATTTCACCACCACTAATTGTGATGTTGCTTGCACTTCCATTCTTTCCACCGCCAATTCCGGCTCCATAATATCCTCCAGTTGCCGTCAACTTACCAGTTCCTACAGAACCGTCAGATATACTAATAGTCAGCAATCCAATGTTGTCACTTTCCCCATTTTTTTCTATACCTGGAAAGCCAGGATTGTCCCAACTTCCTTCTTTTCCTTTCAAAATATTTTTGCTACCATCTTCAAGAAATATATTAACATTAAAAGTAGCATCGTCAGCAATCTTAATCGCTGCACCATCAGTCGCTTCTATGTTTACTCCGGCTAGCGTCAAATTTGCTTCTGAGTTAATTTCGATTCGGTCGCTTGTTGGTGTATTTGGATCTGAGTTTTTAATTGTCATTGGTGTCGAAGATTTAATAGTCAATACACCGTTTTCATAGGTATAATCAGTATTTGCAGTTCCTCCTTCGATAGTAAAAGTTATTGCGTTCATAGTATTTATTCCATCAATGTAATTTGAATCAGCATAAATCATATGATTTTGTGAATAAACATTTCCACTTGAAAACGAAATAAGTAATGACATTCCTAAACTTACTACATTTTTCAATTTTATATTCATTGCTAATTCCTCCTTAAAAAATTTTTCTTATGATAACAGATAGATTTGTTTTTGTCAACAAAAAGCGACAGAGCATTTTATATTGCTTATTGAAAAATATATTGATTTTACTAACGAATACTATAAATAATTTATTTTACTTGTTGTTATTTCCCGCAAACTATTTTTATATACAATTTAATCTTTGGTAAATTTTTTTAATTAGTTTTTGAAATTTTTATTTAAGCAAAAAAACTGATACAATAACTCGTATCAGTTTTTTATGAAATCAATAATTTTTTGCAATAAAAAAGCACCAAACAATTTTAAACGTTTGAGTGCTTTTTATAGTTTGTATAACGCTTTTTAAATTTATCTACTTGACCACCAGATTCAAGCAAAGTATTTTTATTTCCGGTATAAAAAGGATGGCATTTTGAACAAACTTCAACTTTTATTTCTTCTTTTGTTGAACCTGTTTTAAATTCATTGCCACAGTTACATTTTACAGTAGTTAAAAAATAATCTGGATGCAAATTTTTTTTCATTAAATTTCAACACCTTTCTCTTTATTATTGATATTAATTTCATTTTTATTATCCATAGAATTTTTGACATCATTTGCTTTAGAAATTAAACTTTCTTTATTTTCAATAACAATTTGTTGCTTTTCAGTTGTAGATTCAAATAAAGTTTCCTCTGAAAGTTTTTCTGAAATATCTTTTTTAGAAAATAATGATAAAAATTTAGAAAAGAGTGACACAAATATGTTGGGAGCTTTGCTATTTTCAATTTGTTCGTCTAAATTATTAAATTTATTTTTTGCTATTTCCATATATTTTTTTAATAAAC
Source organism: uncultured Clostridia bacterium (assembly GCA_947427385.1). Classification (GTDB taxonomy): domain Bacteria; phylum Bacillota; class Clostridia; order Lachnospirales; family CAMVHY01; genus CANEHT01. The sequence continues at coordinate 60,126 of CANEHT010000005.1, read as the reverse complement.
TGATTGAATCAGTTTGCATATCATTAGTGCAATTATTCATATTTTGCCATAACTCTGAAAGTTTACCTACGAAAGAAGATAAATTATTTGGCTCATTCACTTTTATCACCCTCTTTAATATTTTTTATTAACATACAAAACTGCTGTAATGTTATACATATTTAATTTAAAAAATTAAATGTTAATGTAAAAATTTTATTCACTTTCATTATCAGCACTTGCATTTTTATTAACATACAAAACTATTAATGGGAAAGTTCTTGTAAACCATTGTTCAACATTATTATCGAAAGTTAAATCACCGTTGTACATTGAATTGTATAATTCAATAGTTTTTCGAATTAATGGCTTTGATTTTTGTTCTAAATCATACATTTTTTTCTGTGCATCTTCAACAAATTCGTCTAATTTATCGATTATTTCATTGATTTCTTCATCCTGTTTTCGAAATAATTGACGGCTAAGATATATAAAATTGTTAATTATCTCACAAGATTCTTCAAATTTAGTAGCTCTGTCCAAATCGCTTATTGCTTTAGATAATAGGTTAGAGAAAACTTGCCAATTTTCACGTTTTTGAATTAATTCTTTTCTTTTTTGTTTGGATAAAGTTTTTCCAGCCAAGTATTTCTCCTCCTATTTTTTAGCAAATCAATTGCGCAATTTTATATTCATATTATACAATAAATTAAATATTGAATGCAAGTATTTTTTTGAATTTGCCGATTACTTACTTTGATATTTTTTGAACATTTATGACATAAACTCTCAACGAAATATCAATTTAACTTTTTCAATAATTTTGTATGTGATATAATTCGAATGAAAAAATTGTAGAGGAGATAAAAAATTATGAAGCACAATTTTATAAATTTTATCAAAGGAATGTTTATCGGTATCGCCAATATTATTCCAGGTGTTAGCGGTGGAACAATTGCCGTTATTTTAAATGTCTTTGATCAAATTATAAATGCAATAAATAATTTTAGCAAAGACATCAAAAAAAATTTGAGTTTTATTTTACCACTCGGATTAGGAATTGTTTTTAGCATTTTAGTTTTCAGTTCGTTTTTAGAATTTTGCCTCAACAATTATTCGTTACCTACAAATTTATTTTTTGTTGGACTTGTTTGTGGAAGCATTCCAATTATCTACAAAAAATCTATTTTAAATGGAATGAAATCATATTACATTTTACTAACTTTAATGTCCGCTACAATTGTCATATTAATTTCAATGATAAAAAGCAATAACATTAGCAATATTAATGAAGAAATTGAAATTTTATTTTTAGCAAAAATGTTTTTAGGCGGATTTTTAGCTGCGGCGGCAATGATTATTCCTGGAATAAGTGGTTCATTTGTAATGATTCTTTTAGGAATTTATCCACATGTAATCCATACAATCTCCAACATTTCCAAATGTTTTCTTAACATTTCAGATAAAAATTTTTTGATAAATACTGGAGTAACTGTTGCAGCGTTAGGATTTGGAATAATTTTAGGAATCTTATTCATCTCAAAAGTAATTTCATTTTTGATGGATAAATTTTATGGCGCAACTTATTCCGCAATTCTAGGACTTGTAATCGGTTCCGTATACGGAATTTTTTCTACACCAATTACTTATCAAAGTGGAGTAAATTCGTTTACGATAATGGTAAGTGCAGTTACTTTTACAATTGGCGCTATAATTTCTTACTTTTTAGGAGAGAAAAATTAAAATGGAAAAAACTTTTTTCGTAGAAAACACCGAGGTCAATATGCGCCTCGATATTTTTTTGACTTCAAAGCTTGAAAATTTTTCTCGTAGCTACATCCAACGCTTAATTAAAAATAACAATGTAATTGTACAACAAAAATTTGCAAAAGTAAACTACCTGACAAAATTAAATGATGAAATAAAAATAAAAATCCCGCAACCTCAAAAATTAGCTATCACCGCTGAAAATATTCCGCTCGATATAGTTTATGAAGATGATGATTTAATAATTGTAAACAAACCGCAACAAATGGTTGTACATCCTGCCATTGGAAATTTTTCCGGTACACTTGTAAATGCTTTACTTTTTCATTGCAAAAATTTATCAGGTATAAACGGAATTTTACGGCCAGGAATTGTACATCGTATCGATAAAAATACGTCAGGAATAATAGTTATTGCAAAAAATGATAATGCGCACAGATTTTTAGCTGAACAATTTGCTAATCATTCGATAGAACGTGAGTATCTAGCAATAGTGAAAGGAAATTTAAATGAAAATGGAACTATAAACAAACCTATTGGGCGCGACATACATGAAAGAACAAAAATGTCGATCAATGCGTTAAAAGGTCGTTCTGCAATTACGCATTATAATATAATTGAGAACTTAAAATGTTACACTTTGATTAAATTAAAACTTGAGACTGGACGTACTCATCAAATTCGAGTACATATGGCAAGTATAAATCATCCGGTATTAGGTGACGATGTTTATGGTGGGAGTAATAAAAATTTTAAATTAGTAGGGCAAGTTCTACACGCAAAAACTTTAGGATTTATTCATCCAACTACGAAAAAATATGTTAAATTTGAGAAGGAACCACCGCAATATTTTTTAGAGCTCATTAAAAAATTAAGAAGGTGAAATTATGCTCATAGTAATTTTTAGTATGATTATTTTTTTTCTACTTCTCCCTATTAAATATGTAATAGATATCAAAATAAATAATGGAATAAAAATAAAATTTAGAGTGAGCTACCTATTTGGGCTCGTAAAATTTGATAGTACAAAAAAAAAATTAAAAGATAAATCTGGTAAAAATTCATCCGTAATTTCAAAATTGAATAAAAAAAATTCAAATGGTGAAAATAAATTCGACATTAAATTTCTATCTATTATCTTTAAATTTATTAGAGAGTTAATTAAAAAATTACGCCCTCAAAAAATTATTATTAATGGTCAAATTGGATTTGATGACCCATGTTATACAGGTTATGCATGTGCATTAGAAAATATTTTTGGAATACGTACGAATATAAAATATAATTTTGAACAAGAAATTTTTGACTTACATCTTTATTTCCGTACACAAATTTGTACTCTATTTTTTTTACTCTTTATGCTAAAATATATTTTTGCATTTATTAAATGTAATTTTTTTGAGGTGATATAAAAAATGAGTTTAAATAATAATCTTGAAGTTTTATTTAGTAAAATGGAAAACTTTGTTGCATCAAAAACTGTTGTCGGCGACGCTATCAACATTAACGATATCATTATTATTCCTCTTATTAATATTTCACTTGGTGTCGGAGCCGGTGCTTCTGAAAATAATCCTAAAAAAGAAAATGGTGTCGGTGGTCTCGGTGCAAAAATTACTCCATCTTCCGTCCTTGTTATTCAAAATGGTTCCGTTCAATTGATTAATATTAAAAATCAGGATAGCTTAAGTAAATTAATTGATATGGTTCCTGGTTTAGTTTCTAAATTAAATTTCTTTAACAAAAATGAAGACGAATAAATTAAATTTTTGTTACAAAAATTACCTCTAATAATTTCACTATCCTTTGACAATAATATTACCGTAACACTTGATTATTTTTTTTATTTAACTGATTAAGGAGGTAATTTTATAATGTCTAATGATAGTTCTTCTAATAAAAAAGCTGTGCCTGAAGCTCGTGAGGCTTTAGATCAATTTAAATATGAAGTCGCTAATGAAATTGGTGTACCTTTGAAAAAAGGTTATAATGGTGACTTAACTTCCGCTCAAAATGGTTATGTTGGTGGATATATGGTTAAAAAAATGATTGAAGCTCAAGAAAAACAAATGTCTCAATCATCTAAATAAATTTTTATCAATTAGTAATAAATTTAAAAAAAATATGCTGTCCCTTTTCAGCATATTTTTTTTGTATAGTTAAATCACTTGAAAAGCATAAATTTTTTCTTTTCTTGAAAGAAAAGAAACAAAAGAACTTTAGCAAAAGAACTTCGCAGTGCGCGAAGTTCTTTATAAAGTTTTTTCATGAAACAGCTTCGAAGAAGTTGATTATGAGTTTTTTTTACAAAAAAAAGAACGGTTTTGAAATATTTAATTATATTTGTGTGAAATTATTATTTGTATTTTTCTTGACTTAATTACAAATGATGAAGTAAAATTATTTCAAAATATTTTTTTGAGGAGGACTATTAATGGTAATGCTAAAAGATGATGAATCCGGTCAGGTTCAAATCTCTGACGACGTAATCGCTGTTATTGCTAATACTGCTGCTTTAGAAGTTGAGGGTGTCGTTACTGCTCATAGTGGTATTGCTGAGATATTAGGCAAAAAAAATTTTTCTAAGGGCGTTAAGGTTGAAATTAATGACTCACAAGTTTCACTCGCTATTAATTTATCCGTTAAATTTGGGTATAAAATACCGGACGTAATGCTAGAGGTACAAAAGAAAATTAAGGCTTCAATTGAAACAATGACAGGACTTTTAGTTACTGAAATAAATGTAAATGTAATCGGGATAAATTTCGATAAGGAAAAAAAATAATTATGAGTCGGAAATTTGCACGTACTCATGCTTTTAAATTAATCTACCAACTTAATTTTAATATAGAAAATCCTGACGAAATTTTTGATAACTATATAAATCGTATCAAAAATTTTGATGAACATGAAAAAATTATTATCCATGATGAATTTTATGGTGTGTACGAAAATTTATTTTATATCGATGAATTAATTTCTAATAACTCAAAATGGTCACTCTCACGTTTAAATAAAATTGATTTGGCGCTAATTCGCTTAGCAATTTATGAAATGCTTTACGAAAAAAATAAACCTGCTATCGTTATTAATGAAGTCGTTGATTTGGCAAATGAATATGGCACGGATGCCTCTACGGGTTTCGTAAATGGTATACTCGCAAAAATTTCGTCCGATATTAACTTAGGTGTTTTAAATGAATAATGTCTTAAGTGTTTCACAAGTTAACAAATATATTAAAAATTTAATTGAGGACGATTTAATTCTTTCAGATATATTATTGGAGGCAGAGGTCTCCAATTTTAAATATCATTCAAATGGTAATATGTATTTTACTTTGAAAGATAATACCGCCGCAATAAATTGTGTAGTCTTTCGTCAATTTGCCTCGACAATCTCATTCGATATTTATGATGGAATGAATGTTTTGGTTTACGGTCGTATAACTCTTTACGAAAAATCTGGACAGTATCAATTATGTTTGGAATATATTCAACCGCTTGGTAAAGGTGATTTGTTTAATGCGTTTGAAAAATTAAAAAACAAATTGGCAAACGAAGGTTTGTTTGACGCCGAGCATAAAAAAAATATTCCAAAGTTCCCACAAAAAATTGCGGTAATAACTTCGGACACTGGCGCGGCAATTCATGACATTATAAAGGTTTCTGCTAAACGAAATAGATTGGTGCAACTCATTTTAATTCCAACACTTGTTCAGGGAAAAGATGCGCCAAAAGATATTGTACGTGCGATAGAAAAAGCTAATAAGTATAAAGATTTTGACGTGATAATTTTGGGACGCGGCGGCGGTTCAATCGAAGACCTTTGGGCTTTTAACGAAGAAATTGTTGTACGCGGAATTTATAATTCAAAAATTCCAATTGTTTCAGCCGTTGGCCATGAAACTGATTACACACTTTCAGATTTTGTTTCAGATTTACGTGCGTCAACACCTTCTGCTGCCGTTGAAATGATTGTTCCTGATTTAAATATTGTCCGTGATGATTTACATAATACGAAAATTATTTTAAAGCAGAAAATTTTTGATTCAATTTATTATTACAAAAAAATTATCAAATGTAATTATAAAAATTTGACCGATAAAATGAAAGTTAATCTTGAAAATAAAAAATTGTGTTTGCAAAATAAAATAAATTTACTTAACAAAATTTCACCGACTGCCGTTTTGAAACGTGGATATTCTTTTGTTTGTGATGAACAAAAAAATTCGTTGCCATTCGAAAAAATAAATGTTGGCCAAAATGTCCAAATTAATTTTTATAATGGTTCACTTGTCGCAAAAATTATTTCTAAATCGGAGTGATTTATTTGGCGCGTAAAAAAAATTTTGAGGATTCACTCGCGCGTATCGATCAAATTATTGAACAAATTGAAGATGCAGATTTCAATGAATCCCTGAATTTATATGAAGAAGGCTTAAAATTGATTAATGATTGTTCAAATAAAATTGACAGCGCCCAACAAAAAGTTATGCGCCTCGAAAATGATTTCTCATTGAAAAATTTTGATGAAGGTGACGAATAATTTGGATTTCCAAAAAAAAACTTCCGATTATATTAACCTTATTAATGAAAAAATTGAATCTTACCTGGACGATTCTTTTGTTCTCTATCGCCAAATGCATTATTGTATGATGAGCGGCGGCAAAAGAATTCGTCCTCTACTTTTGTTATCTGTCAGTAAAAATTTACAAACAGCTTTACCATTTGCTTGCGCAATTGAGTTTATCCATAATTATTCGCTGGTGCATGATGATTTGCCCGCAATGGATAATGATGACTATCGACGCGGGATTTTGACTTGCCATAAAAAATTTGGTGAAGCCGTTGCTATTTTAGTTGGCGATGCGCTTTTAACATTGGCTTGTGAAATTGTTCTCGATGAGCCAAAATTTTTTAATGCTGCAAAAAAAATTTTTAATGCTGCCGGCATAAATGGAATGATAAAAGGTCAGGTGCTTGAGCTTGAATCAAAAATTATTACAACTGATGAACTTAGACAAATTCACTTGAATAAAACAGCAGCGCTGATTCGTGCAAGCCTTGAAGCGGGAATTATATTGTCTGGTGAGAACAAAAATGTGTTGAAAAATTTTTCAGCGTTGGGAAATAAATTGGGTCTGGCTTTTCAAATTAAAGATGATATTTTGGATAAAGATGAGGAAAGAATGACTTATTTTAAAATGTATGGTTTGGAAAAATCGCAAGATATCTTTAACAATTTAGCTGATGAAATCTATTCCGATATTGAAAAATTTGATGGACAATATGATTTTTTTAAGTATCTTGTAAAAAATATTCTTGAGCGTAAAAATTAGGAGGAATCAATATGTCCTCAATATTTTGGATTTGTGCTTCAGCTTGGTTCGCTGCTCAGTTTCTAAAAGTTCTTCTATATTATTTACAAACTAAAAAAGTTGATTTGGGATTATTTTTTAGTTCAGGAAAAATGCCGAGCTCTCACAGCGCATTTGTTTCCGCACTTACAATGTCAGTAGGTTTGACTGATGGTTTTGAGTCAAATTTGTTTGCCGTGTGTTTGGTTTTTAGTTTTATTGTAATGTATGATGCAGCTGGAGTTCGACGTGCGGCCGGAGAACATGCAGCAGTTATTAACATAATTATCGAAAACATAGAAAATCAAGGGATAAAAATTGACGGACGTTTAAAAGAATTGTTGGGACATAGTCCGATTGAAGTTATTAGTGGCGCAATTTTAGGAATAGTTGTCGCTTTGGCTTACAAATGTTTATTTGGTTGATTTTTCGAAAGAAGATGATTTTTTGAGTTATCTCGATAAAATAAATACGCCGGCAGATTTAAAAAAATTGGATATTAATTCGCTAAATGAATTGGCGGTGGAAATTCGAAAGTTTTTGATTCAAAAAATTTCGCAAACCGGTGGACATCTTGCTTCAAATTTAGGCGTTGTAGAATTGACAATTGCGTTGCATTATGTTTTTGATTCACCGATTGACAAATTTATTTTTGATGTCGGTCATCAAACTTATACTCATAAAATTTTAACTGGCCGCAAAAATCAATTTGATTCGCTACGGCAATACAAAGGTTTAAGCGGATTTCCAAAATCGCGTGAAAGTATTCATGATGCTTTTAATGTTGGACATAGTTCAACATCAATTTCGGCCGCTCTTGGATTTTGTATCAGTCGTGATTTGAATGATGAAAATTATCATGTTGTTGCCATAATTGGTGATGGAGCTATGACGGGCGGACTTGCTTATGAAGCACTGAATAATGCGGGCAAAAAAAATACAAACATAATTGTAATTTTAAATGATAATCAAATGTCAATTTCGGAAAATGTCGGTGCATTGTCAAAACATTTAAGCGATTTACGCACTCAACCATTATATTTAAATACCAAAGAAGATTTAAATAATTTGCTAGAAAAAATTCCGCTTCTTGGTGGAAATATAAAAAAAATTATTGGCAAAACAACTGGCAGCATAAAATATTTTATATATCCCGACATAATTTTTGAGCAGCTTGGATTTAAATACATAGGTCCAATTGATGGCCATAATATTGAAAAATTGATTCAAGTTTTAAATACGACCAAAAAAATTTCCGGGCCGATTCTTATTCATGTGAAGACGGTAAAGGGAAAGGGATACGAAAAAGCGGAGAATGAACCGACAAAATTTCATGGTACGGAAGCTTTCGATATCGATACGGGTTTAACTTTGCAGACAAAAATTTGGGATTCATATTCCGATGTATTTGGTAAAGCAATTTTAAAACTTGCGGACGAAAATAAAAAAATAATAGCGATTACCGCTGCAATGCCAAATGGTACAGGGCTTAGTGCTTTTCAAAAAAAATATCCCAAACGTGTGATAGACGTTGGGATTGCCGAAGAACATGCAGTAACGTTTGCTGCCGGGCTTGCAAAAAATAATTTCATTCCTATTGTTGCGATATATTCTTCATTTTTACAGCGTGCATACGACCAAATTTTGCATGATGTATGTCTCCAAAATTTGCATATGATTTTTGCTATTGACCGGTGTGGAATTGTTGGCAATGATGGCGAAACACATCAAGGACTTTTTGACATTTCATTTTTGAGTCACATTCCAAATATGACAATAATGTCGCCCAAAAATAAATTTGAATTGATAAATATGCTTGAATTCGCCGTAAAACATAATGGACCAATTGCAATCAGATATCCGCGTGGTTCGGCATCACGTGTTTTACGCGATTTTAATGAAAAAATTATTTTAGGTCGCGCAGAAATAATTCATAGCGGTGAGAAATTTGTGTTTGTTGCATTTGGCTCGATGACTGACGAAATGTTTGAAGTTTTTGAACGCTTTCAAAATGAAAATTATAATCCCGGATTTGTTAATGCACGCTTTGCAAAACCGATTGATAAAGAAACTATTTTAGAACTTTGTAAATATGATTATATTTTTTGTGCTGAAGAAAATGTAAGAATTGGTGGATTTGCGCAAAATTTATTTGATGCCGCAAAAAATTTTAATATCAAATTTAAAAATTTTTATTCATTTGCTTTTCCCGATGAATTTGTAGAGCAGGGGACTCGTTTGGAATTATTACGTCAATATAAAATGGATCCGCAAAGTATATACGACAAAATTATTGAAATTTTGGAGACTTAAAAATGCCAAACATAATTTTAGAATTAAATGCGCACAAAGAAAATATTTTTGAATTTACAAACGAAATTGTAAAATATTTGCGACAAAGAAAATGTCAAGTTTTTTCTTCAGATTTTGAAATTGCCAAAGATAAAAATTTTTTACTTGATGAAAAAAAAATAGCAGACACAGATTATATTTTAACATTTGGTGGCGATGGAACTTTACTTTATGCCGCACGTAAGTATGCGAAATTTGACAAACCGATTTTTGGTATAAATTTTGGACATCTCGGATTTCTTACTGGCGCTGAAAAAAAAAATGTTTTCTTGGCAATAAATAATTTGTTAAGCAAACATTACACGATTGAAAAACGTTCCATGCTTCAGTTAAAAAATAATGTTGCGTTAAACGATATTTGTATTGGGAAATCATTTGAGGCACGCTTGATTTGTTTTGATTTATTTGTCAACAATGATTTTGTTGGGAATTATAAAGCTGATGGTTTAATTGTTTCGACGCCGACGGGTTCAACAGCTTATAATTTATCGGCAGGCGGTCCAATTATCAAACCAACTTTACCTGTTTTTGTTCTCACGCCAATTTGTCCACATACTTTATATTCACGACCGATAATAATTTCTGACAATGATGAGATAAAAATTTCGATAAAAAGTAAATTTGACAATGTGAAAATAATTTTTGACGGTCAAAAAAATTTACCAGCTGAAAATGATATTATTATTAAACGTTCAAATTTTTCTGCTAAGATTATAAAAATAGAATCGCTAAGTTTTTTTGATGTATTACGTGAAAAATTTATGAAATAAAAAGAAAATGTTCACAAAAATTAAGATAATTTTTTGGAACATTTTTTTCTATTTTTTAATATCAAAATGACAAAGAAATTTAACTTTCTAAATATTGCTTTAAAAATAAAATTGCCTGCCGGTAGCTTTCAAATCCTAAACCAATAATTGTTTTTATACATGCTAATTGTGTATAAGATATCTGACGAAAATTTTCACGTTCATTAATATTTGAAATATGTACTTCAACTGTAGGAATTGATACCGCTTTAAGTGCGTCCAAAATAGCAATACTTGTATGCGTATAGGCAGAAGGATTTATTATAATTCCGTCAAAATTATTGTAAGCTACCTGAATTTTATCCACAATCATACCTTCATGATTTGATTGAAAACATTCAACTTCAACACCAATTTCTATTGCACTTTCATTTATGAAGTTTAATAATGCCTGATAATTTTGTACACCATAAATATTTGTTTCACGGAGTCCAAGCAAGTTAATATTCGGACCATTTATCACTAAAATTTTCATGAAATTACCTCCAAAATTTTTTTAACTGCTTGCTCAGGCGTACCGTTATTATCAATGATATAATCAGCAAAATAATAATAAAGTGGCTGACGTTGCATAAAAAGTTCATCCATATTTCTTTTAAGTGAAATTGGTCGCCCATCACGTAATAATTTTTTCGTATCTCTTTGCAACCAAAAAATAATACCATTTTGGTGCAATGATAAATAATTTTGCTCTCGAAGCACACTACCTCCACCTGTAGCAATAATTTGTGCTGATTGCTTCCCCAATTTTTCAAGTACTTTACTTTCAAGATTTCGAAAAGTTTCCTCACCATTTTGTACAAAAATTTCTGATATTGAACAACCTACTTGACGCTCAATTAATAAATCAGAGTCAATACATATTCGTTTTGTTTCATTATGCAGTAATTTAGAAATTGTAGATTTACCGCAACCCGGCATTCCAATCAATACAATATTTTGCATTGAAAAAGATAGTTTGCGCGTAATTTTTTCAATTACTTGAGCATCAATTTTATGATTTTGAAATAGTTCAGAACTATACTTTGCCTGTGCGACTAACATTGCAAATCCATCAATATGTTTAATATTTAATTTTTCGGCCTGTAAAAGTAATTTTGTTTTATTAGGATTATAAATAATATCAAATACACATTCACAATGAAGAAATTTTTCAAGATTTATCAGTGAATCACCGTTATTGGGATACATTCCAACAGGTGTAGTATTTACAATTATTTTTGCATCCATATGTTGTGAAATGTTGTCATAATTATTTTTTCCATTACGTGAAATTACAGTTACATTTGCACCACGTTGAGATAAAACTTCACAAACAGCAGCTGATGCACCACCGTTTCCTAATACTAATGTTTTTTTATCTGCAACACTAACACCACTTTTGTCAAGGATATATGAAAATCCGAAAAAATCGCTATTATCACCGTACAAATTACCATTTTCATGACGAATAATAGTATTTACACTACCAATTTTTTGTGCAATAGGAGAAAGTTCATCGCAAAATTTTATTATTTCTTTTTTATATGGAATTGTTACATTTAGACCGTTAAATTGTCCATTTCTGATAAAACTTTCTAAATTTTCTTCGCTACACTCAAACAATTTATAAATGTAGTTACCAAATTGTGCATGAATTTGTGGCGAATAGCTATGTACAAGTTTTTTACCCAATAATCCAAATATTTTCATAGAAATTAATTTTTCTCCGTCAAAATTTTTTGATAGTCACGACTGATTTCAAAAATTACATTATAAAATGATTGGGCATAATTTTTTAGTTCAAGCGGTAATTTTTGTGCGATTTCCTGTAATTTTTCATGTTCATACTGAGCGTTAAGAATAGGTAGATTATATTTATTTTTATACGCCGCAATCTTTGCTACTATTGTCATTCGTTCTTTAAAAAGCTGTATCATTTGTTCATCAATTTTGTTAATTTTTTGCCGAAAATTTTGTAAATCCATTCTATTTCACTCCAAATTAAAATATTTTTTCGCACTTAAAAAAGCATCATATATGGCAACAGCAGTAGCGGCTTCAACACATGGTACAGCTCTTGGAACAATACATGGATCATGTCGTCCATAAATATTAATTTTTGTTGGTTTTAACGTTTTTAAATTAACACTTTCCTGCTCTCGTGCAATTGATGGCGTAGGTTTAATTGCTACCTTAAAATTGAGTGGCATACCATTTGTAATCCCACCTAAAATTCCACCACAATGATTAGTTTTTGTCACAATTTTTTTATTTTGTACAGTAAATTGGTCATTAGCCTGACTACCTCGCATTTTTGCAAGTTTAAAACCATCACCAAATTCAATACCTTTAACTGCAGGAATCCCAAAAATAATTTTAGCAATTCGATTTTCCATTACATCAAAAATTGGGTCACCAAGTCCAGCTTGAAGTCCAAACACATTACACTCAATAATACCGCCAACTGAATCACCATCGTTACGTGCCGCTACTATGCAATCCAACATTTGCTTACCAATTTCATCATCAATAACAGGGAATTTTTTTTGTGCGGTAGAAACAGTAAGTGGTTTTTTATCCTCAATTCCACCAATTGATGCAATACGTGAAAAAATAGAAATTTTATGCCGTACTAAAATTTGCATACAAATTCCACCTGCAACACATAATGGAGCTGTTAATCTACCTGAAAAATGGCCGCCACCTGCAAAATCCTGATATCCACCAAATTTCATTTGCATTGTAAAATCAACATGTGCAGGTCGTGGAACTTCTGCAAATATATTGTAATCACTTGAACGTATATTTTTATTATGTATTAATACGGCAATTGGCGTTCCACAAGTATAATTATTTTTTAATCCCGATAAAAATTCAGGTGTATCTGTCTCAACTCTGGTAGTTGAATAAAAATTTTTTCCTGGCGCACGACGATTCATAAATTCCTGTAACTGTTCCATATCAATTTTTTCGCCAGCAGCTATTCCTTCAATAATTACACCAATTGCTGTAGAATGTGATTGGCCAAAAATTGTAATACGTAAATCAGTTCCAAAACTACTGCTCATATCTTATTCCTCATTTTTGTTATTACTGTGCATTTATAATTTTACTTTTTTTTGAGACGGCCACAATAATACTTAAAGTTGGTATTAAATCAGAAATTTGTGAAGCATCTGTTCGTATATTTTAATATGATACTCATTTAACACCTCCATGCTTTAGCCATTTTTTTAAGTCTTTAGTTAAAATTTTTTCAATACGACATTTACCAATTTGTTGCGGTACAATCAAATTTATTGTATTTTGGCTAATTTTTTTATCTGATAATATTGACGCATAAAGAATATCTATCGAATACGGTACAACAGTTGGTAAACCATATTGCTCAAGAATTTTTAATAACTCATTAAGAACAGATTCATCGCAAAATCCTAATGAAACAGAAGCTTGAGTTACTATTGCCATACCAATTGCAACAGCTTTACCATGTGAAATTGTAAATTGACTACACTTTTCAATTGCATGGCCAAAAGAATGTCCAAAATTTAAAAGTTGTCGTTTACCACGGTCAAACTCATCACTTTGAACAATATCACGTTTCATTGTGACACAAGTTTCAATTACATCTTCAAATTGTTGGCTAACAGGTATTTCTGATAATCTTCTTAAAAAATTTAAATTGCCAATCATTCCATATTTTATTACCTCCGCACAACCGTCAATATAAATTTCATTTGGAAGTGTTGTAAAAACATTAGGGTCGCACGCAACAAGTAATGGCTGATAAAAACAACCAACAAGATTTTTACCACTATCAAGATTAACTGCTGTTTTACCACCAACTGATGAATCAACTGCCGCAAGTAATGTAGTAGGAATTTGAATATAATCAATACCACGTAAATAAGTTGCTGCAATAAATCCTGTTAAATCACCTGTTACTCCGCCACCAAGTGCAATTAAAATATCACTTCGTGTAATATGTTTTTCACAGAGAAAATTTAAAATTTCTTCGTAAACAGTTAAATTTTTAGAATTTTCACCTGCCGGAAATGTTATTGAAACGGTATCAAATCCTACAGATTTAAGTGATTGTTCAACTATCGTGCCGTACAATGCAAATACGATATCATCTGATATAATTACTGCTTTACGTGTATTTGTAACGTTTGCAATTAATGTACCTATTTGTTCGATAGCTCCACGTTTAATTAATACATCATAAGATTTTGAAGCATTGATATGGATTTTTTTCATAAATTATCTATCTCCTTTTTTTTATTATGATACATCTTCATTTTTTAACGCTATTTTATACGCTGTAATATAATTTCTTATCATTTTTGTAATACATTTCTGATTTGCTTAATTTTTTGTGCAAGTTCAACATATTGTTCAGGTTTTAGTGATTGTGCACCGTCACAAAATGCATGTATCGGATCATTATGTACTTCGATAATTAATCCGTCAGCTCCACAAGCTGTTGCCGCGTAAGCCATTGGTGGTACAAGTCGTGCAATTCCTGTTGCATGACTTGGGTCAACAATAACTGGTAGATGAGAAAGTTCATGCAACATAGGTATTGCTGCCAAATCTAATGTATTGCGAGTGTAATCACTAAATGTGCGTATCCCACGTTCGCACAAAATAACTTGTTCATTACCACCAGCCATAATATATTCTGCACTCATAATTAATTCTTTTATAGTATTAGCTAAGCCACGTTTTAATAAAATTGGTTTATGAAGCTTACCAATTTCTCTTAGTAAATCAAAATTTTGCATATTTCGTGCACCAATTTGAATAACATCTATATTTTCAAATAGTGGTAAATCATTAGCATTCATTAATTCTGAAACAATTGGTAAACCTGTTTCACTTCGTGCAATTTTTAATAATTCTATACCTGTTTCTTTTAAACCTTGGAAGTCATAGGGCGAAGTACGTGGTTTAAAAGCACCGCCACGTAACATATTTGCCCCTGCATTTTTAACTACTTTTGCAATATTAAGAATTTGTTTTTCAGTTTCAACTGAGCAAGGTCCTGCAATCATACAAAAATTTCCGCCACCAATTTTTACATTACCTATTTGAATTACTGTATCTTCAGGGTGGAATTTACGATTACTCAATTTAAAAGGATCCATAACTCGTTCGACAGAATCTACAATATTAAGAGAAGAAATCAAATCGATATCTAGGCATGAAGTATCGCCAATTAATCCAATTATTGTATGAAATTTTCCCTTTGACAAATGGACAGTAAGTCCAAGATTTTCTATCCATTGAATTAAATTATTTTGCTGTTCCAGGGAAGTATTATTTTTTAATATAATTATCATTGTTATTATCTCTCTTTCAAATAAAATTTTAAAAATTTCATACGGCTAATAAATATTTTGAGAAAAAAGGTATAAAAAAAACGGTACAGAAGTAATCTGTACCATAAAATCAAGATTAATACAATCTATTTTCACGTATGCCAGACTATTTTACTATCAAAACAT
This sequence comes from uncultured Clostridia bacterium, assembly GCA_947427385.1. GTDB lineage: Bacteria > Bacillota > Clostridia > Lachnospirales > CAMVHY01 > CANEHT01. The sequence continues at coordinate 44,371 of CANEHT010000005.1, read as the reverse complement.
AATAAAATACGTTGAAAACAAAATGTGTCATCTTGAAAACCTCTACAAAAAATATTTATTATTATTATGAATTACTTTTTGTAAAATGTCAATAAGTAAATTCAATAAGCACTTATAAAATGCTGAAAGTTTACCGAAAAAAATTAAAAAAACGTACAAATCATTATCTAATACAAATCAAAATTGAAATAAAAGATTAAGAAATAAATTTTATAAAAAAAATGGTATTCCGCAAGTCATTTTAACTTTATGGATACCATTTTAAAATTATTTGATTAATTAATTTGTCTCGTATGTAAAGATTTTTTCTATTGGCAATTTAAAATATTTTGACATTCTGAAAGCCAGACCTAAAGTTGGTGAATAATGTCCATTTTCAATTGCACTGATAGTTTGTCTGGAGACGCTTAAAGCTTCAGAGAGAGTTTTTTGCGTAATCCGACTTTTTTTACGTAATTCAGAAAGTTTATTTTTCATTTTTTAAATCTCCTTTTATAATTTTTTTGAAAAATAAATCTTATGTTTATATTTTAATATTAAAATTTTTATTTGTCAAGTATAATTTTATAAAATATTTTTTTTGTCAATTATTATTGATTTATTCGAACTCTAATTTTTTTCTATAAATAAATATTTAATGGAGCGAGGAGAAAATTATGACAGCAAATCAATTTTGCATCATGGCTACAATTATTTCTTATCTATTTTTGTTAATATTTATTGGCGTAATAATTGGACGGTGTACGAAAAAAAATTCCGAAGGTTTCTATCTTGGTGGCCGTAATATCGGGCCGTTTGTAACAGCTATGAGTGCCGAAGCTAGTGATATGAGCAGCTATTTACTCATGGGTATTCCCGGTTTGGCATATTTAACTGGATTAGCTGATGCCGGTTGGACCGCGATAGGTTTAGCGATTGGAACGTACTTAAATTTTTTGTTGATAGCAAAACCATTGCGTCGATATAGTGCACAATTAAATGCGATAACGATTCCCGATTTTTTTTCTAAGCGCTACAATGAAAAGCGACCGATTATTATGTGTATTTCCGCGCTAATTATTTTGATATTTTTCGTTCCATATGTTGCATCAGGTTTAGCGGCCGTCGGAAAATTATTTAACAGTTTATTCGGTTGGAATTACATTATTTCTGTGATAATCGCTGCGTTCGTCATCATAATTTATACGTCCATTGGTGGATTCAATGCCGTAGCAACAATCGATCTCGTCCAATCAATAATAATGACGATTGCACTCGCAATTATCGTTACGTTTGGAATTATTCGTGCGGGAGGATTAAATTCTGTTATCAATCATGCTAAAAATTTGCCGGGTTTTTTAAGTTTCTTTGACACTTACAATTTTTCAACTGCTCGCTCAAAATCTTACGGATTTATTCGGATAATTTCTACAATGGCGTGGAGTCTCGGATATTTTGGAATGCCACACATCCTTGTTCGTTTTATGGCAATTCGCAACGAAAATGAATTGAAATTGTCGCGATGTATTGCAACTTTTTGGGCCATAATTTCGATGAGTGGCGCATTAATTATCGGAATTGTTGGACGTGCTTTATCTGATGCTGGGTATTTACCGTTTTTAAAAGGTAGTGCGGCTGAGACAATTGTTGTACAACTTGCAAATTTGTTGTCGCGCTACGGAATTATTTCTTCGATAATCGCCGGATGTATTTTAGCCGGAATTTTGGCAGCGACGATGTCGACTGCAGATTCACAATTATTAACTGCGGCGTCAGCGTTTTCAGAAAATATTTTGCAAAATGTTTTTGGCTTTAAATTGTCTCAAAAGCAAAATGTTTTTGCTGCGCGCTTAACCGTTGTTGTTATCGCAGTGATTGCTATTTTTTTAGCGGCAAATCCAGAGAGTAATGTATTTCAAATTGTATCTTTTGCATGGGCAGGATTTGGTGCAACGTTTGGCCCCGTAATGTTTTGTGCACTATTTTGGAAACGCAGCAATCAATATGGAATTATTGCCGGTTTATTGACAGGAAGTTTGACAGTTTTTATTTGGAAATTTTTTGTGCGGCCACTTGGTGGTATATTTGATGTTTACGAATTGTTGCCGGCATTTTTGTTCGCATTTGTTTCAATTGTATTAGTTTCATTTTTTACTTCCGGTAAATAATTTGTAAGTTGTTTGTAGTTTTATTTTCATATGGCAAAATTTTTTGAAAAAACATTTGACTTTTTGTTACATTTATGTTAATATGTAAATAAGATTATGCAAGGAGCTGATGTTTTTAATGAGTACGGAAGAAAAAAATATGGAGAAGAAATATTTGCAACGTTTAAAGAATGCGATAAAAAAAAATTTTTCTGGAGATAATCAACGTGAAGCAAAAGATACAGCTAAAGAAATTTTGAATAATACACCTAAGGCAGAGCAAAAAGCTATGATAAAATTTTTAACTGAAACAATTAATGGACGTTCCATTTTTGATAGATTAAATTATGCAAATGAAGAAATACCAAAAAGTTCTCCATCTCATACGCAAGAAAGATAAAAAAATCCGGACAAGTTCCGGATATTTTTTTGCAATATAAAGTTATAATGAACAAAAAAGGAGTTGATAAAATGCAAAAGTTTTTTGAAGAAAATTTTCCTCAACAAATATTAATTAATGAGCCGATGAAAAATCATACTTCATTTAAAATTGGTGGGCCTGCTGATATTTTATTTTTACCGCAAAAAATTTCCGACATTGTATCTGTAATTGATTTTTGTAAAAAAAATTCTATCCGATATTTTGTCATTGGCAACGGTACAAATTTACTTGTTTCCGATAATGGTTTTCGTGGCGTGATAATTAAAATCGGTAAAAATATTTCGCAAATAAATTTAAATGGAAATGAAATTGAAGCTGGAAGTGGAATTTTTTTGAGCCATCTCGCAAAGTTTGCACTTAAAAATAATTTGTCAGGACTTGAATTCGCATTCGGTATTCCAGGAACTTTGGGTGGCGCAATTTGTATGAATGCTGGAGCTTATGGCGGCGAAATAAAAGATGTTTTTGTGTCCGCACAAATTTTACATGATGGCCAAATAAAAACTTATAACGATTTGAATTTTTCATATCGGAAAAGTTTGATTGACGAAAATTATGTTGTGCTTTCAGCAAAAATAAAATTGCAAAATGGAAATCATGATGAAATACAAAAAAAAATGAATGAATTTTCATTGAAGCGTCGAAATTCGCAGCCATTAAATTTTCCTAATGCCGGCAGTATTTTCAAACGTCCCAAAAATAATTTCGCAGGCAAATTAATTATGGAAGCTAATCTTGCTGATTATAAAATTGGTGGCGCGTGCGTTTCCTCAAAACATTGCGGATTTATTATTAATACGGGAAATGCGACAGCTCAAAATGTTTTGGATTTGATTCATCACATTCAAAAAGTTGTGAAGGATAAATTTGATGTGGCGCTCGAAACTGAAATTAAATTTTTGGAATAAAAAATTTTAATTTGAAAATTTTTTTACTGTGTGCTATCATATTGCCGATACCTAAACTGTGAATTTGGGGTTGCGTCCATTTTTACGGCTTATGGCTAATATTTTTTTTGGAGGAATTTTTTATGATTAACAAGCAAGAAATTATTTCAAGTTTTGGACAAACTGAAAATGATACAGGTTCTCCGGCTGTCCAAGTCGCTTTACTTACCGCTAGGATAAATCATTTGACAGAACATTTTAAAGTTCATGCCAAAGATTTTCATTCACGACGTGGTTTGTTAAAAATGGTTGGCAAACGCAAAGCTTTATTAAATTACATCAAAAACCGAGATATTGATGAATATCGCGAGCTAATTGCTAAATTAGGTCTGAGAAAGTAGGGCATAATTATGTACAAAACTTTTAAAATTAATTTTGGCGGTCGTGATTTAGTTGTTGAAATTGGTCGCGTCGCTGAATTGGCAAATGGCAGTGCTATCGTCAGATATGGCGATACTAACGTTTTGGTTACCGCTACTGCTTCTGAAAAACCTCGCGATGGTATCGATTTTTTCCCACTTAGTGTCGATTATGAAGAACGTTTATATTCCGTCGGAAAAATTCCCGGCGGTTTTATTAAACGTGAAGGACGTCCAACTGAAAAAGCTATCCTTACTTCACGTTTAATTGACAGACCAATTCGTCCGCTTTTCCCAAAAAATTATCGAAACGATGTTGCTATTGTGGCAACTGTTTTGTCAGTGGATCAAGATTGCTCGCCAGAAATTGCTTCAATGATTGGCGCGTCGATTGCCTTGTCAATTTCCGATATTCCATTTGAAGAAATTATTTCCGGTGTAAATATTGGTTTGATTGATAAAAAATTTGTTGTCAATCCAACAGCTGCACAGCGTGAAATAAGTGATTTGGCATTAACCGTTGCATCTACAAAAAATAAAGTTATGATGATTGAAGCGGGCGCTAAGGAAGTTTCTGATGAAGATATGTACAACGCAATTATGTTCGCGCACGAAGAAAATAAAAAAATTGTAAACTTTATTGAACAAATCGTTGAAGAATGTGGCAAAATAAAACAAGTTTATTCGCCAATTGATGTACCAAAAGATTTTTACGAAGCTGTAAAAAATTTTGTTACTGAAGAAAAAATGTCAGATATTTTGTTCGCAAAATCGAAGCAGGAAAGAAGTCAGCATCTTATGGAAATTTTCGCGCAAATAAAAGAAAATATTCCTTATGATACGGAAAATTATGATAAATTGTTGGCTGAGGTTTTGTATAAATTTCAAAAGGAAACTGTCCGTAAAATGATTCTTGTGCATCATAAACGTCCAGATGGGCGCGCTTTAGATGAAATACGAAAACTTTCGGCGGAAATTGATGTTCTTTCTCGCACGCATGGTTCCGCATTATTTAGTCGTGGTCAAACACAAGTTTTAACGGTAACAACTTTGGGTTCGATGTCTGACGCACAAGTTTTAGATGGCTTGGATATTTTGGAGGAAAATAAACGTTACATGCATCATTATAATTTTCCAAGCTTTTCTGTTGGCGAAACTCGTCCGTCGCGTGGTCCCGGACGTCGCGAAATTGGTCATGGTGCATTAGCTGAGCGTGCACTTTTGCCGGTTATTCCATCTGAAGATGAATTCCCATATGCTATACGATTGGTTTCGGAAGTTTTAAGTTCAAATGGTTCAACATCTCAAGCTAGTGTTTGTGCAAGTTCTTTGTCACTAATGGCGGCAGGTGTTCCTATTAAAAAACCTGTTGCTGGAATTTCTGTTGGACTTGTAACTGGTCAAAGCGAAGATAATTTTATTTTGCTTACAGATATACAAGGGCTTGAAGATTTTTTTGGCGATATGGATTTTAAAGTTGCCGGTACAAAAGATGGAATAACAGCAATTCAAATGGACATAAAAATTAATGGGCTTACGCCACAAATTATTAAGGGTGCACTCGAAAAAACTCACATTGCCAGAAATTATATTTTGGACGAAGTTATGCAAAAATGTATTGACAAACCACGTGAAAATATTTCTGAATATGCTCCTAAAATTGCTAAATTAAAAATTGATATTGAAAAAATGGCGGATGTTATCGGACCGCGCGGCAAAACTATTCGTCGAATTATTGATGAATCCGGCGTTGATAAAATTGATACTGAAGATGATGGTAGAATTTTTATTGCATCCTCTGATATCAATAAAGTTCAAAAAGCTTCAGACATAATTAATGCAATCATTAAAGATCCATTGCCTGGACAAATTTTTTCTGCTAAAGTTACTAAAATAACAAATTTCGGTGCGTTTGTTGAATTTGCACCTGATAAGGAAGGGCTCATTCATATCTCAAAATTATCGCACGAGCGAATTAAAAAAGTTGAGGACGCAGTAAAAATTGGCGATGTAATCTTGGTTAAAGTTTTAAATATTGATGAGCAGGGTCGAATAAATCTTTCGCGAAAAGATTTGTTACCTAAGCCAGATATAAAATCATAATTTCTTTTGCTGAGATTATGATTTTTTTATTATCATGAAGAAATTTCAACCGAACAAGTAATTTAAAATTAATATATCAAAAGAAAAAATTTATAAGTTTGAGTCTTGACGGAATCTTTTTTGAATAAAATAATTCTATGAAATATTATTTTCGTTCAAAAAAAAAATTCCCTCTCCTCAAACTTTTTTCTTTATCTGTAATAATTTTGTTAATCTACTTCATCTTTATTACTGATAAATTCCTTATGGAGTCCGCTATCATTGAATCTAAATTCATTATCAATAATCAAATTAATTTGGCAATCCATCATGCTGTCTCACAACTTACCACAAAAAACTGTTTGACTTCCGATAATTTTTGTAATATAAATGTAGAAGATGGCAAAATTATTTCCTTATCTGCTAACACTATTTTAATTAATGAATTTTGTTCGCAATTAGCTATCTCAATCCCTAATGAATTCTTAAATTTAGGGACTAATTCTATTAAAATTCCTATCGGTGCTATTATCTCATCTCTTTGCGGTATTAATTTCTTTAACTTTATGGGTCCATCTATTACTATTAAAATGATGCCTAATGGTAACGCTTTAATTGATTACGAATCAAAATTTATTAGTGCCGGTATTAATCAAACTAATTTTCAAATTTGGTTAGATGTAAAATTTTTTTGCCAAGTCGTTAATCCAATAATAAGAAAACAAATTACCTTCCGAAAAAAAATCCCACTTATTAATACAATTATAAATGGAGATGTGCCAACAATAATGGGCGCAAAAAATTTTTTCAATTAATTAGGAGTATTATTATGGAAAAAAATTTGTCACTCTTAACTGATTTCTATGAATTAACTATGATGCAAGGATTTTTTTTAAGTGGTATGTCTGAAAGAATTTCTATTTTCGATTTATATTGCCGGAAAAATCCTTTCGGTAATGGCTACATAATATCTGCTGGCCTCCAGCAAGCTATTGATTACATTTTAAATATAAATTTTTCAGATGACGATATAAATTTTTTAGCTTCCCAAAATTGTTTTACTAATGATTTTTTGAATTATCTTCGTCATTTTAAATTTACCGGTGATATTTTTGCGGTAAAAGAAGGTGATTTAGTTTTCCCAAATGAACCATTATTAATAGTAAGAGCGCCAATCATACAAGCTCAATTTTTAGAATCCGCTTTACTTAATATTATTAACCATCAAACTTTAATAGCAACTAAAGCTGCACGAATTAGGCAAGCTGTTGGCAATGATGTAATTTTTGAATTTGGTTTACGCCGTGCACAAGCTCCTGATGCAGCAATTTTTGGTACACGCGCAAGTATTATTGGTGGATTTGATGCAACGAGTAATGTATTGGCGGCAAAACTTTTTGATATTCCTGTGAGCGGAACTCATTCGCATAGTTGGATAATGAGTTTTCCGAGTGAGTATGAGGCATTTTGCGAATATGCACGGCAATTTCCCGACAACTGTATTTTACTTATTGATACTTATAATACTTTGAAGTCGGGCATTTTGAATGCGATTAAAGTTTTTAAAGAAATGTTTCAAAAAGGAATTAAACCAAAGAAATTTGGTGTACGTTTGGATAGTGGGGACTTCGCATATCTCACAAAAGAAATTCGTAAAATGCTTGACAATGAAAATTTATTCGATGCCGATATTGTTGTTTCAAATGATTTAGATGAAAATTTAATTTCTGCGTTAAAACCACAAGATGCAAAAATAAATACGTGGGGGATTGGTACAAAATTAATTACGGCTGATACAAATCCTTCACTTGGTGGCGTCTATAAATTAGTTGCCATAGAAAATGAAAATGGAGTGATGCAACCTAAAATTAAAATTTCAGAAAATCCTGAAAAAATAAGTACGCCATGTTTCAAACAAATTTTTAGAATTTATGAAAATAAATCAAATAAAATTAAGGCAGATTTGTTAGGTTTGTACGACGAAAAATTTTCTACGGATAATGATTTGACTATATTTGATTCAAATGCGCCATGGAAAAAAATGACCTTTCAAAAAAATTCTTATACCGTTCGTAAAATGTTGACACCAATTATTTTGAATGGCAAAAAAGTTTATGATTTCCCAAGCGTTTTACAGATTAAAAATTATTGTAGTTCGCAACTCGATACTTTGTGGGACGAATATAAACGAATTGTTAATCCGGAAATTATGCCTGTCGATTTGTCAAATGATTTATTACACGTTAAAAATTCTTTGCTTAATGAATTTGTTTGATAAATAAAAAATTTTAAAAGGAGTAGGTTGTTATGTCAAATGCTTTTATTAATTTTTTTAAAGAACCACCGGCTAAAGAATTAATTAAAGATGAAAAAAAAGTTGACCAAATGTATAACCGTTACAGATGGCAAATCTTTTACTCTAGCTATATCGCGTATGTTATGTTTCATGTTTGCAGAAAAAATATCGCTGTAGCTTTACCTGCTATGGCAAAAGCTTTAAACTTTTCCAATACGAATCTTGGACTCTTAGGTTCATCCTTATACATAACTTATGGTATCGGAAAATTTGTAAATGGTATCCTCGCCGACAAGTCAAATGTTAGAACATTTTTACCTACTGCATTAATCGCTTCCGCTATTTGTAATATTTGTTTTGCTCTTTCAGCTTTCTTTATAACTCCGGGACAAATATCTTTTTTCGGTTTACCTTCTTCAACTATTTTATTGTGGTTCTTTTGCTTTTTTTGGGGCGCAAATGGTTGGTTTCAGTCAATGGGTTTCCCGCCAGTCGCAAAAAGTTTGTCATATTGGTTTTCTAATTCTGAACGCGCTACAAAATGGGCTATTTGGTCAACCTCGCATCAAGTTGGTGTTTTTGCCGCTGTTATGATTTCAGGGCTTGTAATTGACAAATTTGGTTGGCATACAGCTTTTTGGATCCCCGGAATACTTTGTATTATCACTGGTTTTTGGTTGTTTGATAGATTACGTGATAAGCCGCAAACTTTAGGTTTACCAGAAGTTGAAGAATATAAAAATGAACCGGCAGCAAAAAATAATTCTGAAGATGAAGAGGCAAATCTTTCTTACTTTGAAATATTTAAAAAGCATATTATTTGCAATCCTGTTATATGGATGCTGGCAATAGCTTACGTTTTTGTTTATATAGTTAGATTTGGAACGGAAGATTGGCTTGTTAAATATCTTGTTGAAGTAAAAGGTAATTCACTTACACTTGCAACATCAAAATTAAGTTCATTAGCTATTGTTGGTGCATTTGGTACAATATTAGCTGGAATTCTTTCCGATAAAGTTTTCAAAGGTAACCGAACGCTCGTTAATATATTATTTTTGGTTGGTTTAATGATAAGTTTGGTTGGACTTGCAATTGCTAAAGGTGGCATTTTAGATTTCATTTGTGTTGCATTGGTTGGAATGTTTACGGCTGGCCCGCAAATGTTAATCGGTGGAATTTGCGCAGTTGAAAGTAGTTCTAAAAAAGTTGCCTCAGCTTCGATTGGTTTTACGGGCTTATTTGGATATATTGGTGCAACATTATCAGCTGTTGGAACAGGTTACATGGTAGATAATTTAGGTTGGCAAGGTGCGATTATTTTTTGGGGAACGTCAGCTTTTATTTGCTTAATAATTTGTTTAATGTTATCATTTTATGAGAAAAAACAAAAAAATTAACTTGACAAAATAAAACGTTTAAATAATAATTAACCTAATTACGAAAATGATTGGGTTGATTATTTTTTTTATGTCAGAAAATTTTTTTATCAATAAAAATGAAAGATTAGATAATTTGAACTTCAGTAATTACAAAATTATTCAAGATCCACAAAAATTTTGTTTCGGACTTGATTCCGTTTTGTTAGCAAATTTTGTGCATGCTAAAAAAAATGACACCATTATCGACTTTGGTTGTGGTAATGGCGTCATATGTATTCTTTTAGCGGCAAAATTAAATGTCAAAAAAATTGTTGGTTTGGAAATTCAAAATGAATGCGTTGATTTAGCAAGACGAAATATTTTGCTCAACAATTTGCAAGATAAAATTGAAATTATTCATGCTGATATCAAAAATATTGGACAAAATTATAAAAATAAATTTGACGTTGTAGTTACAAATCCGCCATATTTAAATTCGGGAATAATAAATAAAAATATGGCGAAAGCTATTGCACGCCACGAAATTTTGTGTAATCTTACGGATGTAATTTCAAATGCTGCTACTATTTTAAAAAATGGTGGTAAATTTTTTATGGTGAATCGTCCGCAAAGGTTGACAGATATTTTTTATTTTATGCGAAAATTTAATTTAGAACCAAAAACTTTACAAATTGTACATTCATTTATTAATTTACCATCTCAATTGGTTTTAATTGAGGGTATTAAAAGTTCAAAAAGTATGTTGAAAATTTTGCCGCCGTTAATTATTTACGATGATGATAAAAATTATACACGACAATTGAAAGAGATATACGGAATGCAAACAAAATAAAATCCATTGCATATTTTATATGTAATGGATTTTTTTATTTGAGGTGATTTTTTTGTTAAGATTTATTTTTAATTTATTGATAGCGGAATTCATTGGATTTTTGAGTAATTTTCTTGTCGGAGATATTTCAATTAAATATTTAAATTTTATAAAGCCAGCATTTTCTACGCCCGGATTTATTTTTCCTATTGTCTGGGTTATTTTATATTTTTTGATGGCGATAGCAAATTTTTTAGCGATTAATAATACGAAGGGAAATTATTTATATTCGATGCAACTTTTGATAAATTTTTTATGGCCAATATTTTTCTTTGGGTTGGATTTAAAATTGTTTTCATTTATTTGGCTGATTTTTCTGTTCGTTATGGTTATAATTACTACGAAAGAATTTTCAAAAACAAATATTATTGCTGCAGCGTTAATGTTGCCATATATTTTTTGGCTAATTTATGCGGGCTATTTAAATTTTGAAATTTGGCAATTAAATCGATAGGAGAAAAAATTTATGGAACAAATGAAAAATTTGGTTGACAAACTTAATCAAGCTTCCTTTGCATATTATAATTCTGCTGATGAATTAATTTCTGATTATGAATATGACAAATTGTATGATGAACTTGTAAATCTTGAAAAAAAATTAAATATAACATTACCTGATAGCCCAACTCAAAAGGTTGGCGCAAAAGTCAACAATGCGTTAAAAAAAGTTGTTCATGAAAAAAAAATGTTGTCGCTTGACAAAACAAAAAGTATTAATAAGCTTAAAGAATTTTTGACAGATAAAGTCGGTTTGCTTTCATGGAAACTTGATGGATTGACAATTGTTTTAATATATGACGGCGGCAATTTACGTCAAATAATCACACGTGGTAACGGTGAAATTGGCGAAGATATCACACATAATGCAAGTATTTTTACAAATTTGCCGAAAAAAATTTCTTATACCAAAAAATTAATTGTGCGCGGTGAAGCTGTAATTTCTTACGAAAATTTTAACGCTATAAATGAAAATTTTAAGTATAAAAATCCGAGAAATTTGTGCAGTGGAACCGTTCGCAATTTGATACCACAAACTGATAGACCAGTTCATTTTTTTGCATTTGATTTGGTTTTGTCACAAAATATTGATTTTAAAAATTCTAAAACGCAAAAATTGCTATGGCTTAAAAATTTAGGCTTCGATGTTGTTGAGTTTAAAGTTACTGATGCACAAAAAATTTTTGATGACGTCGCAGAATTTAAATCGCGTGTTAAAAATTTTGGTTTTGCCGCTGATGGATTAGTTTTAACTTTGGACGATATTGCATATAGTAAATTTCTTGGCGTGACAAATAAATTTCCACGTGATTCAATTGCTTTTAAATGGGCTGATGAAACGAAAACGACAAAACTTTTGGATGTTGAGTGGAATACATCGCGGACCGGTTTAATAAATCCAATTGCAGTGTTTGAACCTATTGAGCTCGATGGGACGAAAATAAATAAAGCTTCGCTTCATAATATAAATTTTATAAATAATTTAGAATTGGGGATTGGTGATACAATAAAAGTTTACAAAGCAAATATGATTATTCCGCAAATTGCTGATAATTTGACGCGTAGTAATAATGTGCAAATTCCTGAGAAATGTCCAGTTTGCCATCATAACACCGAAATTATTCATATTAACAGCGGAAAATTTTTATATTGTATAAATCCAAATTGTAGCGCAAAGTTAATTATGTCGCTCGTACATTTTGCGAGCCGTGATGCAATGAATATCGAAGGTTTATCAGAAATGATTATAAAAAAATTTGTCGCGCATGGATTTTTGAAAAATTATACTGACATCTATGAACTAAAAAAATATGAGCAAGAAATAAAATTTTATCAAGTACTTGATTCGAAAAGTCCTAACAAAAATCACAAACTTTATACAAATTTAATGGCAGCAATTGAAAAATCTAAAAATGTTTTTTTATATAACTTCATTTATGCATTGGGCATAAATCGCGTGGGACTTAGTAATGCGAAAAGTTTATGTATGGAATTTAACAACGATATTGAAAAAATAAAATCGTCGGCGTTTGATGAAATTAATAATATTCATGGTTTTGGAGAAGCTATTGCAAAATCTGTTTGCGAATATTTTTCTGATATCGAAAATATTAAACTCCTTGACAAAATTTTACCGCTATTAAATTTTAAATCAGTAACTGTTACCGATGATAAGATTTTAAATGGATTATCATTTGTTATTACTGGTGATCTTGAAAAATTTAAAAATCGTAAGGAATTTATAAATTTTATCGAGATGCTTGGTGGTAAAGTTTCTTCCGCAGTCTCAAAAAAAACTACTGCTTTAATAAATAATAATTTGTCATCTAAATCTGAAAAAAATCAAAAAGCTATAACGCTTGGAGTTCCTATCATCACAGAGGAAAATTTTATAAAAAATTATAATTTGATAATATAATGTGATATAATAGAATTGTTGAGACTAACGAAATCGGAAGAAGGTGTTTAGTATGTCTGAAAGAGTTACTGTAACATATCCAAATATTTTAGCTGTTAAAAATGAAAATAGTGAATTGCAAAAAATGCCAATCATTTCTTTTACCTCATTGATAAATCTTTACTCAAATACATTCGTTTCAAATTTAAATACTTGTCAAACTAACAGTATTTACAAAGATTCTTTTAGTAATGAATACATTGAAGTTTTTAAAAATGTATGCAGAATTAAAGTTCAAAATCAAGTTCATGAACAAGAAAATAATTTTACCTATTTGCACAATTTGGTAGAAAGTAATACTATAATTAATTTGCTAGAAATGTTAACAAAAAAAATTATACCTTTGCATATTAATTGTGTTGGAAAATGTGATCATGATTTTAAAGATATTGATACTGATGAAGAAAGAAGTATTATAAAAAAAATTTATAAAGATGTTGAATTCAATGAAAATGAAAAAAAATATTCATATGAAAAGCTTCCTATCAATTTATCTACTGATGGTAAGCGTTTAGTAGTTTTCATAAATAATGGTTCAAATGAACGAAAAAAAGTTCAAACTAATAATGGAGAAAGAGAAGTAAAACAGCGTCATTCATTTATGCCCGAAAAAAGGCTTTTGTTTAATTTAAGAAGATTTTTTATTCAATCTCCCAAATACAAAGAAGAAGAATTTGTTTTTTTATACGATATTTTTATAAAAGAAAATGATGAAATTGATGTTTTAGTTGATAATAACAATAATATTACAATTTGTGATGAAAATGATGAACTTAATGAAAATGGCCAAAAAATATTAAATTCATTAATTAAAAATTTTCCTCAAATGCGTTCGGATACTATTGAAAGACATCTAAAAATTCATGTAAAAGAAAATTTATCAGTTGATCCTGAATTTTATAATATTGAAGATGTCAAAAAAACGCTAAATGAACAAACAAAAGAGAAAGAAAAAAATGAACAAATAAGTGATAAAGATGCGAAAAAGCAGGCAACAAAAAATTTCATTGAAGATGTAATACGTTTACTTTTAATAAAATTTAATGAAGTAAAATCAGATGTTCCACTTGAAATTTTTTCAGAATTACAAAGTAATCTTCTTTGTCAAGATACGATAATTGATAATGATTCATTTGCCGCTATTCATTTTTTTCAATGTATTGTTTATGCTTGCTTTATGCATTACTTAAATGAATCTCCTCAAATAAGAAAAGCTGTTATTATGAATATTATAAATTTAAGAGATGAACTTTCGGGAAACATTATTGAACTAAAAGAAATTGAAAATAAGTTAAACAAAGAGAATCCTTTTGATTTTATGGTAAAAAAAATTTATGTTGCAAGGTCTGAAAATACTGAAGAAGCAAAATCACAAAATATATCAGATATAGAAGAAATTAAAAATAAGGCTAAAATATTTTATAGTTTTTTATTTCCTCAAGATCTTGATCATGCAACACAGTTTAATTTCTTTGATTTCGATAATAATGATAGAACATATAATGATGGAATTATTTTAAATGACGGAAGATTAGTATTTCCTTTAGCTAAATTACATGAAATATTTATTGGTCGTCCGATAAATAGTGGAACAGTAAAAATTGCTGATGGCTCTAAATTAATTTCACAAGATTCAGAAATTAAATTTTGGCAAGAAGAAGTTCCTATTAATGATCTTAAAAATTATCAACCAAGTTTTGTATCGCCAAAAGATATAGTTGATAATATAAATTTATTTAGAGAAAAATTAAAGCATTTAAATGCAAAAAATTCTTGTCGCTGTTTGGATTATATACAAAGGCATGTAAATTCTGAAGAAGATAAAAAACAAAAGTTTTCAATTTTTTTTGCTGAAATTCAATTTTTAATTTCTAATTTATCAGGGACACAAATTTTTAATTGGTATAAATATATTGATATTCAATATTTTGATACTGTTTTAGTAACTATCGATAGTAAGAAAGAATTAATTGAATGTATTTCTAAAATGAATAATCCTTCAAGAAAATTTATTGAAAAAACTGTAACTTTATTTAATAGAGAAACTGCTTACCCTGAAATACAAAAAAATTTTTATAATAATTTGTTTCAAAAAATTGTACAGGCACAAAATTCACAAGAATTTGAATCATATTTTGCAAATGAAATCTTTATCAACAAAAATTTTCAGGAACGTTTTTTAGGATATCTTAATGAAAATAAAAAAAATCGTACCATTTGTTGTTTGATAGTTAATAAATTTTCAGATTTATTTTTTGAAAAATATTCAAATATTTTGTCAGAAAAAGATATATGTGATATATATTTAAATGTTGATGCTGAATTATTTTTAAATTGCAATGATCATATTTTTTTAAGTTTTATTGCTTATTTTAATGATAATTTTGATAAACAAAATGGAGATGAAATAGCAGAAATATTAGAGAGATTAAAAATTAAAATAAATAAATAAATCCCCTGAATCAATTGATAAATTAAATGCAGAAGAAATTTACAGATTAAATGAAGTTATAAATAAAGAAAGTTTAATTTATTTATCTGACAAAGATATATTTGAAGAATTAATTGCTATTTTGCAAAGTATAGCTTCAATAAGTTATGAATTTTTACAAAAAATATTTTATGCGCTACTAGAAAAAAATGAATTTTATAATGCAGTAGAATCAAATAAAATTTTGGAACTTATACAGTATTGTGATTGCCATAAAAGTGATAAATTGCCTTTTTTAGTTTCTTATGCAGATAAATTGGGCAGTAATAAAGAAAAAATTTTTTATGAATCTTTAGTTGAAAATATATCAGAATTTTATGTAACTGATATATTTGATCGTTTGTCAAAAATAAAGGATTACTTACAAGATGAACAAATTAACGAATTACAAAAAAAATATGATGAAGAAGATAAAAAATCAGTTGAAGTTGAACAATTGGAAGTACTTGTTGACAATGTCGGTAATTCAAATTTGGAATTAAATAAATCTTTAAATGAAAATGTAGGAGAAAATTTTGAAGATAATCATAAAGTTGCTCCCAATGGAAATGCAGGAAAAGATTCTAAAGATAATTTTGAAAATAATTTTGAAACTAAAAAAAACAAAACAGATACTGATAGTATTAATGATTTAAATTCAGTCCAAAAAGAAACTTTAGAAGAAAATTTACCTAAAAATAATAAATGGCTAGACAAATTATTAATAATTCTGGGATTTGTTTTTATTTTAGCTTCTCCTTTTGGATTTTTTGTATCTTCAACATTCGGGCTAAGTTTATTAATATCATTAGTATTATTAGGTTCAGCCAGTGTAGGTTTGGGTTGCCATCTAAATAAAAGATATAAAGAAAATTCAACTCCAAAAAATTTGAAAACTAATTTCGATTTAGGAAACACACAAGTTAATCCAAGTATTAAAAAAAATATTGAAATAGAACCTAATTCTCAAACGTTTAATGATATAATAAATTTGTCTTAATATTTTATTATTGTAAAAGGGATTCTAAATATTGAATCCCTTTTTTTATATAATTATTTTCTGCAAAAATGTATAATGTTAGAAAAAGGAGAGTGCTCTTCAAAATGAAAAAGGCATTGATTTTTATATGTGCAGGAATAATTTTAATGTTATCTATCTTAAATGAAAAAAATAAAATTAAAGTTGAAGCATATTTCCCAAATACAGTAAAAAATTTATTGAAAAGTGAAAAAAGAAATATTGATAATAAACTCGATAAAGAAAATATTTTACGTCAAACTATTGAGATTTTATATTCTGAACCTAAAAATAAAAAATTATCTGCGTTTCAACTCACAAATGTAGATGTAAAAAAAATTTATTTGAATGATAAAACCGTTACAACTGATTTTTCACCGCAATATAAAAATTTGCCTGATGAATTATTTTTTCGTAGTGCACTTGTTTGGACTTTAACTGATTTAGATTTTGTAGATAATGTAAAAATTTTTGTTGACGGACAGGAATTACAAAAAATTGACGGAACCCCAATAGGTGTTTTAAATCGCAGCAATATTGTTATTAATCCTGAAATTTCCGATGAAAAAACAGATTCACAAATTGTAAAATTATATTTCCGCAAAGAAAATAAATTATGTGCGCAAGATAGGTTAATAAATATTGACCTTAATCAGCCAATTGAAAAATATATTTTAGAACAAATAATTTTGGGACCAAGTGGATCTGATTTATCGGCAACAGTCTCGCCTGATACTAAAATTTGTGATGTAAAAACTGACAAGGATATTTGTTATGTAAGTTTAAGCGGAGAATTTACAAATAAAAATAATGATAATGATAACCAAAAATTTGCACTTTATTCCATCGTAAATTCTTTGACGGAGTTAAAAAATATTAACAAAGTTCAATTTCTTATTGAATCTGAAAAAACAAATCAATCTAAATGGTTAAATAAACCAATCGAGCGTAATGAAAAAATTATTTATCGTGATAAAAAATGAAAAGACCATTATTTGTGAGCGCAATATTTTTTATGCTGGGAATAATTTTTTCACAAGCAAATTATTTATTTTGTATCGTAATTTTTTTCGCTTTGTTTTATATTTATTTCAAGCATGGAATAAAAACCATGCTAATTTTTTTTACAATATTTAGTTGCGGTTTATTGCGTGTACAATTTTCACAAAATGTTTTAGATTTACCGTCAAAAAATATTACAATTGAGGGCGTTGTAAAAAATATTGCCGCTTTGAAAAATTATAATCGTGCAATGGTTAAAGTAAATTATTTAGGGAAAAAATTTAATGTTCAAGCTTATTTTTCAGACAATAATATATTTGTTGGAGATAAAATTATTTTAAAAGGTAAATTTATTTTGCCACAGCCACGTAGAAATCCTGGAGGTTTTAACGAAAAAAATTATTTTCGGACAAAATCAATAGCATATAAAATTTTTCCTGTTAGTGTCAAAAACTGTGGTCAACAAAATTATTTTATTTATACGCTTGAAAAATTTAAAAATAATTTAGGTAATGTTTACGACATTATTTTTCAAAGTAAAGAAGCTGGGATTTTAAAAGCCATGATTATTGGCGAAAAATCTGAAATTGACGATTATACAAGTCAACTTTACAAATCCGCTGGAATTTATCACATCTTAGCCATCTCTGGTTTACATATTTCAATAATTGCATTGCTCGTCAATTATTTATTAAAATTTATTTTTGGGAAAAGAAATTCGTGCATACTTTGCATTTTAATTTTGTGTCTATATTGTTTGATGACAGGCGCAAATGTTTCAACTGTTCGTGCTGTAATTATGGCTACTGTGATTATCGTTGGACAATTAATTTATCGTGAAAGTGATCTGCTAACGTCGCTATCATTTTGCAGTTTGTTACTCATGTTGTTCAATCCTTTTTGCATTTTCGATATTGGATTTGAATATTCATTTGGCGCTGTATTTGGAATTGCAGTTTTTACCGAGCCAATCGACAGAGGTTTAATGCTGATTGGATTAAAATTTCTGGCGATCAAATTTTTTCGTGCGAATAAATTTTTTGCGGCGTCTATTGCTGCATCACTGATTACATATCTTGTCAACGCATATTATTTTTTTTATTTCACACCGTACAGCATATTTATAAATTTATTTGTTTTGCCAAGCATTGCTTTAATCGTTGCGCTAGGATTTATTGTTGGATTTATCGGCTTAATTAATTTACATCTAGCAAGTTTTATTTCTGCACCGATTTTAATTTTACTTTGGTTTTACGAGAAATTATGCGAAATTTTTACATTACTTCCGTTTTCAAAAATACTAACGGGGCACGTAAATCTTTTTTTTGTTAGTTTATATTTAATGTGGCTTTTTTTATTTATATCATTTTTAATTGGCAGACCGATGAAAAAATATTTTTACATATTTTCGTCATTTTTCATTTTTTGTATAGCAATTGTTTTTATCATTCCAAAGCCAACTCAAATTACAATGCTTGATGTTGGGGAAGGAGACTGCTTTGTTATAAACTGCGGTAAAGTTTTTGTTATTGACGGTGGCGGCAAACGAACGCAAGATATTGGAAACAATACCGGACAAAATATTTTAATACCGTTTTTAGATTACAAAGCGAAAAATTTTATTGACGCAGTTTTTATTTCGCATTCTGACGCCGACCATATCACTGGCATTATTGAGTTGTTGGAAAGTAAACGTGTTGGTAAAATATTTTTACCACAAAAATTTTCGGATGATGAATTAGCGCAAAAATTATTTGCACAGGCAAAAAAATTTTCTATACCTATAGAATATTTGAAAGCCGGCGATATTTTATCCGACAAAAAATTTTATTTCCAATGTATTTATCCTTTTGAAAACACAGTTGCAAATAGTAACAATGACTCATCTCTTGTGTTAAAATTACATTTACCGAAAACAAAAATTTTATTTACAGGCGATATTGAAAAAGATGCAGAGCATGAAATATTATCAGAAAATATTAGTGCAGATATTTTAAAATTAGCTCATCATGGTTCAAAAACTTCTTCGACATTAGAATTTTTACAAAAAGTTAATCCAACTTTAGCGCTTGTTAGTACAGGCGTAAATAATTATTACTCGCATCCAAGTGATGAAGTTGTACAACGTCTAAAAGATTTGAATATTGAACTTTTTGACACAGCTCAGTGTGGAGCTGTTACGATTAAATTTTTAAATGATAAAATTAAAATTTCAAGTGAGTTAAATTTTAATGAAAAAATTTTTTTTAATAAGGTGAAATAATTGTCAAATTTTTTGAAACAGATTGAGAAAAATGGCCTAAAAAATTTTTATTTGCTATATGGAACTGAAAATTATTTAATTGAACATTACATAAATCAAATCAAAAAAAAAATCATACCTGACGATTTTTCAGATATGAATTTCAATTTTTTCGAAGAAAATGCTACAGCAATTATAAATTCTGCAATGGCGCTACCATTTATGAATCAATATCGTTTGATAATCGTTAAAGATAGTGGATTTTTTTACAGTGGTAAAAAAAATGCAACAGAATTAATTTTTGATAACATCGCTGATTTTCCGCAATCTTCTATAATTATTTTTTGGGAATCTAAAATTGATAAGCGTAACAAACTTTACAAAAAAATTTGTGAAATTGGTGAAGCATTTGAAATAAAGACGCCTTCTGACAAAGAATTAATCAAATGGATAAAAAAAGTTTGTAATGCCGCCGACAAAAATATTTCCGATGAAAATGCTTTACTTATTTTAAAAACGACAATGGGTGATATGAATTTTTTGAAAAATGAATTGGACAAACTTATTTGCTATTGCGATAAAGAAATTTGTGCGCCAGATATAAATTTGCTTTGTACAAAAACTATCGAAGCTGGAATTTTTGATCTTGTTGCTGCGATAGGAAATAAAAATTTGAAACTGGCGCTCGAACATTATAATAATTTGATTTTTCTTAAAGAACAACCATTAATGATTTTAACGATGATAGCGCGTCAATTTACTTTGATTTTGCAGGTAAAAACTTTTGCACAAATCGGTGAAAATTCTATTGCGCAAAAATTAGGTATCAGAAGTTTTATTGTCAATGATTGTTTACGGCAAGCTCAAAATTTTTCTTGTGAAAAATTAATTTCGGCAATAAAGGAATGTTCGAAAATTGATTATAAAATTAAAACTGGGCAAATTACTGATAAACTTGCGCTCGAAACTTTAATTGTAAAATATTGCAACTAAAAAAATCCGCTCGCGCGGATTAATTTAATTTTTTCCAAAAAGGGTAAAGTGGGGGACAAATAAATTATAACCAGTGTCAAAAATTTTATTCATGGTGAAAATTCTCTATTATAACCGGTTGAATTTGGCGCTCTTTCATTGCTTCATTTATTGTATCTCTCAATTTTTTTATGTCAGATGTCATACTCGTAGGTTTTTTTATCGGATCATCTTGACCAAATGGCACAAAAAATATTTTTTTCGTATTCATCAATTTCATAATATTTGTTCCATTGATACCAAGTGCATCATTTGTAAATGGAGCAAGAACTACCGGTTTTCTGTTACGTAAAGTTGTTTTTGCTGACATCAAAACTGCGTTGTCAGTAATTCCATTCGCAAATTTTGCTAAAGAATTCCCCGTTATCGGCGCAATAACCATACAATCTAATGGACAAAATGGCCCAAATTTTTCTGCTTCCGTTATTTCACTCACAACACTTTTTTTCGTAATATCTTCCAATTTTTTTATGAGTTCGCTTGCATTATTAAATCTGTTGTCCAAGTTAAAAACATTTGGTGTGACAAAACAAAAAATTTCTGCACCATTATTTTGTAATTGCTCGATTAACTCAAATACGTTGTTAATTGAGCAAAATGAGCCAGTTATACCGAATCCGATTTTTTTTTCTGTGAACATTTCAACACCTTCTTATAAATATATTCACCTAAAATTTCACCAGCTGTTTGTAGCGCAAATTTTGCCGGTATTGATAAAAATCGTGCCGATTTTACATTCTTTTTTCGTGCAATATCAATATCAAACCCTACTGAAGTTATATCTATCAACAAAGTTTCATTTGGTAAAAGTTTGAAATCTTCATTCGAAATTGTTTGAGCCGGCGCCGTATTTATTATTACATCAAAATTTTTTTGACTAAAATCAATTTGTGGATTTGGAATAATTTTGTGTGAGATAGCAATTGCGTAATCAGATTTGTTTAAAGTATTTACAAAAACTTTTGCACCTAATGCCAACAATTTATCAGCTAAAACTTTTCCGCAGCGTCCGTAGCCGATGATAAGAATATTTGAATTTGCAATTGTCGTCTTACGATTTTGAATTAAGTACGAAATAATTCCTTCAGCTGTTGGAATCGCATTTAAAATTGAAATGTAATCCGAATTCATCAGCGCTTCATACTTTAAGTTGTTTTTTTTACAAACAGATTTTAGATAACTATTTTCAATACCACTGAAAATCAAAACATCTTTACTTAAATTGCTGAAAAATTTTTCATCAAATGTGTTATCAATTTTTTCTTTAAATGGAAATAAAATAAAGTTTAAATTGCTATTTTCATCTCCAAATTTTATTCCTTTGTCCTCTAAAAATTTTTGCGTGTAGTCATATCTGGTATCATCTTTGATAATTTTTCCGTACAATTTCTTCACCTCCATTCATACTTTATGTTCAAGCTCTATTTGTTGTGAAAACAAAAAAAAAATTCGCACTTAGGCGAATTTTTTTTATATCTATTCAGATAATTTCTTGTAAGTATTATACCGATTTTTTGCGTCTTCTTCAGCTTTTTTGAATAATTCTTCAGCATGTTCAGGAAATAAAACTTTTAATGATGAATAGCGAACTTCATTGTCTAAAAATTCTCTGAAACTTTTTGTCGGTTCTTTTGAATCCAACGTAAATGGATTTTTACCTTCAGCTGTAAGCATTGGATTATATCGGTACAAATGCCAGTAGCCGGACTCAACAGCTTTTTTCGTTTCTTCCTGCGTACAACTCATTCCCGCACGAATTCCATGATTTATACATGGCGCATAAGCAATAATTAATGAAGGGCCGTGATAACTTTCTGCTTCGAGCATAGCTTTTATCAATTGATTTTGATTTGCACCCATTGCAACTTGTGCAACATAAACATATTTATAACTCATTGCAATCATGCCCAAATCTTTTTTACGAATTTTTTTACCTGATGCCGCGAATTTTGCAACGGCCGCAGTTGGTGTTGATTTACTTGATTGACCGCCAGTATTTGAATAAACTTCCGTGTCAAAAACTAAAACGTTTATATCTTCACCGCTTGCAAGAACATGATCTAATCCGCCAAAACCAATGTCGTAAGCCCAACCATCACCACCTAAAATCCACTGTGATTTTTTAGCGAGCCAATCTTTTTTGTCAATAATTTCTTTTACAATTTCACCAGCTTCACCACCACAAGCACAATTTGAAATTACATTAATCAAATTTTCGGAAGCTGTTTTAGATTCTATACCATTATCAAAATTATCAAGCCAATTTTGAATAGCTGATTTGACTTCATCTTTTTCTGCAAGTTCCGATAATCTTTGAACTTTTTCTTTTAAGCCAGCACGCGTTTGTTTTACAGCAGTATACATTCCGAGTCCAAATTCAGCATTATCTTCAAACAAAGAGTTTGCCCATGCAGGGCCTTTGCCTTCAAAATTTGATGTGTAAGGTGAATTTGGATAGCTACCGCCCCAAATGGATGAGCAACCAGTAGCATTTGCAATATACATGCGATCACCAAAAAGCTGCGTTAACAATTTTGCATAAGGTGTTTCGCCGCAACCTGCACATGCACCTGAAAATTCAATAAGTGGTTGCTTTAACTGACTATTTTTGATATTTGTCGGATTTGGCGTATTTTTCGTCTGTAATTTAGTTGTCGCATATTCCCAATTTTCAACTTGTTCCATCTGCGTTTGTAAAGGTTGCATAACCAAAGCTTTTTCTTTTGCCGGACAAGTTTTAACACAATTACCACAACCCGTACAATCCATAACGTCAACTTGAATTCGGAATCCATAGTTCTCTAAATCTTTACCATTTGCTTTTATAGTTTCAAAACTAACTGGTGTATTATCATTTTCTCCGACAAGGAAAGCTCTAATAGTTGCATGCGGGCAAACAAGTGAACATTGCGTACATTGAATGCAATTTTCCTTAATCCATTTTGGAACTTCAACTGCAATGCCACGTTTTTCATATGCAGCCGTTCCACATTCAAGTGTTCCATTTTCATAAAATTTAAATGCACTAACAGGTAATTTATCACCCTTTAGGTTATTTATAACGTTCGCAACATTTTTAATAAAATTAGGTTCATTTCCATCATCAGAGTCTTCATCTGAGTCAGAAGCATTTTTCCAATGTTCAGGAATATTTACTTCATGAACATTTTGCAAACCGGCATCAACTGCCGCATAATTCATAGTTACAATTTTTTCGCCTTTTTTACCATAAGTATCTTTTATCGCTTTTTTCATATATTCAGCAGCTTGTTCAGCCGGAATAATATTTGCAAGTTTAAAGAATGCGGATTGTAAAACAGTATTGATTCGATTGCCTAAACCAATTTCTTTCGCAATTTTTATACCATCAATTGTAAACAATTTTATGTTGTGGTTCGCAACGTAATTTTTGAATTGAGCCGGCAAATTATTTTCTAATTCTTCATCGGTCCACGAACAATTTAATAAAAATGTGCCGCCGTCTTTTAAATCTGAAACCATGTCATACTTATGAACATAGGAAGGATTATGACATGCAACAAAATCAGCGACATTTACTAAATAAGTTGAACGAATTGGGAATTTCCCAAAACGCAAATGAGATTGCGTAACGCCGCCCGACTTTTTAGAGTCATATGCAAAGTATGCTTGAACATACATATCAGTATGGTCACCGATAATTTTTATCGAATTTTTATTTGCGCCAACAGTTCCATCTGAGCCCAAGCCCCAAAATTTACAACTTATAGTTTCTTTTGGCGAAACATTAATTGGATCTTGAACAGGCAATGACAAATGCGTAACGTCGTCATTTATTCCAACTGTAAAATGATTTTTGGGATTATCAAGCTTCAAATTTTCATAAATTGCAATAATTTGTGCGGGAGTAAAATCTTTTGACGCTAATCCATAGCGCCCTGCAACTATCAATGGATGCGTATTGCGTTCAAAATATGCTGTTACAACATCTTGATATAATGGTTCGCCTAATGCGCCAGGTTCTTTTGTACGGTCGAGAACAGCTATTTTTTTCACAGTTTGCGGAATTATATTTATAAAATGTTCAATTGAAAAAGGGCGATATAAATGAACTTTTACAAGACCAACTTTTTCACCATTTGAATTTAAATAATCAATTGTTTCTTCAATTGCATCGCAAGCCGAACCCATCGCAATAATAATACGGTCGGCGTCAGGCGCTCCATAATAGTTAAACAATTTATAATCGCGGCCAGTAATCTTATTTATTTCATTCATATAATCTTCAACAATTTTTGGCAACGCATTATAGAAAGGATTGCAAGCTTCACGCGCTTGAAAGAATACATCAGAATTTTGTGCGGTTCCACGCGTTACCGGATGATTTGGATTCAACGCATCTTTTTTGAACTTATCAACTGCTTGCCAATCAACTAACTTTCGTAAATCTTCATAATCTAAGCAATCAATTTTTTGTATTTCGTGTGAAGTTCGGAAGCCATCAAAAAAATGTAAAAATGGAACACGTCCACGAATTGCAGATAAATGTGCAACTGCTGCGAGATCCATAACTTCCTGAACGTTTGCCGAACAAAGCATTGCAAAACCAGTTTGACGGCATGCCATAACATCACTATGGTCGCCAAAAATGGAAAGTGCGTGCGTAGCTAAAGTACGCGCCGTTACGTGCAATACGCATGGCAAAAGTTCGCCAGCAATTTTATACATATTTGGAATCATGAGCAATAGACCTTGTGATGCCGTATAAGTTGTTGTCAACGAACCGGCTGCAAGTGAACCATGAACTGTTCCAGCCGCACCAGCCTCTGATTGCATTTCAACAACACGAACAGTTTGATTGAACAAATTTTTTTTACCTTTAGCTGACCATTCATCAACATGTTCAGCCATTGGAGAAGATGGAGTAATCGGATAAATTCCAGCAACTTCGGTAAAAGCATAAGAAGTATAAGCAGCGGCGGAATTTCCATCCATTGTTTTTTTAACTGACATAATAAATCTCCTTTCAAAAAAAATTTTAAAAATGAAACGGGATTTATTATAACATATTCAAAATAAAATGCAGTGAAAAATTTCTATAAAAATAACGTAAAAGTTATGAAAAAATCAGCTAAATAGATATTCTACAAAAACGTCTTTTGCGAATACTTACTTTTATTTATCATTTTTTCTACATTTTTTATTTCCATATAAAATATTTTTTTATAGAATATTTTTATAAAAAATTTTACTAAAATATTTTTTTCGTGCTAAAATAAATTTGGTGTCTAAAAAAGGAGGTCGAAAATTATTATCAATTTAATTGGCGTTAGAAAAATTTATAAAATGGGCAGCGAAAAAATTATCGCTCTCAATAATATTAATTTGAATTTCGATAAAAATAAAATTTATTGCATAATTGGAACCTCCGGCTCTGGTAAATCTACTTTACTTAATATGATTGCCGGCCTCGAAAAACCTTCTAAAGGTCAAATCTTATTTAATAATATGCACCTCGAAAAATTTAACGAAGAACAATTAGCTGAGTTCCGTAAAAAATATGTCGGCTTCGTTTTCCAATCTTATAACCTTTTCCCAACTTTAACTGCTCTCGAAAACGTCTGTATGCCTCTAATTTTTTCACGTGTCCCTAAAAAAATTCGTATTGAAAAAGCTAAGGAAATGTTAAAAAATGTTGGCCTCGAAAATAGAATTAATCATAAGCCATCACAAATGAGTGGTGGTCAGCAGCAACGTGTAAGTATCGCACGAGCATTTGTAAATAATCCGAGTGTAATTTTTGCAGATGAACCGACTGGAAATCTTGACACTAAAACAACTTTTGAAATGATGGATTTGATTACAAATATCGCACGTAAAAATAATCAGACATTAATTATAGTTACGCATGATTTGGAAATCTCATGCTATGCCGATATGATTATCCATATTCGTGATGGAATAATTGATGAAATAAAAAATCAAAAGGAGATTAAAAATGAAAAATAAAATTTTCATCGCTATTTTTACTTTACTCTTATTTTTGCCAATAAAAATTTACGCTGAGCCAGTTGAACCAACCATAAATAATGCAACTCCTAAAATAAAATTGGAAAGCCCATCTGTTGTAAATTTAAATGCTGGTGGCAATAAAGATATTGACCTTACAATCCGAAATGTTGGTGCGGCCGCCGCTTACAACATTCTTACGCAAGCAACAATTGATTCAAGCGCGCCATTTACAATTTCATTTGTAAATGATTCTAACGCTGTGCCGGTTATCTCGGCGACTGGTAAAAAAATTATGAAACTTAATGTAAAAGCAGATAAGAATGCGAAATCTGGGACTTACACGGTTTCCCTCACCCACTCTTTTTCGAACGAGGTTAATACAAATTTTACTGAAAGCGATACGTTCGCTATAAAAATAAAAAATGAAAATTCAGCGCCATTGATAAATATAACTAACTTTACAAATACGAATGCAAAAATTTTGCCAGGTGACCAATTTTCTTTGACGGCCATCATTGAAAATGTCAGCGCACAAAATGCGTATGATTTACAAATTTCAATCGAAGGCATAAAAACTGATGAAATAAATCTCGCAAATTCTACAATGGGAACATATTTCCCAAATTTTTCCGCAGGTATGCAAAAATATTTGAATTTTGATTTCGTAGCTTCGTCTAAAATTCAAAGCGGTTCCTATCCATTGACTTTCAAAGTTTCATATAAAGACGGCGATGAAAAAGTTTATGACAAAAATTTTTTCTACTATGTAAATATTGCCGGACAAACTCAACTCGATAAATCACAACCTGAATTGACAGATATAATCGTTCCGACAAAAATTTTTAACGTCGGTGAAACTGCAACTGTTTCAATGAAATTGAAAAATTCAGGTCAAATAAATTTGAAAAATGTTAAAGTTACAGCAATAATTGATGAAGATGGTGCAATTGTGCCAAAAACTCCTAACATAATTTTGACACAACTTTTGAAACCAAATGAAGCAAAAAATTTAACGTTTGCATTTGCGCCAACTTCGAAAGCCAAAACACAAAATTATTCGATAAAATTTCAAGTTGAGTATGAAAATGTTGACAAAAATTCTTTTGAGCAATACATCGGAATAAATGTGAATAATCCTGACTCAGAAGCCTCAGATTCACAAAGCAAGCCAAAAATTATTGTTCAAAATTACAGTACAAATCCAATGATAGTTACGGCGGGTTCTGAATTTGATTTGAGTATGACATTTAAAAATACGCATAAAAATAAACGTGTTGAGAATACGAAAGTTTCGTTGACAATAGATGAAGCGGCGACAAGTACAAATGAACAAAAAGGAAACGTCTTTACGCCTGTCAATGGAAGTACGACATTTTTTATTGGAGATATTGCGCCGTCAGATAAAATTGAAAAAAAATTACGGCTCTATACCTTGCCGACTGCTACGCCAAAAAATTATAGTGTCGTTGTAAATTTTGAATATGAAGATGAAAAGCACAATGAAATTAAATCTTCGGAAACAATTGGAATAAGTGTCAAGCAGCCAACAAAACTTGATACTAGTGAAATAAATATTCCAAATGAAATTTACGTAAATCAACCGACTGCAATAGCTTTCGATTTTTATAATACCGGTAAGGTTAATTTGAATAACCTTTTGATTAAAATTGAAGGCGAAGATTTTGATGCAAAACAAAGCGCAATTTTTTATGGCAAATTTAATACGAGTACAAGCGATACGTATGAAGGAAACTTTACACCTTTACAGCCCGGTGAAAAAAGCGGACGCATAATTATTTCATATGAAGATGATGCGGGCGAAACGAAAGAACAAATTAAAAATTTTACCGTAAATGTCCAAGAATCTATGCCAATTGATGATAATTTTACACCTGATACGCCGCCAATTGAAGAACCAAAAAAAAGTTGGTTGAAAAATCCATACATTTGGGGCGCAATTATTATTTCTGTGGGCGTCGCAATATTTATTGTAAAGAAAATTCGGCAGAAAAAGAAAGGCAATGATTTAGATGAATAATATTGATCTGATTGCGATGGCGCTCAAAAATCTTTTTAAACGTAAACTTCGGACATTTTTGACAATTTTGGGCGTCTCAATCGGTACCGCTTCAATCATTGTAATGATATCGTTAGGGCTTGCAATAAATAAAAACTTTGAGAGCCAACTACTTCAACTTTCAGATATAACTTTAATTCATGTTGTTGGTGTTGATGAAACTTCACCGCAATATCAAACAAAAAAAAATAAAATAAAATTGGACAACACCGCCGTATATAATTTCAAACAAATAAAAAATGTTGAAGCGGTTAGCCCTATAATTAATTTGTCGTATTCCATAAAAGCTTTGTGTGGTAAATATTGTGCGACATTAAATGTCGTTGGAATCGAAGCGCCATTTCTAAAAATTTTAGGCTATGAGCTAGAGAGTGGCCGATTTTTAAATGAAGATGATAAATTAAATATTGTTTGCGGCGGTAAAGTCCCCTACTCTTTTCGCAAAAAAAATAGCCGTAGCTATGTTTATTATGATTCGCCACAAGTTAATCTTATGAAAGACCGCGTTACGATTTCTACTGATATGAATTACGGTGAAGTTGACACTACTGACGGAAATTCTTCATCGTCAAATATTAAATCGCACGCTGTAAAATTTGTTGGAATATTAAAATCTGATGAATCTGGTTGGAGCGAATCCGATTACAATTGTTATATGACTATTGAACAAACTAAAAAGTTAAAAGCAGAAATGCGTAAAAAAAATTCCGGCGAAAATAATTCTGACGAGTACAATCAAATTTATGTAAAATGCAAAAATATTAACAGTGTCAAAGATATTGCGGAAAAAGTCAAAGAACTTGGATATAACGCATACTATGAAGGCGAATATTTGGAAAACATGCGGGCAACTTCCGCAAATATGCAAGCATTACTTGGCGCAATCGGTGCAGTCTCATTATTTGTTGCGGCAATTGGTATTGCAAACACTATGATAATGTCGGTATACGAACGTACGCGCGAAATCGGTATCATGAAAGTAATCGGTGCATCTATCCGCGACATAAAAAAATTATTCCTGCTAGAATCTTCAATAATTGGATTCTTCGGCGGAATAATTGGCGCACTGATAAGTTTGTTGGTCTCACATATTTTGAATACCACAAACATTTCATTTTTCAATACTGATGTTTATATGTATTCAGAAAAATCAGTCGTTTCATTGATACCAATTTGGTTGTGTGCTGTCGCAATAATTTTTTCAGGATTAATCGGTTTGTTTTCAGGTTATTTCCCGGCGCGTCGTGCAACAAAATTAAGCGCATTAGTTGCCATTAAAGCAGAATAATTAAAAAATATCATTTAACGTAAAAGTTGGTTCCATTATCGCGAGCATTATGATTCCTAAAATTATACCGGTGATAATCGTGAACGTTGGTTCGATAATTTTTTCAAGTTTTTTCAAACTATCTTTGAATTCATTTTCAAAATATTTTTGACAATAAAGCATAGTATCGGGCAAATTTCCACTATTTTCGCCAACATTTATCATTTCAGATAAAATCGTATTGAATTTGCCAGATTTATTGATAACTTCGCTCACGCTCTCACCATTTCTAATTTGATTAATCATTAAATCGAAATCTTTATCTAAAAATTTATTGCCGACAACATCTTTTACATTTTCAAATACTGAAATGATATCAACGCCCGACCTTAAAAGCATTCCAAAGATTTGAGCAAATATAAAATTTAAACGTATACGATAAATTTTTTTTACAAACGATGAAAAAAGAAATTTGCCATAAAAAATTTGTCCTTTATTTGTTTTTAAAAACAATACCAGTAAAATAAAAATTGTTATGAAAAATAATATCAAAAGTAAATAATACTTTCCAACAAAATTACTGATACCAATAACTATTTGAGTTAGCAGCGGTAATTTCGCACCATTTTGTGAAAACATTTGTGCGTAACTTGGAATTACAAATGTTAATGCCATGACTAAAACTGTTAACATCATTACGCACACAATACATGGATAAATCATTGCCCGTTTAAAATCTGTAATAAAATCATTTTCCTGTTGATAATAGTCCGCAAGTTGATTCATTATCTCATCTAATCTCCCTGCATTCTCTCCCGCCTTTATCATATTTATCATAAGTGCGGGAAATTTTTTACCATGCTGTAAAAGACATCGTGAAAATGATTTACCTTCTAAAATATTTTTATGTATGTCACTTAAAATAATTTTTAAATTTTTATTTTGTGATTGTCCCGCTAAAATTTCTAGCGCTTTACTGATAGAAATTCCTGATTGCAACATAAATGAAATTTGTCTGCATAAAACAGACAAATTTTTTTTACTTATTTTAGACTCAAATTGAAAATTTATTTTAATCACCGCCATCAAAATATTTTTATTGATTATATAAAAATTTTTTGCCTTGTACAAAAAATATAAAATAAAATTTTTAAAATTATTTTTGACATATTATTTTATTTGTATTATAATTATCTTGTTGTTAATTATTAAAAAAAATATTAAGGAGTGTTGATTTATGAGTGAAGCCGCAAATATTAAAAGGAGAAAACGGGTAAACTTTTCATCAAACGAGGATAAATTAATTACTGAATTACATGGAGAGCATGGAGATTATTGGACACAAATTGCGGAAAAATTTAACCAAATAAAACCTAATGATCTATTTCTACAATACACAATAGGTGGAAAGATTATTTAGATCCAAATTTACCAGTACCTTTTTCAAGAGAAGAAGATGAACTTCTTCGCGAAAAAGTTAAAGAATTTGGTGATAGAGCTTTTGATAAAATTCAAAGATTCTTTCCTAATCGAAGCAAGAACGAATTAAAAAATAGATGGAATAAAATAAAAAATTTTAAAAAAGGCTATCATGGAGCAAGACAGTTTAAAGAAGCAGAAGCTAAAGAAATTATAGCGATAAAACAAGCTAATCCATTTGCAACTTCTCAAAAAGTTACAAATATATTTAATGCAAATCATCCTGACAAACCGCCTAGAGCTGAAAGAGGTGTACGAAATGTATTAAATAAAGCAAGAAAAGTATAATTTATTCGAACCAAATCAAACAGATTTTGATGAATATTCAATTCCATCATTACTAAATTCACAAATGGATTTTAATATTCCGCCGTTAATGTCTAACCAAGATTATCAAGAAATATAGAATTAAAATAAAAAATCATACCGAAAATAATCGATATGATTTTTTTTATGAAAGAACTAAACTTTTTTGATTTTAATAATACTTGGCTGAGAAGAAAGATTTAAACTAAAAGAAAATTTGCCAAACGGATTTGACTTAGTAACACCGATCACAACATTATTTATTTCGAGTTTATAATTTTGATTTGGCGCAAGATCTAAAGTTATTTGTGTATTTTCAAAACCTTCCGCCTCAAAATTTATATCCGTATCATTCATAGTAAATTTATGAATTGCGGAGCCGGGAACAGTTTCTAAAAGTAATAAATCATTTTTTTCGAGACGTGTAATTTCATTATGCGTTTTAACTTTATATTTATCGCCATTGAAGTCAAAATTTTCAAGTTTTTGTTTTTCCTGAATCAAATAATTTCCGAAGCAAAGGCAATTATTTTCTTCCTTCAAAATTTCATTTACGACAGCCATTATTATCCTCCTTAATTTTTACAAGCAATTTTTTATTTTTTCAAACGTTAAATTAAAATCTTCATCACTAAATTTATTATTAACCCATTTAATTTCTACGGTATCGCCAAAATATCGCGGAATTATATGCATATGAAAATGATTAACGGTTTGATTCGCACCTTTATTATTATTTTGTAAAAGATGTATGCCATCAGGCTTCAAACTTTTTTGAATAGCATTAGAAATTTTTGCCGCAACTTTTAAAATTTTTCCGGCTAAGTCATCATCTAATTCAAAAATATTTTGCACATGTTTTTTCGGAATAACAAGCGAATGCCCAATATTATTTGGAAATTTGTCCAAAATTACGATACAATCATCATCTTCATAAATTTTATATGCGTCAACTTCGTTATTAACTATTTTACAAAAAATACAATCCATTCATCATACCTCACTAATTTTTTTCATTTGCTCAACAAGTTCTTTAAAATATTCCAAAGCACTTTTAATTGGCGCCGGCGTTGTCATATCAACTCCGGCATTTTTTAATATTTCAATCGAATAATTGCTAGATCCACTTTGCAAAAATTTACGATAACTATTATCGCCCGATAAAATTTTTTGTGAAAGCGCAATAGCCGACGAATATCCTGTTGCATATTGATAAACATAAAATGCGTTATAAAAATGCGGTATCCGCGACCATTCTATATCCGATTTTTCATCGAGTGTAACACTTTTCCCATGATATTTCAAATTTAAATCTCTGTAAGTTTTGTTTAACAAATCTACCGTGAGTGGAATATCTTTTTGTACCATGTCATGCGTTTGCATTTCAAATTCTGCAAACATTGTTTGACGATAAAGTGTGCGACGAAATTGCTCTAAAAAATAATTTATCAAGTACGATTTAAATTTTTTATCCTCTGTCGTTTTCAAAAGATATTGCATCAAAAGTGTTTCATTCACGGTTGACGCAATCTCAGCCAAAAATATCGTATAATCCGCATATATATATGGCTGATTGCTCCACGAATAAAAACTGTGCATAGCGTGTCCCATTTCATGTGCAAGTGTAAACATATCTTCAATTTTTCCGTCAAAATTTAAAAGTACAAACGGATGACAACCATAAGCTCCCCAAGAATATGCGCCACTACGTTTACCTTTGTTTTCATAAACATCAATCCAACCGCTGTTAAAAGCTTCATCAAGTTTTGCGACATAATCATTGCCTAATGGTTGCAAAGCCTTTTTTACAGTTTCTTTTGCTTCGTCAAAACTTATTTGCGTATCGATTTCCGGTACAATCGGCACATACATATCGTACATATGAAGTTCTTGCAGGCCGAGCAATTTTTTTCGTATGTCAATGTAACCATGCAAATCAGGTAAATATTCATTGACAGTTTCAATTAAATTTGAGTAAACATTTTCAGGAATATTGTGTATGAAAAGTGCTTTTGACAAAACTGAATCAAAATTTCTCGTACGCGCAAAAAATACATCATTTTTTACAGATGACGAATATATCGTTGCAATTGTATTTTTTTGATTAATATAAGCATCGTAGTAAACATTAAAAGCTTGCCGACGAACATCTCGCTCCGAAGATTCCATAAGTGATATAAATTTCCCATGAGTGAGTTCAATTTCTTTGCCATCCGAAATTTTTATTTTGCCAAAATTCATGTCAGCATTACTTAACATTGAATAAATATTATCAGGCGCATCAGCTAATTGAGTTGCGTCGGTAAGAATTTTTTCAATTTCCGGACTAAGAATATGTTTTTTCATGCGCAAAAGATTTTCCATGAAATGTGCGTACAAATTATTTGACTCGATAAAAGTTTTTAATTGTTCTTCACTTAAATTTAAAATTTCCGGCTCTATAAAAGAAGCTGCGGCTGCAATTTTTACACGAATTATGTCAGATTTATCTGCCATTGCCTGATAAAAATTATTATTGGCATCCTCGTGAAGTTTCATTTGTGCGTAAACATAAACACGCCCCAATTTTTCATAAATATCATAAACTTTTTCAAGACATTGTTTTAAAATTTGTAAATCATTTAATTTGCCACGAAACGAATTTATAAGCGCTATTGAGTTATTTAATTCGTCGTAAGAATTTTGCCAAAGTTCATCTGTGTCAAATAAATCATTCAAATGCCATTTAAATTTGTCATCAATTTCATTTCTTAATTTCATAAAAATTCCTCCCTAAAATTTATAAAAACATTTTACCATTTTACCGATGAAATAAAATTAAAAAGCATGACAAAGTTTTACAAAAATAGTTTAAAAATTTCGCCCGCCAATAATGGAATTAATGCAAATAAAATACAAATAAAAAAGTAAAACGGTGGAAGCAAAACAGTTGAAAAAATTTTATTTAAAAATGGAAAATAAATGCTGCAAAATAAAAATATAAATGAAAAAATTACGCAACGATTTAAAAATTTATTTGAAAATATTTTTATCTTGAATAAAAATTTTTTATCTGAACGCGATGAATAAACTCGCAATAATTCACCGATTACAAGCGTTATAAAACACGCTGTCATTGCTGTTTCATAATTTGTAATTTTTAAGATAAAGACAAATGAACTTAACGTTGCAAAACTTAGCGCAAAACTTTGTACGCAAATAAATTTGAACATACGTTTATTTATCAATGGCTCGTCAGGATTATTTGGCTTTGCCTGCATTATTTTTTCATCGCCCTCTTCCATTCCTAATGCAAATGCCGGAAACGCATCCGTTATGAAATTTATTGAAAGCAAATGAATTGGCGCAAGTGGTGTTGGCAAATTAAAAAGCAGCGCGATAAATATCAACAAAATTTCACCAATATTACACGATAAAAGATAAGCGATAACCTTTCGGATATTCGCATAAATTATTCTCCCCTGCTCCACCGCTTTTACTATGCTCGCAAAATTGTCATCAGTTAAAATCATATCGCAAGCTTCTTTTGCAACATCAGTTCCCGTTATTCCCATTGCAATACCAATATCAGCATTTTTTAACGATGGTGCATCATTAACGCCATCGCCAGTCATTGCCACAATATTTTTATCATTTTTTATCGCTGAAACTATACGGACTTTATGTTGCGGTGAAACACGCGCAAAAATATGAGTCGTTTTAATTTTATTTTGCAATTCTAAATCTGTCATTGAATCAATCTCTTTGCCTTCAATAACATCAGATGTAATACCCAAATCGTTTGCGATTTTAGATGCAGTAATTTTGTGATCGCCCGTAATCATTTTAACCGTTATGCCTGCATTTTTGCAGATTTCAATTGCATTTTTAGCTTCGGGACGCGGTGGGTCAATCATGCCAATTAATCCGACAAATATCAAATTGTTTTCACTAAAATCTTTTTTGTCATCGATGATTTTATATGCGACTCCTAAAACGCGATAAGCATTATTTGCAAAACCACTGTTAGCTTTTAATATGTTATCCTTGTCGCTTTGAGAAATTTCACGAACTTGTCCATTGGATAAAATAAAATTTACACATTTTAAAATTTCATCAGGCGCACCTTTTGTGTTCACAATAAATTTTTGGTCAAATTTGTTTAAAGTTGACATAAGTTTTCGGTCGGAGTCAAATGCAATTTCACTAACACGTGGATTTTTTTGATTTAATTCATTTTTATACAAATTAATTTTTTCGGCGGCTTCAAGTAATGAACTTTCCGTTGGGTCACCAATTGAATTATTGGCGGAATATTGTGCATCATTGCAAAGTGATGCAATTTCAAAAAGTTTTTTCGTGTGTGTAAAATCTGTTTCATTATTTATTTTGAAATTGTCAAATATTTTGTCGTTTGTATAAAATTTTACGACCGTCATTTTATTTTGTGTCAGCGTTCCGGTTTTATCCGAGCATATGACGGTAACACTTCCCAAAGTTTCTACCGCACTAAGTTTTTTTATAATAGAATTCATTTTGACCATTCGTTGCATTCCCATTGCAAGTATTACCGTAACGACAACCGTTAATCCTTCGGGGATTGCGGCAACTGCTAACGAAATTGCTGTCATAAAAATTTGTAGTGGCTCGATATTATGCATGAGACCGATGAAAAAAATTAAAACACATATAAAAATACAGCCGCAACCTAAAAATTTGCCAAAATGATTTAACTTTTTTTGTAATGGCGTAATTTGTTCGTCAGTTTCATTTAGCATCGATGCAATTTTTCCAATCTCCGTATTCATTCCTGTCGCAAATACGATTCCTTTACCGCGCCCACAAGTAACAATTGAACTCATATATGCGCAATTAATCCTGTCACCTAAAACAGTTTGTGTATCTAAAATTGTGTTAGCATTTTTCTCAACCGGAAATGATTCACCAGTTAGCGCTGACTCATTTATTTTTAAATTTATACTTTCAACCAAACGAATATCGGCGGGAATATAATCGCCGGATTCAATAATTACGACATCACCCGGAACAAGTAAATCGGTTTGTACCTGAATTATTTTGTTGTTACGCAAAATTTTTGCATGCGGCTGCGTTAATTCTTTTAGTGCGGCAAAAGCATTGTTCGCCTTATTTTCCTGATAAACGCCAAGGCATGAATTTAAAATTACAACTAAAATAATAATTGAGCCATCGAGAAATTCACCGAATATACAAGAGATTACGGCGGCAACAATTAAAATAATTACGAGAAAATCTTTAAATTGTTCGAGGAATAAAGTAAAAATAGTTTTTGGTTTACTTTGTGCTAATTTATTTGGGCCAAATTTTTTTAAGCGTTCTTGTGAAATTTTTTCATCTAAGCCAATAGTAATATCGGTGTTAAATTCATTTATAATTTCATCTTTAGATTTTGTAAACATTTTTTATCTCCTCATTAAAATTTTTTATGCAAAAAATATTTTACTACAAAAAACAAATTATATGATGAAATTTTCGCCAGATTTTTATATAATAAGTCCATAATTTTTTAAGAAAGTAGGATTTCTACCATGATTTCATTTATTATCGGAGAAATTGACAGCATAGAAAAAAATACCGTTATCTTAAATAACAACGGCATTGGCTATGAAATAAAAGTTGCAGATGAAACTAAAATTATTACGTCCGACAAAAAATTAAAACTCTACACTTTCATGTCAGTTAAAGAAGATTCAATAAGTTTATACGGATTTTGCTCACTTACAGAGTTACAAACATTTAAGAAATTAATAACTGTATCAGGAATTGGGCCAAAAGCTGCAATGAATATCCTCGCAAATATGACGCAGGAAAATATTTATTTTGCAATTGCTACCGAAAATATCGATGTACTCAGTAAAATTCCGGGTATCGGTAAAAAAACTGCACAACGATTAATTTTGGAATTGAAAGATAAAATTACGCTTCCCGATAATTTACCAAAAAATAATGAAGTGTCTGATGCCGTTGAAGCACTTTGCTCACTCGGTTATGATCGCGCGCAAATTATAAAAATTGTTATGCAAATGCAAACTGACGATTTAGATGCGCAACAAATTATTAAACAAGTTTTAAAATTATTGGCAAAATAGGTGAAATAAATTGAAAAGAATTATTGAAACGAAAATTGCAGCTGAAGATGTTATTATCGAACCCAAATTGCGCCCACAAACTTTTGAAGACTATATTGGACAAAATAAAATCAAAGAAAATTTGAAAGTGTACATTGACGCTGCAAAAATTCGTCATGAAACTTTAGACCATGTACTTTTTTACGGTCCGCCGGGACTTGGTAAAACTACTTTGTCAAATATTATTGCCAAATATATGGGCGTGAATATAAAAATTACTTCCGGTCCGGCAATTGAAAATACTGGCGATATGGCTGCAATTTTAAATGATTTGAGTGATGGCGATGTTTTGTTTATCGATGAAATTCATAGATTAAATCGTGTGATTGAGGAAATGCTTTATCCTGCAATGGAAGATTTTGCGTTAGATATTGTAATTGGAAAAGGACCTGGCGCCAAAAGTATTAGACTTGACTTACCACACTTTACGTTAATCGGAGCGACAACTCGTATAGGACTTTTGACAGCACCACTACGCGATAGATTTGGTGTCATAAACCATTTGGAACTATATTCAACAGAAGAATTAGAAAAAATAATTTGTCGTTCAGCAAAAGTTTTAGAAATAGAAATTGATACTGATGCGGCAAAAGAAATTGCAAAACGTTCTCGCGGTACTCCTCGTATTGCAAATAGATTATTGAAACGCGTACGCGATTTTGCACAAATTGAAAATAAAGGTGTAATAAATGAAAATATTGCAAAAAATTCTTTAGATCGTTTGGAAATTGACAAAATGGGGCTTGATATGCTTGATCGAAAAATTTTAGAGACTATGATAAATAAATTTGGCGGAGGTCCTGTTGGATTAGAAACGCTTGCAGCGGCAATAAATGAAGATGCAGAAACTATTGAAGACGTTTATGAACCATATCTAATTCAAATTGGTTACATTCAACGTACTGCACGCGGCAGAGTAATAACACATTATGGTTATAAACATTTTGGTTTACTTTTACCGGGATTTTAATAAAAAAAAAATGAGCGTTAGGCGGACACTGTTAAGACAGTAAAGTAGATTGTCTGTCAAGCAGGATTAAAAAAGTCTATCGCTTATAAAAGCGATAGACTTTTTTCTATGCCTCAATAGTGGAATAGAAGTGAGCATTTAGACGAAATTTTGAGTTCTGAAAACCGCATAAATACTTACTTTTTAGAGTATAAAATATCTATAAACTTAGGGGGTATGTATAGTTATATTAAATACCCTCAAAACGCGGCTCTAACTGTCCACTTTTTTATTTAATCTTATTGCTATATAAGGCCTATAAATTATAAGGTCTATAAATTACTTATAGTATGTTCTCTTCTCCAAATGTACTCAACAAATTTATCTGTAAGAATATAATCTGGTAATTCATTAACAGTTGTTATTTTATCTATATATGTAATATGGCGATGTTCCATACCACTCTTAAATCTGACTCTTCCTTTATCGTCAAATGTTATCATATGAGAGTCAAATAATTTGTGATGATTTTCACATAACCATACTCCATTTTCTCCGTCAATCGCATAATTTAATTTTTCTTCATCATTCATAATAGAATTCCTTTTAATATCTGCGACAGGCCATATATGTGCCCCTTGCACTATTTCAGGTATTTCACAACTACATAACGCACAATGTTTATTGCCTAGTTTTGATAACAAATTATAAATATAACGCGGAGATCTAAGACTATTTTTTCCTTTAAAAATTTTCTTTTCTAATGTTCTATCGATTGGTACGACATCAATACCGCCCATTTTACCTATTACATTGAGACTAGACTTAGGTAATTCTTTTAAATTACCTTCCAATATTTCATAAAGTTTTATTACTTGTCCGGGTTCTCTAAGACCTGAAAGCGCATAACACATCAAACTTGTTTCATACTTATTAGCACCATAAGTTTTTCCGTAAATTTCTATTTCTCCGTAATCATTTTTTGTAATATATGTGGAATTATTACTTTTATTTCTGTGGGAATTAATACGCCTATTAAACATAATATCATCTATAGAGCTATATGCTTTAATGTTAGAACGTAGTATTTCATTTGCATTAAGAAACTCAAATCCCACAGTATTCATTAATCTATATATCAGTAATTGATAATTTGTTTCTGCATTGCCTTGAACATTAAGAAAATAATAGTATAACTTTTTATTAGGATATGTACTATTATAATATATATTAAAGGCTGTCGGAACACTTTGAACACTAGAATTTCGCCCATCTATATTTTTCTCCGAAAAACTGATATAATGAACTATATTTTTATAAAACATAAGAGCCATACGACCTTTATTATATGTTTTTTCTAAAAAATCATCAGAATAGTCATTTTTAACATATTCATATGTGTAATTACTCTGACCAGTTATTCGTATGCATACATCTTTTAATATATCAGGGGTAACTTCGTCGCAGAAATATATATTTGTATTTTTTGACTTTTGAAGATTCTTTTTAATGATAAAATGTGGTTTATTGTTGTACATCATAATTTATAATTAGCACCTCTTTCCTTTTGCTTCCTGAAATCCCAAGAACATCTCCTAATTTAATAATGGAATAATGATTATTATTAACCCATTTTAATAAATTATCGTTTTTAATTCCCTTATGTTCAATCACATATGAGAGCACAAATTTTATGCTATTCTTGGTAAGCATATCAGCAAATGCAAACAATTTATTTTCCAAGTCTTCATTCCAGCCATCAAAACCACGTTTGCCATCATTATACGCACCTGTTGTAAGTTTGTATGGTGGATCAAAATATACAAATGTATTATTATCAATGTATTTTATCAATTCATCGTAACTTGTACTAAGAAACTTAAAATCAGTTTCCTTTATTTTTCGTGAAAAGCTAATCATCTTTTCCAATACTTTATCGTTGAACCAGCGTAACCCGACAGGATTATTGAATTCATAATTGCTATTAAATCGTATTTGCTGCTGAAATCCATATAGTATTATAGTAAATAACAACCGACTATCTCTTTTAGAAATAGAACACGAATTATAATAATCTCGAGCATTTTTATATGCCTCGCTATTTCCTTTTTCTAAACCAAATTTTCGAATCATTTTCTTTACATAGACTAAATATTCGTATGTATCATAGTCTTTAAATGAACGAATTATATCTGTTACGAACAAATTTATATCATTATAGATAATAGTATCCGTTGTAATATTTATCCCCACGTTAAATCCTCCTCCAAAAGCATCAATAAATTTTGAAAAATCTTTTGGAGAATATTTAATGATTTTATTAACAATCTTTGATTTATTTCCAATATAATTTAGTGGTGATTCATAGAAAATATTATCAACCGTTTTCTTTTCAACAAAAAATAGATATTCAAAGTGTTTTTTCTTGTTCTGAGATTTCCAATTTTGATATTTTTTATACTCAATCTTTTTGCAGATATATGTATCTGGTTTTCCATATCTTTTTAGTGCAGCTTCAATATATTCCTTTGACATAAATCCATCATTATTATAACTCATAATAATATATTTGGCCTTAGTTTTTGCTAATATCCTATCAAACAAAATATTCACTTTATATTCTTTTGACCAATCTGAACGCATAGGTGCTGTACTACGTGATCCTGTTATTTTGCTAACCGTTGGATTATCATTTAATATTAAGGTTTCTAATAAATGGTATTGTGTTCCATATTGGTTTTGTGTATATGGAGGATCCATATACAGAATATCACATTCTATATCTTCAATAATATCTTCAATTTTAGAATTATATGTTGTTAAGCTATTACAAGGATAATCTTGAAAATTCACTTTATTAAATATAATAGGTTTTAAAGCGCGTGCATCCCATTTTTTTAAATATGCACCATACACCCCTGCTGTATTCGATATATCAGACACTGATTCTATTAAACACGATAATAAAAAACAGTATTCTTCTTCCGTTAATCTATTTTCTTTATTCCACTCTTCAATCTGCCATCTAAAATAATCTATTCTCGCAGCATTTTCAGGTGTAAAATACATTCTATTTGTTTCTGTGGGCGCATATGTTCTGTACATAAATCCTTTGAGAGTATTATTATTGCTGTTCAAATAATCGAATGGATCAAAGCCGAGTTTATTAAACTTACAGTTTACAGCACATACTCTTCCTTTTGTATAAATCGTTGACCAAGTAAGGTTGTCATTAATGATTACATCATAGTATCTTTTAAAATAATCTGATACTGAACCAGAGCCACAAAAACAATCAAAAAAAGATAATTCATTCTGTAATAAATTTTTTTGGCAAAGCAAATTTTCGATTTCACATAAAATAGATTCTTTATTTCCTAAATATCTCATAACTTACTTACCAACCTCATTTTCAGAAATGTTTTCCACTATATCACATATATTACATTCTAGTACTTCACATATTTTTACAAGAATGTCTAATGATACAGATTCATTTTTACCTAATTTAGCCATAGCATTTGTACTGATTTTAGCTTTATTTCTAAGTGTGGTCTTATTGATTTTTTTATCTATCATTAACTTCCATAACTTGTTATAGTTTATTGACACATAAATCCCCTCATTTCTATAACATTATATCACAATATATTAAATTTAGCAATAAAATATTGAGTTTTTCAATATTTTATTGATTGTATAAATTTAATTGTTAAAAAAAACATAATCGTAAATGATTATATCCTCATATAAATTTTATTTATCGATAATGAGCCTTGCATTTTTATTTTTGAGCTTCCAGCAGTAATTTTCTTGCGACCGTAAACATTTCCATTCCGACAGCAGGAATATCTTGGTAACAGGTATCAAGCAAAAATTGCTCGTCATAGTTAAATGACGTGTCTGCTGATTTATAAATTATTTCGTATGCTTTTTTTAAGGCTTCCATATAATCCTTACCGTTCTGAACATCTGTAATAACGTCAGCAAGCAGTATTTTTAATTATTTCTCTGCTTGTGCATATGCGTCAGGTTGGATTTGCATATCACGCATAACACGGATTGCGTTCTGCGCTATTGGTGATAATATTCCATAACCGTTGCCGTCTGTTTGATTTGCAATAACTGTCTTTCGTATTCTTGTATTCGCATACCCTGCGGATAATGTGTAACCGAGATTGCCACTCTGCACTTTTCTCTTGGAATTTTTGCGGCATAAGCTGACATATTTGCTATTGTCAATGCTGTAGTAATTGCTAATGTGATTATTCGTTTTTTCATTTTCATATCCTCCTTATTATTCTGTTATAACTCTGAAAATTTTACTTTCATTAAATACTAAACTGTCGCACATCATCTGTACTCCAAGTCTGAAACCGAGCTTAAAATTTTCAATATCGCTTGTGGCTGTAATTTCATCGTGCGCGTTTATGAGGTCATTAAACAAATCCAGATTATCGCCTGATAACTTCTCTGTTAAAATTTTCTCATTATTGCAAAATGTTTTCATAGCTTTTGCATACTGTGATGATAAATTAAATTGCTTAGCATTTGGATTTATATTACCATAATACAGTTCTCCTATAAAACTTGCCATTAAAAAACTCCTTTCGATATTTTTATAATGTAATTATACCAAAAGAAGTTTTGCTCGCCCAGCCGGGAAAGCGTATAAAAATATTTGTGATAGCCTGTATATAGCACCTAATAATTTTTTAGTTCCGCAATATCATCTTTATAAATTGAATTTGTTTCATTAACTCGTCTTGCAATTCGATTAATATTCACACCGATAGAGTGTAATTCTTTATTCATCTCTTTTATATCGGTTATATCTGTGTAAATTATCAGTCCGCTAATTGCCATTTTACGCATATATGCACCTATTCTTTTTGCTGTTATTTGTACCATTCGTATCTTAATTAGTTCTCGTTCTTCCTATGTTAACCCAAATTTAATTTGTACATTTCTTTTTATGTTCTGCATATTT
Source organism: uncultured Clostridia bacterium (assembly GCA_947427385.1). Lineage (GTDB taxonomy): Bacteria > Bacillota > Clostridia > Lachnospirales > CAMVHY01 > CANEHT01. Next base: position 445 of record CANEHT010000005.1, on the reverse strand, counting down.
TACCTCCGTATTTTTATCTGGGTTTGGGAGCTGTTCCCAAAATATTTTTTGTGGCTTTTGCAGCGCATAAGCAATCAAAAAATCGCAAAAGGGTACTCTTTGGCTTTGCTTGCTAGTAGCGAAATTTTGTAAAAATGAGCAAAAAGCAAAATTACAAGTGAGTACCCTCTTGCTGTGCTTGCTCCTAACAAAAAACCATTATTTTTCGATAATTACATAGTATATTTTTAATCGCATAAAGTCAAAGAAATTATGTTAAAACTTTTCAATTTCTCGCTATTAACTAAAACAATTTTTAATCCGCTTTCTAACTTTGTGGGAAAAATCAAGCATATATTAAAAAGTCAAATCATATAATGTACTTTAAAATACTTTTAAAGAGAGGACAAAAAGAGACCACCTTTTGTTAGACAAATAATTTAACGAAAGGGGAAATTTTATGTCA